>NZ_JBWKWB010000020.1:0-95768 GCF_059421985.1 Pseudomonas sp. GW821-FHT02A11
CCCATGTGAGAGTAGGTCATCGTCAAGATTAAATTCCAGAACCCCATCTGCTCACGCAGATGGGGTTTTGTTTTTGCACGATTAAAAATTCCCAAGGCGGATGGCCTTTTGCTCGTATGTCATCCGACAGCCCACCCCAGCCGCTACAGTTGCCAATCAGTCCCAGTGATAACGCCCCAATCACCGGGCCGTTGCTTAACAAAAGATAACGTCATGTCGATTGTCATACGTTTCCAAAGCTGGATAGGATGGGTTCGCTTCGGAGAGGTCCGCCCGCAGGCTAGAGCGCTTGCAGCAAGGGTCGACCCTCCAGGAGAACCTAATAAAAATAAAGGAAGGGGAAGCTCCATGCGTGAGCCAGTCAAGCGGCGCACTCGGTCCGTGGTCATTGAGAAGAATGACGACTCCCGGACACTACACACGGGCAAGCCCCTGAATGCTGTGTTGTCGTTGTTCATCTCAATGGCCTTCTGCAGTACGGCGCTCGCGGTGGACAGCTCGCCCGCTGATGCCCCCGCCAACGCAGGCGATGCCAGTGTGTTCGCCCTGGAATCCGCCAGAGCTTCCCGCAGTCTGTTGCTGGACGTCACTCATGCAGGCGACCGCATGGTGGTCGTGGGTGATCGCGGTCACATCCTCTATTCCGAAGACCAGGGCAAGACCTGGACTCAGGCCAAAGTGCCCACTCGGCAGCTGCTGACGGCGGTCTATTTTGTCGATGACAAACATGGCTGGGCTGTCGGCCATGATGCGCAGATCCTCGCCAGCAGCGATGGCGGCGTAACCTGGACCAAACAGTTCGAAGACCTCAAGCGCGAAGCCCCCTTGCTGGATGTCTGGTTCAAGGACCTCAATACCGGAATCGCTGTGGGGGCCTATGGTGCGCTGTTGGATACAACCGATGGCGGCCAACACTGGGCAGACATCGGCGATCGCCTGGATAACGAAGACCAGTACCACCTCAACGGCATCACTTACGTCAAAGACGCAGGCCTGTTCATCGTCGGGGAAATGGGCAGCATGTTCCGCTCGGCCGACGAAGGTCAGACCTGGGAAAAACTGGAAGGCCCGTACCAAGGCTCACTGTTTGGCGCTGTCGGCACCTCAGAGGCCAACACGCTCCTGGCTTATGGCTTGCGCGGCAACCTGTTCCGCTCCACGGACTTTGGCAGCAACTGGGAGCCCATCGCGCTGGAAGGTGAACGCGGGCCGCTGGAGTTCAGTATCGCCAACGCGTCGCTGATGCCGGACAACTCAATCGTGCTGGTGGGCAACGGTGGCAGCGTGATGCGCAGCACCGACGACGGTGAGACGTTCACCGTGTCCAATCGGCCTGATCGCCTGTCGCTCGCCGGCGTGACCGAGGACAACAAGGGCAATCTCATTCTGGTAGGTCAAGGCGGCGTTCGCGTCACCTCGCCAACGGGCGCCGACAGCGCTCAACAATAAGAACTGACCAGGCGAGGACGCTTTCAGATGACCAATCTCCATCAGCCTCATGACAAGCCGACACTGCTCGAGCGATTGATCTTCAACAATCGCCCGATCGTGATCGGGATTTGCCTGCTGGTCAGTATTTTTCTGTTCTGGCAGGCGACGCTGGTTCGTCCGTCTACCAGCTTTGAAAAAATGATCCCGCTGGGCCACCCCTTCATCCAGAACATGATGGAGCACCGCAACGACCTGGCGAACCTGGGCAACACCGTGCGGATTTCGGTGCAAGCCAAACAGGGCGACATCTTCTCCAAGGAATACATGGAGACCCTGCGACAGATCAACGACGAGGTGTTCTACATCTCGGGTGTTGATCGCTCGGGCCTCAAGTCACTGTGGAGCCCGAGCGTACGCTGGACCGAAGTGACGGAGGAGGGCTTTGCCGGTGGCGAGGTGATTCCGCAGAGCTACGACGGCTCCCAGGCCAGCCTGGACACGCTGCGCAACAACGTTCTGAAGTCCGGCCAAATCGGGCGTCTGGTGGCGAACAATTTCAAATCCAGCATCGTCGACGTCCCGCTGCAGGAGTTCTACCCAGACCCTAACGATCAGAGCAAGCTGCTGCCGCTGGATTACCGCCAGTTCTCCCATCAACTGGAAGAGAAGATCCGCGACAAGTACGAAGCACAGAACCCCAACGTCGATATCCACATTGTTGGTTTTGCCAAGAAGGTCGGTGATCTGATCGACGGCCTGATCATGGTGGTGATGTTCTTCGGCGTGGCGTTCTTCATCACCCTCGTGCTGCTGATGTGGTTCACCCGCTGCACACGCAGCACCATCGCTGTGCTGAGTACCACCCTGATTGCCGTGATCTGGCAGTTGGGGCTGATGCATGTGGTGGGCTTTGGGCTCGATCCCTACTCGATGCTCGTACCGTTTCTGATCTTCGCCATCGGCATTTCCCACGGCGTACAGAAGATCAACGGTATCGCTCTGCAATCCAGTGATGCCGACAACGCGCTCACTGCTGCACGGCGTACCTTCCGCCAGTTGTTCCTGCCGGGGATGATCGCGATTCTGGCCGACGCCGTGGGCTTCATCACCTTGCTAATCATCGACATCGGGGTGATTCGCGAGCTGGCCATTGGCGCGTCCATCGGTGTGGCGGTCATCGTGTTCACCAACCTGATTCTGCTGCCTGTGGCGATTTCCTACGCAGGCATCAGCAAAAGGGCCATTGTTCGCAGTAAAGAGTCTGCGGTTCGCGAACACCCATTCTGGCGTCTGCTGTCGAATTTTGCTGCCCCTAAAGTCGCTCGGGTGTCGGTGATCCTGTCGCTGCTCGCCCTGGCTGGCGGCCTCTGGTACGGCCACAACCTGAAGATCGGTGACCTCGATCAAGGTGCGCCGGAGCTGCGTCCCGACTCGCGCTACAACCAGGACAACAACTTCATCATCAACAACTATTCCACCAGCTCCGACGTGCTGGTGGTGATGGTCAAGACCCCGCCCGAAGGCTGCTCGGCCTATCAGACGCTGTCAGCGATCAACGAGCTCTCGTGGAAGATGGAAAATACCCCCGGCGTGCAGTCGGCGATCTCGCTGGTCACGGTGTCCAAGCAGGTGATCAAGGGCATGAACGAGGGCAACCTGAAGTGGGAGTCGTTGTCGCGCAACAAGGACGTGCTCAACAGCTCTATCTCCCGCGCTGATGGTCTTTACAACAACACCTGTTCCCTCGCGCCGTTGCTGATTTTCCTCAATGATCACAAGGCAGAAACCCTCGACCGCGCCGTGCATGCGGTGCAGGACTTCGCCAAGGCCAACAACAAGGAAGGGCTGGAATTCCTGCTGGCTGCGGGCAACGCCGGAATCGAGGCCGCGACCAACGAGGTGATCAAGCAGGCCGAGTTGACCATCCTGATTCTGGTGTACATCTGCGTGGCGGTCATGTGCATGATCACCTTCCGCTCGTGGGCCGCGACGCTGTGCATCGTCCTTCCACTGGTGTTGACCTCGGTGCTTGGCAACGCGCTGATGGCGTTCATGGGCATTGGCGTGAAGGTTGCGACCTTGCCGGTGGTGGCCTTGGGCGTGGGGATCGGCGTCGATTACGGCATCTACATCTACAGTCGTCTGGAAAGCTTCTTGCGCGCGGGTCTGCCGCTGCAAGAGGCGTACTACGAGACGTTGAAGTCCACCGGTAAAGCGGTGCTGTTCACCGGCCTGTGCCTGGCGATCGGCGTGTGCACCTGGATCTTCTCGGCCATCAAGTTCCAGGCCGACATGGGGCTGATGCTGACCTTCATGCTGCTGTGGAACATGTTCGGCGCGCTGTGGCTGCTGCCAGCGCTGGCCCGGTTCCTGATCAAGCCGGAGAAGATGGCCGGCAAGGTGGGGAACTCACTGTTCTCCCATTGATGGGCGCTTGGGACGAAAAAAACCGCAGCCTGTGAAGGTTGCGGTTTTTTTATGACCTGTAGGAGCGCGCTTGCCCGCGATGGCGGATGTCCAATCAACATTGCGCTGTCTGACCTGACGCTATCGCGGGCAAGCGCGCTCCTACGGTTTGAGGCGCAAGGCATCAGTTATAAACAAAGAACCCACGCCCGCTCTTGCGTCCCAGATACCCCGCCGCGACCATTTCCTTGAGCAGGGGAGCGGGGCGGTATTTGCTGTCGTTGAAACCCTCGTGGAAGGCTTCGACGATCGACAGCAGTGTGTCCAGACCAATCAGGTCCGCCAGCGCCAGCGGGCCGATGGGCTGATTGCAGCCCAGGCGCATGCCGTCGTCGATGTCCTGCGCGGTGGCCAGGCCTTCCTGCAGCACCAGAATCGCTTCGTTGATCATCGGCACCAGGATGCGGTTGACCACGAAGCCCGGACGGTTGCCCGCGGTGATGGCGGTCTTGTTCAGGCGTTCGGCCAGTTTGATCGCCACCACATGGGTTTCGTCAGCCGTTTGCAGCCCGCGAATGACTTCAATCAGGCCCATCATCGGCACCGGGTTGAAGAAGTGCAGACCAATGAAGCGCTCGGGGTCATTGACGCTGGCCGCCAGTTGAGTGATCGACAGCGATGAGGTGTTTGAGGCAATCACGCAATCGGTGCCGACATGGGCCGCTATCTGCTTGAGCAGGCGCAGCTTGAGTTCGAGGTTTTCGGTCGCCGCTTCAATCACCACCTGCGGCTCGTTGAGTTGCGCGTAGTCGGTGGTGCAACGAATGCGCCCCAGCGCCTCTTTGGCCAGTTCGGCGGTCAGCGTGTGTTTGTTGACCTGGCGCTCCAGGTTCTTGCGCACGGTGGCCAGGCCGCGCTCCAGTGCTGCGTCGCTGATGTCGAGCAGGGTCACCTCGAACCCGGCAACGGCGCACACCTGCGCGATGCCGTTGCCCATGGTGCCTGCGCCGATCACGGCAATGTGGTGCATGGTCATGGCAGCCTCCCCCTTCACACGCGTTCGAAGATCACGGCGATGCCCTGACCGCCGCCGATGCACATGGTCACCAGCGCGTAACGGCCGCCGATGCGGTGCAGCTCATGAATGGCTTTGGTGGCGATGATCGCGCCAGTCGCGCCCACCGGGTGGCCCAACGAGATGCCCGAACCGTTGGGGTTGACCTTCGCCGGATCGAAGCCCAGCTCACGGGCGACGGCGCAGGCCTGTGCGGCGAAGGCTTCGTTGGATTCGATGACATCCAGATCAGCTACGGTCAAGCCCGCACGCTCCAGCACCTTGCGGCTCGCCGGGATCGGCCCCAGGCCCATCATCGACGGCTCGACACCGGCATGGGCGTAAGCCACCAGACGCGCGAGCGGCTTGAGGCCCTGTTCGCGCACGGTGTCGCCGTTGGCCATGATTAACGCGGCAGCGCCGTCGTTCAGGCCCGAGGCGTTGCCAGCGGTGACGGTGCCGTCCTTCTTGAACGCCGTCTTCATTTTTTCCAGTTGCTCGGCGGTGACGTCGCCACGTACATGCTCATCCTGGGCGAAGGTCACAGTGCCTTTACGGGTGGCGATTTCGATCGGCACGATCTGGCCTTCGAAACGACCTTCTGCGATGGCGCGGGCGGCGCGTTGCTGGCTGGTCAGGGCGAGCGCGTCCTGATCGGCGCGGGTGATGCCGTAATTCTCGGCGATGTTCTCGGCAGTGATGCCCATGTGGATGTTGGCGAACGGATCATGCAGGGCGCCGAGCATGTAATCGTAAGCCTGCACGTTACCCATGCGCGCGCCCCAGCGGGCCTGGGGCATGATGTAGGCGCCACGGCTCATGGATTCGGCGCCACCGGCCAGCACGGCCTTGGCGTCGCCCAGGAGCAAGGATTGCGCCGCCGAGACGATCGCCTGCAGGCCTGAGCCGCACAGGCGGTTGACGTTCATGGCCGGGGTTTCCTTGGTCAGGCCGGCTTCCAGGGCGATGACGCGAGACAGGTAGGCGTCACGCACTTCGGTGGGGATCACGTGGCCCATGACCACATGGCCGATGTGTTCGGCGGCCAGCCCCGATTGCGCCAGCGCTGCGCGGCTGACCTGCGTGCCCAGCTCGATGGGCGAGACGTCCTTGAGCGAGCCGCCAAATCCACCGATGGCGGTACGCAATGCGCTGACGACGAAAACTTCGGGATGGCTCATGTCGACTCCTCAAACCTGTTGTATGTCTTGTGGGGGGGACGCGACCGACGGCATTTCGGTCAGGCCCGGTTTGCGGGCAAGTCTAGATCGGCATTGGAGGGCGGCCTATGCCAAAACTGTCCAGATCGGCTGGCGTTCTTTACCATCAGCGTCGTGGCTCATAACGACAACGGGAATGGCAGCTCATGCGGGAAAAGGATTCAGTCTCGATCTACTTTGTCCATCTGGTCACCCACGCCTTGCGTGACCAGCCGCTGCGTTTGCAATCGGTGCTGGAAGGGGCGGGGATCGACATGGCGTTGCTGGACAACCCGGCCGCGCGCGTGCCTGCCAGCGCCTTCGCGGCCCTGTGGCTGATTCAGATCAAGGAGCTGGGCGACGAGTTTTTCGCTCTGGACTCCCACGGCATGCCGCTGGGCAGCTTCGCGCTGATCTGTCGTGGGCTGATCCAGGAGCCCAATCTGGAAAAAGCGCTGCGTCAGTGTCTGGCCAACTTCGGCCTGTTCCTCAAGGATTTTCGTGGCAGCCTGGTGGTGCGCGGCCAGCGGGCCATTATCGCCGTGGACAACCACGCCACCGACCCGGTCAAGCGCCGGTTTGGCGAAGAGACCTTTCTGCTGCTGATGATCAGCCTGTTGTGCTGGCTGGGCGGGCGACGCATCAGCATTGATCGCGCCCATTTTCGCCACACCCGCGAACGGCTGAGCGATGACTCGTTGCTCTGGGGCTTCAATCTGGGGTTCGGCGAGGCGCGCACCGAGGTCGAGTTTTCCAGCCACTACCTGCGTCTGCCGGTGGTGCAATCGCTGCCGTCGCTCAAGTCGTTCCTGCGCACTGCGCCGCAGTGGCTGGTGATCCGCTTCCGCAATCAGCGTGGGCTGGCGTCCCAGGTGTATCAGCGCCTGCGCAGCAGTCATTACGGCCATTGGCCGACGCTGCTGGAGATGGCAGCCGAACTGAAACTCAGCCCGACCACCTTCCGACGGCGACTGGAGCGCGAGGGTTGTGCGTTCCAGGGCATCAAGGACGACGTGCGTCGAGGCATCGCCCAACAGAAACTGCGCGAAACCGACATGAGCGTGGTGGACATCGCAGCCCTGGTGGGCTTCCAGGAGCCCAGCGCGTTTCACCGGGCGTTCAAGAAGTGGACGGGGGAGAGTCCAGGTGGGTATCGCACCCGGCGGGTGGTGCGCGACCTGTGAGTTATCAGGCACCTTGGCACAGCAGGGCTTGCGGATCAGCGCTCAGGCAGCCACGCGTGCTGCCAGGCCTGGATGGCGGCATCATCGAGCATGCCCTCACTGAGCACCTGCTCGCGCAAGCGGTCACCCAGTAGCGCGGCGGTCGACAGGTTCAGGGTATGGGCGCGAATGGCGTCGACCCAGTCGGGCAGTGTGTTGGGCACGCGAATAATCGGCAACTCACCGGCGAATGCCCGCACGTCGCTGCACACCACGGGCACCCCGCAGCTGCCCAGCTGCAGCACGGCGAGCGGGCTTCGACATGTGCTGAACAGGTTATCGACGGCAGGTAGCAGCGCCAGGTCGAGATTCAGCGCGGCCACGGCATTTGGATACTGATCGGCGCCCGGCAATGGGTGATGTTCATGGCTGTAGGAGCGCAACACACCTTGGTGATCGCCCATGACGATCCACTCGACTTCATTGCCGAGCGCTTCGACCACGGGAAGGATCAGGTGCAAATCCTGCGCCTGCCAGTTGTCACTGACCAGCCCAACGCGCGGCTTGTGACCCTGACCGCGCGCGCAGGTCAGGTGGCCCCAGGCATCCGCGCTCAGGCATGACGGCACCAGACGCACATCGGCATGAAATTCCCGGGCAATGTCGGCCAGCATCTGGGTGCAGGCCACGACCCGATCCACTTGTTGCAGGATCACTTGCAGCAGCTCAATCCGCTCGGCACTGAAGGCAAACGCATCATGGCCTGGCGCGTCAGTGGCCAGGTGGACATCGTTGAGATCCAGCACGACGAACACGTCCTCCAGCAGCCGGGCACGGGCGACGGTTTGCACGAATGCCTCGTCGAGACGGGCCTGGAAGACGATGACGTCGGGCTTTAGACGTGCTTGCTCGGGGATCGACAATTGCGCGTTGCTCAGGCTCGCCTCGACGACACCTCGCTGTTCGAGGGCCTGCAGAGGCGCGATGACTCGCTCGTGGGGGGCTGCCCACAGGCCATCAGGATAGGCTAGCACCACCGGCGAGCGACGCCACGCCATCGGACGCCAGACCAGCTGCATGTTCAATTCCAGTTCGATGGACTGCAAATCGAACGACAGATTGGGATTGAACGCCGGGTCGCGTCCGATCAGCGGCAGCCACTTGCGGTACATCGCCAATTGTTCGCCCATGAAGCGCTTGCGCTTGACCTGATGGGCGGCGGTGTCGACGTGGGTCTGGCTGACGCTGCCTTCGTGGATCAAGACCGAGTGAGGGGTCCAGACGTTGAGAAACCCGCGTTCGCCGACTTTAAGACACAGATCGACATCGTTGTAGGACACCACGAACGCGTGCTCGTCCAGCCCGCCGACCTCTTCATAAATGGAGCGGCGGACCATCAGGCAGGCGGCCGTGACAGCGCTGAGGTCCTGATCGACCTGAACCCGCTGCAGGTAACCCTGAATGTGCTGGGGCTCGCCAATGTGTTGATGACCGGCGGGGCCATCCATTCCCAGGCGGACCCCGGCGTGTTGCATACGGCCGTTGGGGTACAGCAGCTTGGCGCCGACCACACCGACTTCCGGGCGGAGCGCGTGATTGAGCAGTTCATCCAGCCAGCGCTCGTGAATGATCGCTGTGTCGTTGTTCAGCAGTACCAGGTATTCGCCCCTGGACTGGGCCGCTGCGACGTTATTGATGCGCGAATAATTGAACGGATGCGGGTAGCGGATCACCCGAACCTGCTGCGAACCCATGGCTTCGATGTGCGCCAGCCATTCGAGGGCTTCGGGGGTTTCGCTGTTGTTGTCGACGATCAGCAGCTCGTAGTGGGGATAGCGGGTCTTGTGCAGCAGGGTTTCGACGCAGCGGCGCAGGAACGGCAGTTGATCCTTGGTGGGGACGATGATCGAGACCAGCGGTTGCGCGGTATGGCCGTAGAGCACGTGGTAACGCCGCGACAGCGTATGCACGACTTCGGCGTTAGGGTAGCCGCGTACCTTGAGATGCCGCAGGAGCGTGTCGATTTCATGAGCATTGGCGGTCGTCGCCGGCAGGTCGCAGACCAGCAGCGGCTCGCAGATGTGAGTGATCCGGTCTGAACCCTCGCGCTCCACCCAGCGCAGAATCAGGTCGAACTCGGCCGCATCGCTGAAATGCGCATCAAAGCCTCCCAGCTCGAGCAGCGTCGTACGCCGCAGCAGCCAGTGAGCGGCGGCCACGAGGGGATAGCTCAACAAATAGTCGAGGTTGAAATCAGCGCGCAACGCCGAGCTCAAGCCACCTTTGGGGTGGCGGAACATCTGGTCGGCGAACGCCAGAGCGCAGTCAGGCGAGCGGGCCAGTTCCAGCGCGCAGGCCGTGAGCCCGAACGGCGTGAATTGCGTGCCCGCATCGACGACCATCAGCCAGTCGAAGTTGTGCTCCTCGACGACCCGGTTCATCAGCCGCGCCATGTCGTGCCCGCTCGACGTTATCAGGCTCAGGCGAGGGCCCAGGGGGCTTTGCGGCAGCGCGCTTGCTGACGAAATCACTACCACGTGGAGCAAGGCAAACAACGGGTTTTGGGGATCGAAACTGTCGAGGGTCCGCTGAACGTTGTCCGGGAGGTTGTCCGCATCCTTGATGATCACCAGCAGCGAAGGAGTGCCCGCTTCGCTGAGGCCCCGGTGGATCTCGGTTTGCTGTGCCGCGGTGGGCGTGCGGTGATTCAGCCAGGCCTGTACCTGTTGCGGATTCAGACGCTGTGGCGCGGGTGCCGACAGGTTGCCCTGCAAATCGAAAGCGGTGAAATCCTGAGCGGCGGCCAGCGGGCGCGTCCCTACCCAGCCGTTGGCCAGTGTGGTGCTACCCCAGCCGAGCTGACGAATCAGGCGGTGAAAACGGTGGACGAATTCGGTGTCCGCACCTGCGATTTCGATGCCTTGGTCGCTGAAGCCGTGTGGGGCGATCCGGCTGGCCGACAGGGTCGAGGGCAGCAGAATCAAATCGCCGTCGTGCAGCAGATGAGCGTACAGCGCCAGCGGGCTCAGCATCCCCAGCGACTCGCCGCTCAGGCAGAACGCGTTGTCCCCCAGCGCCACGAAGTCGTCGCGACGGCACAGCACGCTACTCAGTTCACCGATGAAATTGCAGGTGAACTCGCCCAGCACGGCGACCACCTCGGGCCCGCGCAAGACCGTCGGCTCGGGGACGCGAAAACGCGTGGCCAGATTCTCCGCCAGCAAGGTGCCGTCTGCATCGAGCCACTGACGATGGGCTGATACCAGGCGGGCATCGGGGCTTGCCTGCAGCGCGGTGACCATCTGTTTGATGCAGTCCGGGCCGAGGAGGGCATCACCCGACAGAAACTTGATGTAGCGGCCGGCCGATTCACCGATCCCGCGCAGAAAACACCCATCGGCACCCAGCGGACTCTCGTTGCGCAGGTAGCGCACCGGCCACGGACACGAGGCCCGGTACAGGTCGACGACCATCTCCGCCAGACCATCGCGGGTGTCATCGCAAATCACGATTTCGATCGCGTCGTGGGTTTGCTCGATCACGCTGCGCAAGGCGGTTTCGAAAAACTCGGTGCGGCAGACAGCGATGACGACACTGACCAGTCGTTGAGAATCCATCTTGGTTTCCGTAGATAAAAATTGTCGTGTGCGACGTCCAGGCACGCATTCGCGCAGCCGTCGGCAGGCGCGAAAGCACCCGCCATGAAAATGACGCACAACCTGTAATCGACCTGTGTAGCAATAAGCCGGCCAAGCCCGCCGGGCCGGATCAGGACCCCATCCGGGCGCCTTGTGCGGCAAGGTGCACTCATGACCGTCGAGCGCGTTACCCCTTGAGGCCAAGACAAAAGCGTGTTTGAGTAAATTAATGATCGCCGACGTGGGGCCGATACGCGAAAGACAAGGCGTTTGGCTTCGCGCCGATTACATCTCAATTACTGCCTCGCGCAGACACCAGGATTCATCATGGCGACACCGTCGAAATTCGATAACGATACGTTTCAGCTGGCCCGCGATCACCTCAATGATTTCGTGACTCGCACTGCCCGGTTGCTTGCTGATCAGACAGGTAAGCTGCTGGAAGTGGGACCTCAGGACCGTTCCAAGGTCAGAGAAAGCTTCAGCAACTTCGCTGTGGACACGTTCGATATCGTTGATACCTACGAGCCAACGCTTGTTGGTGATATCACCAAAGTAAACACATTCATTGCTGACAGTGCCTACGACTGTGTTGTGTGTCTTGAGGTCATCGAGCACACGCTCAATCCTTTCGATACGATCAAAGAGTTGCGTCGCGTGCTTAAGCATGAGGGATATCTGTTGATCTCCGCGCCGTTGAACTGGCGCATTCATGGCCCGTCGCCTGATTGCTGGCGTATTACCGAACATGGCTGGAATGTGCTGCTGCGTGAC
This sequence comes from Pseudomonas sp. GW821-FHT02A11, assembly GCF_059421985.1. Lineage (NCBI taxonomy): Bacteria > Pseudomonadati > Pseudomonadota > Gammaproteobacteria > Pseudomonadales > Pseudomonadaceae > Pseudomonas > Pseudomonas sp. GW821-FHT02A11. The sequence goes on from NZ_JBWKWB010000020.1 coordinate 11,666, forward strand.
TTTGATATTGTTGAAATCGACATTCTCGAATCGCCGGAGCGTGAGCTGTTTCCGATCAAGTACAATGTGTTGGCACGCTGCAACAAGTTCAAGCAAACCCAAGACAGCGAATTGAAGTTCCGTTTCATATGACGTTGGCGATGAATAATTCGATGGAGGCGTTGCACGCGCTTGTCCCGCAGCTGACTGGTGAGACGTTCGATCCCGATGTGTTTCGCAAGACTGGCGTGTTCATCGTGCGCAATGCCATTGCTCAAGATGTCATCGGTGGGTGGCAGCGTGAGTGGGATGCGTTCTATGCCTCTGTGCTGGAGCGGGGGCGGGATGTCAATCGCGCAAACCCTGTGTCGCTCAACGAGCGGTTGCCGCAGGGGCTTGCGCACCTCTACCGCGAGCCCGTTTTCGCACATACCCTTAAGCCGCTCCTGGGCGATCACATCGCGTTGTACAACCACCGTTTCGTGATCAAGGATGCATTGAGTCCGAACAAGGTGTTCCTGCATCAGGACAGCTGCTATCACGTGGGCAACTTGAACAAGTGCAGTGTTTTCGTGCCGCTGAGTGTCGTGAACAGAGACAACGGTGGCCTGACGTTTCACGTAGGTTCGCATCGTCTGGGCATGTTGGGTGACGCGGGTGAGATTGACCCTTGCAGTTTCGACATGCAATGGCCCACGGTGACCCCGGAACTGGCACCGGGTGACTTCGTCATCATGAACAGCCATCTGTGGCATGAGTCGGGCCCGAACGTGTCAGGCATCAATAGAATCATGGCGGATATGATCTTGCAGCCAGCCGATGATCCCACGGGGCAAGAACTCATCTGCGGCCAATGGCAGACTGATGTGTTCTACTCGCCGAAAAACATCACCCGCCATTTTGTCAGCTCGCGCATTCTCAAGATCGTCAAATACGAAAAGCAACTGGCCCAACTACAGGCTGGCTACCCCAGAAAGCCAGACAGTGAGTCTCAGTGACGCAAGTGCCTTGGCTCCGCTGATGAGGCCAACGCGAGTATAAACTGTGAGCACGCATGTGCAGCCTTTTGGCGGCCGCGAACCTTGATGTCTGACGTGCCGTTTTTTTGTCTCTTGCTCCCTCTCGTATTTTCTCTTCCCCCGCCTGAAAGCCTTGCATCGTATGGCTTTAAAGCCTGTTTTCCGTCTTTGGTTCGGATCTTGCTTCAGTGCAGTCACGCATCGGCGAAGGCGTCCGATCATGTTTTGTGGAGTGGCAAGTGATGGAAGAGAAAGTTGTAGCTTTGATCGAAGAAGCGATGGAAGCGAAGGCTGGCACGCTGACGGTCGATCAGCCGCTGGATTGGGATTCGATTGCGCTGGTGACGTTCATGGCCATGGCCGATGAGCACCTGAACAAGACGCTGTCCGCCTCTCGCCTGAACAAGTGCGTCACGGTCAGGGACGTTATCTCGTTGGTTGCCGAGTAACCCTCTAACGCCCCTGTTTTCTGGACACGATCATGAAACGCACGAAATCCAAACAGATCGCGCCAGCGTTGGTGAAAGCCTACTGGCACCCGCTCTGCCTCAAGTCCCAGGTCGCTGACGACAAGGATTTCGTGCGTTTCAACGTCCTGGATTTCGAGGTGGTCGTGTTCAACGACGCTGGCAACCTCATTGCCTTCGACAACCGTTGCCCGCACCGTGGCACGCGTTTTTTCACCGAAGACAGCGGGCGTCAGAGAATCCTCTGCCCTTATCACGGCTGGAATTATTCGGCAGGGCAGCTGCGCATTCCCGATGCCAAAAGCTTTACAGGCTGCGATATCGGCAAGGCCAACCTGAATTTTTTCAAACTGGCTTACTGCGGTGAGCTGGTGTTCTTTGCCATCGAACCGCGTTCGTCGTTGCTCGACCAGTTGGGCAAGGATATCCACGATCTGCTCGAGCGCACGACGCCCAGCCTTGGAAAGATGTCGGACTTCAACCGCTATGAGTTTGAATCCGACTGGACGATCTCGCTGGAAAACGCTCTTGAGCCGTATCACATCCCGCTGGTGCATCGCGACACGTTGGCCACGCTGAAGCTGGGCCGGGGCGAGAACGTGTTTTATGGCGAAAATTCGATCTGGTATTCGCCTGTCGAGAACGAGCGGGTGGCCCGGCGTCTGGAGAGCCTTTCGCGGTTTTTCGTGCCTCGCGAGGCGTTTGCCGGTTACGCCAGCATTTTTCTGTATCCGTTTTCGATGCTGTCTTCCACGTATGGTTATTCCTGGTCGATGCAGAGCTTTTTTCCGTCTGCGCGCGATGACCGTACCTGGTTTACAAGCCAGTTGTTTCCCTTGAGCGCGGCGTCTGATCGCTACGCGGAAATCGTTTCCACGTTCATGACCTCGACGGCCGAGAACAATCGCGCCGTGTTCGATGAGGATCATTCCATCTGCAAGAGAATTCCTGGTGATACCTGGTCCTGGGATGCCCCCCGTTATTACAGCTCGACGGAAGCCAAGCTTCTGCATTTTCGGGCGTCATGCGCTGAGTGGGCACAGCAGGGCGGTCTCATTGCAACAACTGGCGAGGAGCCCGTATGAGTAGCGTCGCAGGCAGTACCGATGACGCAGTGCGCAGTATTTCCGGGGTCAAGGTGCGGGGTATCGCCTGCGCGTTGCCGGCAACGGTGTCGCAAGTCGCCGACCTGAACACCCGGTTTGGCGAAGACAGTGTGGCCAAGATCATGGCCAGCACAGGCATCGAACGACGCCATGTGGTCGACGACCAATGCACCTCCGATTTGTGTGTGGAGGCTGCGCAACGCCTGTTCGATGATCTGGATGTCGACAAGGCGTCGATCGATACTCTGATTTTCATCTCGCAGACCCCGGACTATGTGCTCCCGGCGACAGCGTGCACGTTGCAGCGCCGCCTCGGCCTGCCGGTGACTACTGCTGCGCTCGACGTCAACATGGGCTGTTCGGGTTATGTCTACGGCCTGTGGATGGCGTCGGCGATGATTGCCAGCGGCGGCAGCAAACGCGTTCTGTTGCTGGTTGGCGACACGATCAGCAAGCTGGTGGCCCCACAAGACCGGTCTGTTGCCGCGCTGTTCGGCGATGCCGGGTCGGCGACCTTGCTGGAGCATGACCCGTCGAATGCCGGCACGCCTTTCGTGCTGGGGACCGACGGCCGTGGCGAGAAGAACCTGGTGGTGCCGGGCGGGGCTTTCCGTGACCGCAGAGGCGCCGACGGTTCGACTTCCGAAGCCGGTGTGCGAGGGCCGTTCGATCTGTACATGGATGGCGCGGAAATCTTCGCGTTCACCCTGGCTCGGGTCCCGCCGCTGGTACGTGCGCTGGAAAAATGCGCCGTCGAGCAACAGCTCTCGATCAACAAGTATGTGTTCCATCAGGCCAACAAATTCATGCTTGAGCACTTGGCGAAAAAAGCCAAAGTGGCGCCCGAGAAGGTCGTGCTCAACCTCCAGCAGGTGGGCAACACCAGCAGCGCGTCGATCCCGCTGGCGCTGAGTCTGGACGCCAATGGCGACACTGCGACCCTGCAAGGCCACTACCTGCTCGCCGGATTTGGCGTGGGGTATTCATGGGCAGGCTGCGTGGTGAACTTCGACAACACCCGGATCAGCCCACTGACCCTGGTTGGTCAAGACAGTAGCGAGGCGTAAGTGCAGATCAATCCTTTTTCGCTGGATGGACAGTCCATTCTGGTCACTGGCGCATCCTCCGGCATAGGCCGCGAGGTCGCGATCTGGCTCAGTCGGCAGGGTGCGCGAATCGTCGCAGTGGCCCGCGATGCACAGCGGCTCGATGAAACCCTCAGCCAGTTGCACGGGCAGGGGCATGCGGCCCACGAGTTTGATTTTCTCGGCGGGGCCGACGTGTCCGCCTGGATGAAAAAACAGGTTCAGGCGTCATCGCCACTGGACGGGCTGGTGCACGCGGCGGGAGTGCAGTTACCGCTGCCGATTCGCGCCATGGGGCTCGAACACTGGGAGAAGATTTTCGCGACCAACGTCACCTCCGGTTTTTCGCTGATCAAGGCCTTCAGGCAGAAGGGCGTGTGTCGTTCCCCGTCGAGCATCGTGATGCTGTCGTCGGTCATGGCGCAGGTCGCCCAACCGGCACTGATGGGCTACTGCGCGAGCAAAGGTGCAGTGGAGTCGATGGTGCGTGCTGCCGCTCTGGAACTGGCCCGCGAAGGCATTCGCGTCAACGCGGTGGCCCCCGGTGTGGTCAGGACCGAGATGGCGCAGAAACTCGAAGGGCTGGTGGGCGAAGACTCCATGGCCGCCATCGAGCGCAAACACCCGCTGGGCCTTGGCCGTCCGCAGGATGTGGCCTATGCCGTCAATTACCTGCTGTCTCCGGCAGCCCGGTGGGTCACGGGCACCTCACTGGTTGTCGATGGAGGTTACCTGGCCGAATGAACGTCAAAAAACTGATCATCGTGGGCGCCGGAGGTCTGGGGCGGGAGGTTCACTCCTGGCTCAAGGACTGGGTCGAGCACAACCCGGGGTACATGATTGGCGGCTTCCTGGACGACGGCAGCCTGTCGCTCAATCGCTTCAATCATTACGCCGACATCCTGTCGACCATCGATGCCTATGAGCCTGCCGACGACGAGCTGCTGCTCATCGCCATCGGCAAGCCGTCCGACAAGAAGTACGTGGTCGAGAAGCTACTGGCCAAAGGCGCGCGGTTCTTCACGCTGATTCACCCGACAGCCATTGTCGGCGAGAACGTCCGGATCGGTCGCGGCGTGCTGGTCTGTCCTTTTTCGGTGTTGTCGGTGGACCTCACCATCGGCGATTTCGTGACCGTGAACTCCCTGTGCACCATCGGCCATGACACCGCCATCGGCGATTTTTCCACCCTCAGTGGCCATTGCGATCTCACCGGTGCCGCGGTGCTGGAAGAAGAAGTGTTCATGGGCTCGCGCTCCTCGGTCCTGCCCAAGGTTCGTGTGGGCAAGGGCGCGGTTGTGGGGGCGGGCAGCGTGGTGTTGCGTGCAGTGAAACCCGGCGACGTGGTGTTCGGCGTGCCGGCCAAGCGGATTTCAGGATAAAGAACCCATGGCCCGTTACGCGCGAATCTGCGAAATAGAATACGAGCTGCCCGAACGCGTGCTGGATAACCAGATGCTGGCGCAGGACTTCCCGGAGTGGGACGTCGAGAAAATCTTCCAGAAAACCGGCATCAATGAACGGCGTATTGTGGCCGATGACGAGACGGCTTCCGATCTGGCGTTTCGTGCCTGCGAAAAACTGTTCGCCAACAGCGACACGGCACGCGATGAGATCGATTGCCTGATCTATTGCACCCAGAGCCCTGACTACATGCTTCCGGCCACGGCGTGCATTCTTCAGCATCGTTTACAGCTGCCGCAGCACTGCGCCGCGTTCGATTTCAACCAGGGGTGCTCGGGCTTCATCTACGGGCTGGGGCTGGCCAAGGGGTTCATCGAGTCGGGGCAGTGCAAGAACGTCCTGCTGATCACCGCCGAGACTTACAGCCGTTACATCAACCCGGGGGACAAGAGCGTTCGTACCCTGTTTGGCGATGCGGCGGCGGCGACCTTGATCAAGGCGTCGGACGAACAGGGGCCGTATCTGGACCGCTTTCGGTACGGCAGCGATGGTGCGGGTGCGCAGAACCTGATCGTGCCGATGGGGGCCGCCCGCAGGCCAATGGTCGCCGGAGAAATCCCCGCCGAGTACGAAGACGACAGCGGCAATGTCCGCTCCGATGCCGACCTGTATATGAACGGCCCGGCGATTTTCGAGTTTTCGATGACCCGGGTCCCTGTGCTGTTCGCCTCGCTGTTCGACGAGCAATTCACGGTCCAGGACTCTGATCTGTTCGTCTTCCACCAGGCCAATCAGTTCATGCTCGAAGCGCTGCGCCGTCGCTTGAAACTGGCGCCGGAGAAGTTCATCACCGAGTTCAAGCACTGCGGCAACACGGTCTCATGCAGCATCCCCATTGCGTTGAAAGAGGCGCTGGAGAAGGGCCAGGTCCAGCGCGGCAAAGTGATTACCGCCGTGGGCTTTGGTGTCGGCTATTCGTGGGGTGGTTGCGTCATACGCTGGTAGGCTAAGGGCAGATACGTCATCCGGAGGGCTCCCTGCAAGGAGCCCTTTTTGTATGCGCTCAATGTTCGAGCAATGCGGTATGCCATCGTTGCAGATGCGCTTCGTCCAGCATCCAGTGGTTCAGCACGTGGTGTTGCAAGGCCTGGCCGAGCCGATTCGACTCGTCGGGATCACTGAGGTGCATCGCAATCGCGTCGATCCACGCCTGAGGCGTGTTGGGTACGCGGGTCAGTGGCAATGTATTGCGCATCCCTTGCACGTCGCTGGCGATGACCGGGTAGCCGCAGGCGCCGAGCTCAAGGGCCAAGCGTGGGCCGCGGTGCTCGCTGAACGGGCTTTCGCCTGCCGGGATCAACGCTATGTTCAGATCAAGAGAGGCAAGGACGCCCGGATACAGCTCACCCTCCACCGCGCTTCGCCATTCATGGATGTAGGGTCGAAGTGATTCGGGGCAGGGGCCCATGATGATCCATTCGACCTCGTTGGCCAGCGCTTTGATCACGTCTTCGATCAATGCCAGCTCTCCCACCTGAGCGGCATTACCCACCCAGCCGATTCGGGGTTTGCCATGAGGCAGGGCGTAGCTATAGCCCTGAATGTCCCGCCAGCGCGATTCGAGGCGATCTTCGATGACATGAATACGCGGATGGAACGAACTCAGCAGGTCGGCCAGCCCGGGGCTCGAAACGATGACCTTGTCCATCAGGGGCAGCCCGGTCTTCAACCCGTGGCGTATCTGTTCGTCCGACGGCGCGCCCGCTCGTTGCGAGGATGAGGCGGGGTATTCGCTGAGATCGTAGATGCGCAACGCCTTGCTCAGCGCTCGGGTGGTGCTCAGGTTGTGCAGCGTCGCGTCGGTCAGCGGATGTTGCAGGATCACCGTGTCGGGCTTCAGACGAGCGAATTCGGTGATGGTCAGTAGATCCGGTGTGATCACGGTCTCGATAGACAGCTCTTCGGCCAGTTGTCTGAGCGGACCTGACAATCGCGTTGTTGATTTTGCCAGGTCGTAGGGATGCGCGAGTACCACCGGCGCAGGCCGCCATGACAGCGGTCGCCAAGTCAGTTCGGTGTTGGTTTCCAGCTGCAGACTCTGGGTTCGGGAGGAGAAGTTGTCGTTGTACGCTGGATCGTGTGCGACGGCGTTGAGCCATTTTTCATAGAACGCCAGCGCGGTTTGCTCCGGCGTCTGAACCCCTGCTGGCGCCTCATGCAGCAATACCGTGTGGGGCGTCCAGACAATCAGCCGTCCCGTGTCTTTGACCCGCAGGCACAGGTCGACATCGCCAAGAACTTCACTGAAGTCACCCTCGTCCATGCCGCCCAGCGCCTCATACAGGGCGGCGCTGATCATCAGGCATGCATCGTTGACCGCGCTGTAGTTCTGATCGACCGCCAGTCGTTGCATGTAGCCGTCACTGGTCGCGCTTTGTCCGCCGAACAAGCGGGTCGCTGGCGCCCCCAGCCCGAGGACAATTCCCGCGTGCTGGATCGTGTTATCCGGGGCCAGCAGTTTGGCACCGACCACGCCGACCTCAGGACGTTGGGCATGGTTGAGCAGGTTGTCCAGCCAGTCGCCGTGCAACACTGCGGTGCGAGGGCTCAGCAGCACCAGATAGTCACCGCTGGCCTGTTGCGCCGCGCGGTTATAGGTGGCCGAGGGTGTCAGGTCAGCGGGACAGCGCAGCACACGCACCTGTTCCAGTTGCATCGCTTCGACGCCGTTGAGCCATTCGACTGCGAGCGGGTCCTGGCTGTCGTTGTCGGCGATGATGATTTCGTAGCGAGGGTAGGTGGTTTTTTCCAGAATGCTTTCTACGCAACGTTGCAGCAGCAGAATCTGGTCGCGGCTGGTGACGATGATCGTCGCCTTGGGCTGCGCGGCGTGACCGTAATGGATCCGGTAGTGCCGTGGCCGTGATTCGATGACCTGACCGTTCGTGTAACCACGAGCGAGCAGGTGGCGTTGCAGCGTCCGCGCTTCATCCGGATTGCTTTCGCCAGGTTCGGGCGAATAGATGACCAGGGGTTCGGCAACATGCTCCAGCCCGCTCAGGCCTTCGTGCTCGATCAATCGAAGAATCAGGTCCAGCTCCATGGCCTGGGGACAATGTTCGTCGAAGCGACCCGCATCCATCACGGAGTAACGGTTGAAGATCCAGTGCCGGGACATGGCTTGCGGAAAACTCAGCAAATAGTCCAGGTTGAAATCCGGTCGCAGCATCACTTCCGAGGAAGGTTCGCTGGTCTGCGCGATTTCATCGGCGAACAGTGCGCGAATGGTCGGTGTTTCGGTGATTATGACAGCGGCCTTGAGGACACCGGCGGCGTTGAGGATCGAACCGGCGTCGATCAGCATGAACCAGTCGAAGCTGTCCTCTTCAAGTACTCTGTTCAATTGTGACGCAGGGTTCTGGCGTGCCACTGGCAAAAAAATGGCGTTGTCCGACGCCTCCGGTTGACCGTTGGCGCCGTCGTATAACACGAAAACCTGGGGCGGCATCCAGCTGCGCATAGTCGTCTCGATACTGGCCAGAGTCCGTTGCAAAGGCAGCGCCCGCCCGTGTAGATCCGTGACGACAATCGCCATACGGGGGGCGCCGTGGTGCGATTGAAAATAGCGGACGATGTGCGGTTTCTGAGGGCCGGTGGGGCGGCGCTTCTCGGTCCATTCCAGAATCTGATCGTGACGCAATTCGGTCACGGATTTTTCCAGGTAATACGCCCGCAGGTTGAAGGCGGCGAAGTTTTCACGATCGCTCAGTGGCGCGATTTTTACATCGCCGTTGCGCCAACGGTCCCGCAGCCATTCGAGCTCTTTGGTGATGCGGTAGTAGTTGGCGTGGCCCTCCCTGGCGATTTTCGGCGTGGCGCGAGCGATGCTGCTGCTTTGCGTATCGGTCATGCGAAACCGGGAAAGCGGGCGCTTGAGCAGCGCCAGGTTGCCCTGGCGCAGTAGCTTCACATAAAGGCTGATGTCGCCCAGCCAATGAATGGTCTGCCCTTTGAGTGACATGATGTCCTGACCGTAGGCCAGCACATCGGCCCGCCGACACATGACCGAGCTCGGCTCACCCATGAAGGTCAAGGGAAGTTCCGACAACAACGCGACCAGCTCGGGACCGTGGATCACTACATCGTTTTCGAAAGGGAAATACGTCAGCAGGTTGTCCGGCAGGAACTCACCGTTTTCATCGAACAGCCGCCGTGTGCCAGCGGCGAGGGAGATGTCCGGATGTCCGTGCAGCAAGGCAACCAGGCTGCTGACACAGTCAGGCTCCAGCATGTCGTCATCGTAGAGAAACTTGACGTATTCGCCTTGGGCTTCGCGCACACCGCGTGCGACGTTCAAGGCTTCGCCCAGCGAGTGCTCGTTGCGGAAATAGCGGATCGGCCAGGGGCTCTGCGGGGTCAGCTGTTGCACCAGGCTGGTGATGCCGTCGTCGCGGCAGTCATCGCAGATCACGATTTCTATCTGCTCGTAGTCTTGCGCGAAAGCGCTGCGCAGGGCGATCTCGAAGTAGGCGGGCTTATAGGCTGGAATGACGATGCTGACCAGGCGTGAAGCGTTCATCTGAATCCTTGACATCTGATGGAGCGGCCTCTGTTTCTTGGCGAAGCGTTCGGGCGCGCGGGCAGGGTGGCTGTGCAGGCAGCGTCCGGTTGACGGGATACATGCCTTGATTCGCCGGTCGCTAAGGGTGTTCGCTCACGGCTGTGCGCAGGACGTCGACGATGCTGGCAAAATCCTGGGGGTTCAGCGCATCGAAAATCGGCAGACACAGGATGCGGCTTGCTGTTTCGGTCGCCACCTTGAGGCCTTCTGGTTTGGCCGACGCCAGGTTGCGATACATCGGGAACGTTGAGATCAGCGGGTAGAAATAACGCCTGACCAGAATGTCTTGGGCGCGGAAGCGTTCGAACAGTTCGTCCCGCGACAGCGGGAAGTCGTCACCGACGACCACCGGAAAGTAGGAAAAATTGTGATCATCGCTTGGCGAGTACAACAAGTGCAGGCCGGGCATGTCGGCGATGACTTCGCGGTACATCGTGTCGATCTGTTTTCTGCGCGCCAGGGCGCCGTCGATGTAGTTGAGCTGCAACAGACCGAACGCGGCGTTGATTTCGCTCATCTTGCCGTTGATGCCTGGCGCGACCACGGTCACCTCGTCGGCGAAACCGAAGTTTTTCAGGTAATCGATACGCTGTTTGGTCTTTGCGTCCGGGCAGACAATGGCGCCGCCCTCGAAGGTATTGAACACCTTCGTGGCGTGGAAACTGAGGACTGAAAGATCGCCGTGACGCAGCAGGCTCTGGCCCTGGTGATGAACGCCAAAGGCGTGAGCGGCGTCGTAGATCACCTTCAGGCCATAGCGGTCGGCGATCTTCTGGATCCGTTCGACGTCGCACGGCGTGCCGTAGCAATGCACCGGCATGATGGCGGTGGTCGCAGGCGTGATGGCTTCTTCGATCCGGTCAGGGTCCAGGTTGAACGAGCCTGGCGCGATGTCCACGAACACTGGCTTGAGGCCATTCCACAGCAGCGAATGGGCAGTGGCCACGAACGAATAGGGCGTGGTGATCACTTCCCCGGTGATGCGCAGGGCCTGCAGCGCAGTCAACAAGGCCATGGTGCCGTTGGAAAACAGGCACAGATGGTCGACCCCCAGATACGCCGCCAGCTCCTTCTCCAGCTTCTCGTGAAACGGCCCCGCGTTGGTCAGGTGGCGGCTTTCCCAAATCTGTTCCAGATAAGGAACGAACGCCTCCAGCGGCGGAAGCAGAGGCTGTGTGACGGGGATCTTCTTACTCATGGGAATCCTGTGCTCCATGTACGCCCCAAGGCGAGGACACAATGCTTGCAAGCTGGCAGGAGCTGTAATACTCGCTGTCATGGAAATGGCGTTTCGTACGCGGTTAGCCGGAAACAGCAAGAACCCGGCCAACCTGCACCTGGCGTAAAGATGCGCTTGATATTCCGAACGCCTGATGTCTATTTTGTACACCTCGCCGCGTTGCGGCCTGCCTGATAAAAAGGATTTGAGTCATGTTGACCGATGGCCACAATTCACTCGCGCAGCGATTGATGGGCATTGACGAAGTCGAATGCGTCACCCCGGACCTCAACGGCGTGCCGCGTGGAAAGGTAATGACCGCCGAGGGATTTCTCGAAGGGCGGCGTCTGCAGCTGGCGCGGGGCGTGCTGCTGCAATGCATCATGGGCGGCTACCCGGCGGCGAAGTTCTATGGCAGTGACGACGGCGATCTGGCATTGGTGGCCGATCCTGCGCAGACCCATCGTCTGCCCTGGAGCGAGGAGCCTCGCGCGCTGGCCATCTGCGATGCAGACGAGCTGGATGGCGAGCCCTCTAACCTGTCGACCCGAGGCCAGCTCAAATCCGTGATCGCGCGTTATGCCCGCCACGGTTGGTCGCCGGTGGTGGCGACCGAGCTTGAGTTTTTCGTTTTCGCGCCCAACAGCGACCCCAACCAGCCGTTTATGCCACCGGTTGGCCTGGACGGTCGTCGCGAGGACGGGCAATCGGCGTTCAGCATCAGCTCGAACAACGGCCTGCGCCCGTTCTTCAGCGAGGTCTACAGATGCATGGCGGCACTGGGCCTGCCCCGCGACACCTTCATGCACGAGATGGGCGTGAGTCAGTTCGAGATCAACCTGCTGCACGGCGATCCGTTATTGCTGGCTGACCAGACCTTTCTGTTCAAACACATGCTCAAGGAGATCGCGCTCAAGCACGGCTTGACCGTGGTGTGCATGGCCAAGCCGCTGGCGCACACGCCGGGCAGTTCGATGCACATTCACCAGAGCGTGGTCGACAGCGTCACCGGCCAGAACATCTTCACCGACGCCCAAGGCGAGCCGACGGCGGCGTTTCATCACTTCATCGGTGGACAGCAGGCGGCCATGGCCGATTTCACCGCTTTGTTCGCACCCAACGTCAATTCCTACCAGCGTTTGTGTCATCCTTTCGCCTCGCCAAACAACGCCTGCTGGTCCCACGACAACCGTGCAGCGGGGCTGCGCATTCCAGCCAGCGCGCCGGTGGCCCGGCGCGTGGAAAATCGTCTGCCAGGTGCAGATGCCAACCCCTATCTGGCGATAGCGGCGAGTCTTTCAGCCGGGCTGTATGGCATCGAGCACCAATTGCAACCGTCGGCGCCGATTCAGGGGGAATTCACCGTTGCGGATAATCTTTCGCTGCCATGTACCTTGCATGCGGCGCTGGAGCGTCTGAAACGCAGTGCGTTGGCCAAGGAACTGTTCGGGGCCGAATTCATCGAAGGCTACATCGCGTCGAAGACCCTGGAACTGACCAGTTTCTTCAACGAAATTACCCCTTGGGAGCGACGTGTGTTGGCTTCCCAGGCTTAGAAACCGTGGTTCGCCAACCCTCCGTGGACGAGGGTTGGCGTTTTTGGAAAGCCGATGCGCCAAATCTGGAAATCGTTTCGAGCGCTGTATTTCGCCTCACTGATGATGTTGATCGGTTCAGGTCTTCTGAGTACTTACCTTGCCTTGCGTCTCGCTGCCGATCAGGTCGACGGCCTGTGGGTCGGTGCGCTGATGGCCGCCAACTACGTGGGCCTGGCGCTGGGCGGCAAGATCGGCCACCGGCTGATCGGGCGGGTGGGGCATATTCGCGCCTACGCGACCTGCGCCGGTATCGTCGGGGCCGCCGTGCTGGGGCACGGGATGATCAATTACCTGCCGGCGTGGATCTTCCTGCGGATGATCGTGGGCCTGGGGATGATGTGCCAGTACATGGTTATTGAAAGCTGGCTCAACGAACAGGCCTCGCCCAAGCAGCGCGGCACGGTATTCAGCGGCTACATGATCGCCTCGTACCTGGGGCTGGTGTTGGGCCAGCTGATTCTGGTGGTGCATCCGCAACTGGGGCCTGAACTGCTGATGCTGGTCGCGATGTGCTTCACCCTGTGCCTGGTGCCGGTGGCGATGACCCGCAGCATTCACCCGGCGCCGATGCGTCCTGCGCCGCTGGAGCCACTGTTTTTCATGCGCCGCGTGCCGCAGTCGCTGACCACGGTATTGAGCGCGGGCTTGATCATTGGCTCGTTCTACGGCCTGGCGCCGCTGTACGCTGCGCAGCAAGGGCTGTCCACCGAGCACGTCGGTCTGTTCATGGCCACCTGCATCGGCGCCGGCCTGCTGGTGCAAGGGCCGTTGGGCAAACTGTCTGATCGTTACGATCGCGCCTGGCTGATTCGCGGCGCAGCGGGGCTGCTGGTGTTGGCCGGGCTGCCGCTGGCGGTCTTTCCCTCGATGCCCATCGAGGTGGTGTTCGCCATGGGCTTTGTGGCGTCGCTGCTGCAGTTTGCCTTGTACCCGCTGGCAGTGGCGTTCTCCAACGACCACGTCGAAGGCGAGCGGCGGGTTTCCCTTACGGCCATGTTGCTGATGACCTACGGCGTCGGCGCCAGTATCGGGCCGTTGGTGTCGGGTGTGCTGATGAAGCAGTTCGGCAGCAACATGCTCTACGCCTTTGTCTGCTTCGTTGCGCTGATTCTGGTGCTGCGCGTGCGTCCGAAAGCGGTCACCAACCTGCACCAGGTGCAGGATGCGCCGCTGCATCACGTGGCGATGCCAGAGAGCATGGCCAGCTCGCCACTGGTGGTAGCGCTCGACCCGCGGGTCGACGAGCAAGTGGTGCAGGATCAAATGCAGAGCGCTTCGGAACCCGGTTATGTGGCGCCTGCCGAAAGTCAGCCTGCCGACGAGCCGGTCAACGACACGCCAGAGCGCGTCGTGCCGTCGGGTGAGGGCGTTGTGCGTCCTGTAGCAGTGGTCGATGAGGTCAGTGCCGAGCCCCAGTCGGCCAAACCCGATGCGGCCCATGATGCCTCGCGGGATGTCGGTGTCGACCGGCCTCTGTAAGGCAGACGGGTTGAGTCAATGCAGGGAGCCTTCGGGCTCCCGTTGCGGTCCAGGTACGATTTCAACCCGCAGCGCATCACATGTGGGAGCGAATTCATTCGCGAAAAATTGGACGGACGACAGAGATGTATCGCCAGTGCGGGCCATTCGCGAATGAATCCGCTCCCACAGGCGATCGTGGCTGACCAACGGGAGCATTTTGCCAGGATGTACGCCTGAAAGATGAAACGGCCCCGAAGGGCCGTCATCAAAAATCGTCGTCCTTGTCGAAACGACGGGCTTCGCGTTGCAGCTGGTAAACGAAGCGTTCGACCTGGCGCTGCACCAACCCACTGATGTTGTGGAAGCGCACGCCAGCGAAGGTGGTGTTGATCCTTTCTTCAAAGTGCAGGTAACGCAGCTCCACCGGCGTGGTCATGGCGCCGAAGGGCAGGTGAGCGATGAAACGCTCGTAAACTTGCCCCAGCTGCATGCGTTCAGACACATCACCTTCGAAGCGCAACTTGCAGCCGGTCGCGGAGATGTCGAGCAGTTTGCCGCGCAGCGGCGACTTCAGCTTGTCGCCACCTATTTCGATGTCGACCAGCGAGGCCAGCTTCAAGGCTGCGCGGAAGGCATTGCGGCGCTGGTGATAAACGACTTCTTCAGGCATCGGACCGCGGTAGCTGTGCGGCTCCTCGATGATCTTCATCTGCCCTTTGACTTCCCAGGCGATGCGCACGCCATCGTGGAAGCCTTCGACACGAAAGGCTTCACCGTTGGCCAGAAAGCGTTCACCGTCGCGGGGGATCATTTCGTCGAACGCGACCTCGTTGCTGTCGCGATCAACGTCAATGACATAGCTCTGGAAGCGCTGGCTGCGCTCGTGAAAAGTGATGATCAAAGGATCATGGCTTTCCATCAAAAGGCGCAGGTTGGCGGCAATTTCCAAAGGCGTGTTCAGTACCTTCGGGGGCTGCGGAACATCTTCCGCGCTTGAGGCATTCACGGTTTATCCATCTCCAGGCAAATAACGACAGCGTGCGGCGCGAGGCATTTTGCCATCATGTTGCACGCCTTGATACAAGAACTTACGCCTGGCTGAGCGGACGTGGTCTGGCTCTTCCCGACGTCGAGCCCCGGCTGTCGTACAGCGCTGGAGTGTCGCCACCGTTGAGAATCCTGAGTTGCTGCGCCGTGGTCAGCTGTTGCAGCTGGATCAGACTGCCATTCTGCGCATTCGCAGCCTGGCATTCGGCAATCAGCGCACTCAATTCGTCGCCCGCTTTCAACAACGCGTCGCCCACCGACGAGTGTTTGGCCACTTCTTCAAGTCCCGCACGATTGGCGGGCAGGCCAAGACTCGACAGCAGCTGACTGCGTCTGCGTCCGTGCTGTTCGAGCACGATCACCAACGCCTGTTTCTGCGCCAGGATGTGTTCCATTTCGACCATATTGCGACCGTGAAGGGCCAGTGATTCAGCCTTCAGGATCTCCAGCAGGTGCTGGGTCGGCGCAATATCGTCAGTGATCAGTTGAAGCAACGTAGTGTCTTGCATCGCATGCCCTGGGATTCAAGCGTCCAGAAGCCCCTGCGCAGACCGGGGGCTAGCGCTGGGCTTCGAAATTAAGCAGTTTGTTCGCAACACGGTTGCTGTCGACCTTGTAACTGCCGTCGGCGATAGCCTGCTTCAACTCAGCCACACGGCTGCTGTTGACGACGGGCTGATCACGCAACGAATCAGTGATCTTCTGCAACTGTTGAGCTTCGCTGCTCAAACTGACTGTCTCACCGCTACCGCTCACGCTGGTGGAAGGGCTGGCCGTCGCCGGGGCTTCGGTTTTGCTGGCTTCCTTGGTGCCGGCGGTACGTGATGTACCCCCGACGGTAGTGGAGCTATTCAAACGACTGAAGTCGATGACCATGATTGAAAAACCTCTGGGTTCTAGGACGCTTGCCTTGGTTTCGGCCAAACCCGGAATAACTTTAGGGCCAGTGCGAAAACAGTCTCCAATTGACTTCGCAGAGGGCGTATGGGTTCCGAGTGTAGGAAAAGCGCAAGCGCAGCGCCAGAGGACAATGGGCTTTACATAGGCACCTCGACCTGCCCGGGGGCGACGATGTTGGCCTTGATCACGCGTTTGGAGTTGAGGTTCTTGACCCGTATTTGCTCGTTGAAGCCGCCGTCGGAGAGGGCTTCGCCCGGCATGCGCACGCTCATGGCACCACTGCGGGCGCTGATGACCACCTGATCGCCCTTGCGCACCATCTGCGGCTGCTCGAGGTGTACAGGCGTCAGAATCTGATCGATGACCGTTGGTCGGACAACTTTCTGCCCGATCGCCTGGTCCAGGGAATCCAGAAAACCTGCACCCAGCTGCCCTACGTCCCGTTCACGCATCGCCACATCGCCTTCGGAAACGATGGCGTCGCGCTTCAGCGGCCGCACCACGGTCACGACATTGCGAAAAAGATGTACCTGGGCCGGCACGAACACCGTCCATGGAGAGCTGCCTTCGCAACGCAGCTTCACGGTGACGCGCCCAATGGGCTGGGCCGGGCTTTCCAGCGTGGCTGTCAAATCCTTGTCACAGTGCGGCATGCGCAGGCGAGGATCGAGCTGCTTGACTTCGATTTCATAACGGCCAGCGGTTTGACTGGTGGCCAGATAGTCTTCGACAGTGAATTCAAGAAAGCCCTGGGTGACGCCGATAAGTTGTTCAGGCAGCGTTACATTGTCGGCGCGACAGAGGTTTGCGCCGACAAGCAGACACACGGCAACGAGGCCGCCGATCAAATGGCGGCTTGCGTTTGTCAGGTGTCGAGATACTGTCGTTAATAGGTTCATGCCGGGTATTTAGCAAGGCCCGTGCCGCTTGCCGATCTGGCAGTGCGCAATTGGTCGTTTTGGGAGGGTGGTGCATGGCTGGTGTTTTGGATTCAGTGAACCAGCGCACTCAACTGGTAGGGCAGAACCGCCTTGAACTGTTGTTGTTCCGTCTGGACGGCAAGCAGTTGTATGGGATCAACGTGTTCAAGGTAAAAGAGGTGCTTCAGTGCCCAAAACTTACCCACATGCCCAAATCCAGTCCGATTGTGCGCGGAGTGGCGAATATTCGTGGCGGGACGATCCCGATCCTTGATCTGGCGCTCGCGACCGGCGGTTCCCCGTTGGGCAACATTGCCAACGCGTTTGTAATCATTACCGAATACAACACCAAGATTCAGGGTTTTCTGGTGCATTCGGTCGAACGCATCGTGAACATGAACTGGGAAGACATTCATCCGCCACCCAAGGGCACCGGTCGCGATCACTACCTCACGGCAGTGACGCGTATCGATAACCAGTTGGTGGAAATCATCGACGTGGAGAAAATCCTCGCCGAAGTGGCGCCGGTCTCGGAAAATATTTCCGCGGGCGTGGTGACTGAAGAAGTGCAGCACAAGGCCTTGTCCCTGCGCGTGTTGACGGTCGACGACTCGTCGGTGGCGCGCAAGCAGGTAACGCGTTGCCTGCAGACCGTGGGCGTGGAGGTGACGGCGTTGAATGACGGTCGTCAGGCACTCGATTTCCTGCGCAAACTGGTAGATGAAGGCAAGAAACCCGAAGAAGAATTTCTGATGATGATCTCCGACATTGAAATGCCGGAGATGGACGGCTACACCTTGACTGCAGAGATTCGCAGCGATCCGCGCATGCAAAAGCTGCATATCGTCCTGCACACCTCGTTGTCGGGGGTGTTCAACCAGGCGATGGTGAAGAAGGTAGGTGCCGACGATTTTCTGGCCAAGTTCCGGCCGGACGATCTTGCAGCTAGAGTGGTCGATCGCATCAGAGCGGCAGATATCAGCTGAGGAGGGTCTTCCTCGGCTGTTCACATGATTTGAGAGGCGGCATGTCTACAGGTAATTTGGATTTTGAGCAGTTCCGGGTCTTCCTGGAAAAAGCCTGTGGCATTTTGCTGGGTGAAAACAAGCAGTACCTGGTCTCCAGCCGCCTGAACAAGCTGATGGAGCAGCAGGGGCTGAAATCGCTGGGCGAGCTGATTCAGCGTATCCAGACACAGCCGCGCAGTGGTTTGCGCGAGCAGGTGGTGGATGCGATGACCACCAACGAAACCCTGTGGTTTCGCGATACCTACCCGTTCGAGGTGCTCAAGAACAAGGTGTTGCCGGAGCAGATCAAGGCCAGCCCCGGCTTGCGTCCGCGCATCTGGTCGGCGGCGTGTTCGTCGGGGCAAGAGCCGTACTCGCTGTCGATGTCGATCGATGAGTTCGAGCGCAGCAATCCGGGCCAGTTGAAGGCCGGGGCGCAGATTGTCGCGACTGATCTGTCGGGCAGCATGCTGACCAACTGCAAGACGGGCGAGTACGACAGCCTGGCGATTGGCCGAGGCCTGTCGCCGGATCGGTTGCAGCGCTACTTCGACCAGAAGACGCCGGGGCGCTGGACGGTCAAGGCGCCAATCAAGAGTCGAGTGGAGTTTCGTTCGTTCAACCTGCTGGACAGTTATGCGGCGTTGGGCAAGTTCGACATCGTGTTCTGCCGCAATGTGTTGATCTACTTCTCCGCTGAGGTGAAGAAGGACATTCTGTTGCGCATTCATGCGACGTTGAAGCCGGGGGGCTATTTGTTCCTCGGGGCGTCGGAGGCGTTGAACGGGTTGCCGGATCATTATCAGATGGTGCAGTGCAGTCCCGGGATTATTTACCAGGCCAAGTGATGTTGGGTTGGTTGTGTTTTGGAGAACCCGCTTTGGCGGGTTTTCTTTTTTGCGGCTGCGATCCATGGCAGGGGGCGGCTCTTCCGGCATCCCTCCCGCTTGACCCGCGCAGCTGCATAACCCGTGAGAGCGAATTTATTCGCGAGATGCCGGTACACCCGACACGCATCTGTCGCCTGAATATCCTTCGCGAATGAATTCGCTCCCACAGGGGAATCGCATGCGGAGAGGAAAAATCCGAATCTTTTTTTGATCTTCGGGCATGAACAGCAACAGGTGAAGCTGAGCGCCTGACCTGTGGGAGAATTCATTCGCGAGATGCCGGTACATCCGATACAGATCTGTCGCCTGAACATCCTTCGCGACTGAAATCGGTCCCGCAGGGGCATTGCGTGCACGGCGGCAAATCCGCATCCGCAATCAACGGCAAAAAAACGGCACCCACCTTGCCGCTTTCCTCCTCCTCAGCGGAAACCCCTTGCCGCTTTTCTGGCATCTCCCCTGGGCAACTGCCTTCAATCCCCCGTAATACGGGCTTTGCAAGAACTGGCACGCCACTTGCTATCTCTCTGTCACGAACATCTGGTCAACCGATAAAGGTTCCCGACATGAGCATCAGTTTCGACAACGCACTGGGCATTCACGAGAAAGCGCTGAACTTCCGCGCTCAACGTGCTGAAGTGCTGGCCAACAACATTACCAACGCCGACACGCCAAACTACAAGGCGCGCGACCTGGACTTTTCCAAGGTGTTGGCCGCTGAAAGCGACAAGGCCAAGAACGGCACGTTCGCCCTGAACACCACCAACAGCCATCACATCGAGGCGCAAGGCGTGGATTCGGGTGAAGCGAGCCTGCTGTACCGCACGCCATCGCAGCCGTCGCTGGACCAGAACACCGTCGACGCTCAGGTCGAGAACGCCAATTACGCTGAAAACGCCATCGGCTTCCAGGCCAGCTTCACCTTGCTCAACAGTAAGTTCAAAGGGCTCGTATCGGCCCTGCGCGGAGAGTAATTCATGTCCCTATCCAGTGTTTTCAATATTGCCGGTAGCGGCATGAGTGCGCAGAACACTCGTCTGAACACCGTGGCCAGTAACATCGCCAACGCCGAGACCGTGTCCTCCAGCATGGACAAGACCTATCGCGCACGGCACCCGGTGTTTGCCACCGTGTTTCAGGGCCAGGAGTCTGGCGGCAGCGCTTCGCTGTTCGAAGAGCAGGGCCAGGCCGGCACCGGCGTACAGGTTTCCGGCATCGTTGAAGATGCCTCCAACCTGGAAGCACGTTACGAGCCAAATCACCCGGCTGCGGACAAGAACGGTTACGTCTATTACCCGAACGTCAATGTGGTCAATGAGATGGCTGACATGATCTCGGCCAGTCGTTCGTTCCAGACCAACGCGGAAATCATGAACACCGCCAAAACAATGATGCAGAAGGTCCTGACCCTGGGTCAGTGATAAGGGGCGAACGCAATGACCGTTACTAACGACACCACAACCAGCGACTACATCAAGTCGCTGCAGACGGTGACCTCCGGCAAGACCGGCGACAGCACCACCGGCGCCAGCACCCTGGGCAAGGATTCGTTCCTGCAGTTGCTGGTGACCCAGATGCAGAACCAGAATCCGCTCGATCCCCAGGACAACAGCGAGTTCGTGGCCCAGCTGGCGCAGTTCAGCAGCCTGGAAACCATGCAGAACCTGAGCACCTCGGTCGATGCGATCGGTGGCATGTACCAGTCTTCGCAGGCGCTGCAGGCTTCGTCGCTGGTGGGCCGTTCGGTGATCGCCGACGCCAGTTCGACCAATGTCGACACCACCAAAGGCATGACCGGTCAGGCCGTGGTGCCTTCGACCAGCACGATCACCACCGTGAAGATTTACGACAGCACCGGCAGCGTGGTTCGCACCCTTGACCTGGGCCAGCAAAAAGCCGGCAACGCCAGCTTCACCTGGGATGGCAAGGACGATGCGGGCAATCAGCTGGAATCGGGTAATTACAGCTTCAAGGCAACGGGCAGTCTCGATGGCACGTCCACGGGCCTGACCACCTACCTGCCTGCGACGGTGACCAGTGTCACCATGGGCTCGGCGGGTACCTCAATGACTCTTAATCTGGCCAACGGCACCAACATCGCCTTGTCCAAAGTTCAACAAATCGGGATCTAGAGCCGACTCGACGGCGCAGGAGTGAAGTATGTCTTTCAATATCGGTCTGAGTGGGCTCTACGCAGCGAACAAAAGTCTCGACGTCGCCGGCAACAACATTGCCAACGTCGCGACCGTCGGTTTCAAGGCGTCCCGTGCGGAATTTGCTGACCAGTACGCGCAATCCATTCGCGGCACTTCGGGCGGTACCGACGTCGGTAGCGGTGTTCGCACCGCGGCTGTGACTCAGCAGTTCACCCAAGGTGCGCTGACCACCGGCACCGGCCGTGATCTGGACCTGGCAATCAACGGTAACGGTTTCTTCCTGCTGAGCAACAACGGCGAGAAGCTCTACACCCGTGCCGGTAACTTCCATACCGACAGCTCCGGCAACATCATCGACACCAACGGCAACAACTTGCAGGGCTACGGCGTCGATGCCAACGGCAACGTGATGAACGGCGTGCTGACCAATCTGAAGGTCGACACCTCGAACATGGCGCCGAAGGCGACGAGCACCATTACCATCAAGTCCAACCTGGACTCGTCCAAGCCTATCGTAACGGGCGCTGCGTTCGATCCGGCCGACACCACGACCTACACGTCGACGTACAGCACGCCGATCTACGACAGTCAGGGTAACGAACACACCCTGTCCCAGTATTTCCGCAAGACAGACACCAACGACTGGACCATGTACACCCTGATCGACGGCCGCAGCATCACCGACCCTGAGAACTCGACGACTCCGGCGGCGACCGAGCTGACCTTCGACGCCTCGGGCAATCTGGTGACCCCGACGGTCACCAGTGGTGGCGTGAGTGTTAACAGCGACGGAACTTTCAGCATCGACGGTTGGGTGCCGGCGCAAAGCAAGACTGTCGGTTCGACCACGACGTGGGTCGCGAACGGCGCGGGCGCATCCGCCAAGATGAAGCTGGACATGCTGGCCACCACCCAGACCAACGCCGCCGGTGGCGCGATCTCCAAGAGCCAGGACGGTAACTACACCGGCCAGATCAGTGCGATGAACGTGGACTCCAGCGGTAACCTGTTCGCGACGTACACCAATGGTCAGTCCAAGGTGATCGGCCAGGTTGCATTGACCACCTTCGCCAACGTGCAGGGCCTGGCGCCAGCGGGTGGCACCATGTGGCGTGAAACCTACGCTTCGGGCATCCCGGTCACCGGTACGCCGGAGTCCGGTACGCTGGGCAGCATTACCGGTTCTGCGCTGGAAGAATCCAACGTTGACCTGACCGGTGAGCTGGTTCAGTTGATCAAGGCGCAGAGCAACTATCAGGCGAACGCGAAGACGATCTCGACCGAGAGCACCATTCTGCAAACCACGATTCAGATGACCTGATAGCGTTGCGATGATTTTGCTGTAGTTCGAGCCCCTCTTTTGAGGGGTTTTTTTTTGTTTTTTTGGAGGAGGTCGGGTGTTTTGGCGCTGGGTTTTGGAGGGTCTGCCGTTAGAGAAAACCCCACAGCGCATGCGATTACAGTGCGTTAAAACATCAAGACCCATCCCACTCGATAACTAGAAAATTCCTACTCCCGTCAATGCGAGACTCAAATTCGCTGACAAACGAATGTCGTCGGATCAACCCCGTCGAACGCATTCCTTTGCCCGGCTAAAACCATGCATTGACGCAAGTGTCGTCGCTGACGACTCAGGGAGTGTTCATGTCATTCAACATCGCGGTCGCTGGCTTGCACGCGGCACACAAACGAATGGAAGTGGCGGGCAACAACATCGCCAACGTCGGTACTACAGGCTTCAAATCCTCTCGCGCAGAATTCTCTGCCGTCTACTCCTCGTCCATGCTCGGCGGCGGGCGCACCGCTGTTGGGGATGGGGTCGCGCTGGCCAATGTCTCCCAGGACTTTTCCTCCGGCGCCACTGTTTCAAGCCCCGGCAGAGCGCTGGACATGCGTATCCAGGGCAAGGGCTTTTTTGTCATGAGCGACAACGGCGCGATCAGCTATGGCCGTTCCGGCGCCTTCATCAAGGATGCACAAGACTACGTGGTCGACGCCAATGGCAGCCGCTTGCAGGGCTATGCCGTGACGCCTGAAGGTCAAGTGATTCGAGGCGTGCGCTCGGACCTCAGGATCGACAACGCCAACATGGCGCCCAAGGCCACGAGCAAGATCGAGCAAACGCTCAACCTCGATTCCGCCGAAGCGTCGCTGGGAGCGATTCCCAAATTCAATGCCAATGACCCACGCACCTGGACGCGCATGACCACTCAGGTCATCAAGGATGCCGGAGTGCCCGAGGTGAAGGAGGTCAAGGGCAAGGATGCCAACGGCAACGACGTCATCATTACGGCCGCCAGGGCCGCAGTGCCGCCGCAGGATCACGAGCTCAAGCAGTATTTCGTCAGGACGGATGACAACAACTGGACCTCTTACATCCTGATCGATGGCGTCAACCCGCTCGAGCCATCGACCACATCGCCGCTGGAGATCGGTCTCCTTGCTCTGCCCAACGGCAAGATTCATCTGACGGGCAATCAGGCTGCGGTAAGGCTTGAAAACAGCGGTGATCTGTCGTTGCATGGCTGGCAGCCTGCGATCAAGGTCAATGGCAGCTGGACGCCAAGCCCTGCCGCCAACGCCGGGGCCATTGCGTTGCCGCTCAACGATGCAAACGGCGCCTTGCTCAATCCGGCCGATCCTGTGATGCCGCGTCCGGTGCCAGTCTTCGACCGGACCGATGTCACCACCTACAACAAGCCCTTCACCAGCGCGATCTACGACAGTCTGGGTGTGCGTCATGAGCTGACCCAGTATTTCGTCAAGGACGGCAACAACAGCTGGAAAATGCATGTGCTGATCGATGGCTGTAACCCTGAGGACCCGGCCAGTAACGACCCCTTGACCGCCAGCGTGCTGTTCAATGCCGACGGCTCGGTGCAGACCCTCACCGGCGGCCCGGGTCTGGTGGCGGCCAACGGAAAACTGACGCTCAATGGATGGGTGCCGGCCAAGCCGCTGGAGGGCAACAAGGCAGGGGGACGCTACGTCAGCAGCGGCGCTACCGGCAATGCTGACGGGATTGTCCTGGACCTCGGCAAGCTGACCCAGTACCGCAGCGCTACGGGGAGTGCTGGCACATTTGTCGACGGCAATCCGGCAGGCAATGCGAACAAACTGTCCATCGACAAGAACGGCATCATGAGCGTCGGCTACAGCAACGGGCTCAGTCGCAGGATTGGTCAGGTGATGCTCGCCAGCTTCGCCAACGAGCAGGGCTTGCAGCCGGTGAGTCACACCCGCTGGGTCGAAAGCGCAGACTCAGGGGTTGCCAATTACGAGGAGCCTGGCGTCGGCGTGCTCGGCACGGTCATCAGTCATTCGCTGGAAGGCTCCAACGTCAAGCTGACCGAAGAACTGGTGGAGCTGATCCAGGCGCAGACGGCGTATCAGGCCAACTCCAAAACCCTGTCAACGGAAGCAGAACTGATGCAGACCTTGATCCGCGCGACCTGATCGGCGCAGCCCCCTGGCAGCGCCCCTCACGCACCCGCTACATCGAACAATCCGACTTCACAAACCCGCCACTCACCCTGGTCCAGCCCTTGCCGGGGCTGGTCTGGGCGCAGACGGTCTTGTGCTTGCCCTGCCACAGGTAATAAGGCGCCGGTGCCGCGACCGCAAAGGTTGTACAGAGCGCGAGGATGAAAAGCAGGGCGGCACGAGAGCAGAGCGGGGTGGTACGCAAACGCATGACGGTTTCCCGTTGATAAAAAGGTCAATGAGCCGAACGCTGCAATTATCGCTCCTCGTACGCAAGTTTTTTGGCGGCGATGCCTCTCGATTCTGCCGAAAGCGGCAGTCTGCCGTCGCGTCATCATCCGGCGCTTTCATCGGGGCCGGTTTTGCCCCCGTATCCATTGGAAAATCAGCACTTTGTAACGCGCCTGAAAAACTGGCGCGATCATTGCTATGTCCTGCCCAGTACAGCTACAGGCGGCAAGCGTCTGTCAGAGGAGGAAGACTGTGGACAAGTTGCTTTACGTGGCCATGAGCGGGGCGTCGGAAAACGCCATCGCGCAAAAGGCCCATGCCAACAACCTGGCGAACGTCTCGACCAACGGATTTCAGCGCGACCTGGAACAGGCCCGCTCGATGCCGGTGTTTGGTGAGGTCAACCCGTCGCGCGCCTATGCCATGAGCGAGCGTCCGGGCACCGACTTCAGCCAGGGTTCGATGATCGACACCGGTCGTGAACTGGACGTTGCCGTCAAAGGCAATGGCTGGATGGCGGTCCAGACCCCCGACGGCGGCGAAGCCTATACCCGCACTTCGAGCATGAACATTGACGCCTTGGGTGTGTTGCGTGATGGCAATGGTTTGCCGGTCATGGGCAACAGCGGGCCGATTGCCGTGCCGCCTCAGCAGCAGATCGAGATCGGCGCCGACGGCACCATCAGCGTCCGCTCGCTGGGTGAAAGCCCGCAGGTCATGGCGCAGATCGACCGCATCAAGCTGGTCAAGCCAGACCTTTCGAACATGGAAAAAGGCCCCGACGGTCTGATGCACACCAAAGACGGCAAACCGGCGCAGGCCGATGCCGATGTGCAGGTGGAATCCGGGTTTCTGCAGTCGAGCAACGTCAACGCTGTCGAGGAAATGACCTCGGTGCTGGCGCTGTCCCGCCAGTTCGAACTGCACATCAAGATGATGAAGACCGCCGAGCAGGATGACGAGTCGATGGCTCGCGTCTTGCAAATGGGCTAATGACTGACAGCTTGCGCCGACAATTCGGCGCTCGAGGAGATTAACAATGCTTCCGGCACTTTATGTGGCTAAAACCGGCCTGGCGGCTCAGGACACCAACCTGACCACCATTTCCAACAACCTGGCCAACGTTTCGACCACGGGTTTCAAAAGCGATCGCGCAGAATTCCAGGACCTGCTGTATCAGATCAAACGTCAGCCAGGTGCGCAGTCCACGCAGGACAGCGAACTGCCGTCGGGTCTGCAGCTGGGTACCGGTGTGCGCATCGTCGGCACGCAGAAGAACTTTACTGCCGGTAGCCTGCAAACCACCAACCAGCCGCTGGACATGGCGGTGAACGGTCGCGGTTTCTTCCAGATTCGCCAGCCGGACGGCACTGTCGCCTACACCCGCGACGGTACGTTCCACCTGGACCAGAACGGCCAGATCGTGACCGCAAACGGCTACGCGCTGGAGCCTGCGATCGTTGTTCCTCAGGACTCGCAGACCTTCACCGTCGGCGAAGACGGCACCGTGTCGGTGACTACTTCGACCGCCACCGCGACCCCGCAAGTGATCGGCAACATCCAGACCGCCGACTTCATCAACCCGGCCGGTCTGCAGTCGCAAGGCGGCAACCTGTACCTGGAAACCGCTTCCAGCGGCGCCCCACAAGTGGGTACACCCGGCCTGAACGGTCTGGGCGTGGTCAAGCAGAACACCCTGGAAAACTCCAACGTCAGCACCGTTGAAGAGCTGGTGAACATGATCACCACTCAGCGCGCCTACGAGATGAACTCCAAAGTGATCTCCACCGCCGACTCGATGCTGCAGTACGTCACGCAGAACCTGTAAGCGGAAACTGAACGACCTGATGTCCTGTAACGAAACACCTGATCAATCCGATGGGGCGCCTGAAAAACGCCTGCTACACCGCGAGGTTTTAAGTGTCATGAAACGGCTTTCTGTACTGCGGCTTTCCCTGTTGGCAGCACCGCTTTGCGGTATCGCGCTGTTGACCGGTTGCGTTGCGCCTTCGGCCAAACCCAATGACCCTTACTACGCGCCGGTGCTGCCACGAACGCCGCTGCCTGCAGCGGCCAACAACGGCTCGATCTATCAGGCCGGTTTCGAGCAGAACCTGTATGGCGACCGCAAGGCGTACCGGGTCGGTGACATCATCACCATCACCCTGTCGGAGAAAATGGCTGCCAGCAAGGCCGCCAACTCCAGCCTGAGCAAGACCAGCAAGACCAGTCTCGGCCTGACTTCGCTGTTCGGCGCCGGGGTGAGCACCAACAACCCGGTGGGCGGCGGCGACCTGAGCCTGGACGCCGGTTACAGCGGTGATCGCGCCACCAAGGGCGCCGGTACCGCGGCGCAGAGCAACACCCTGACCGGCTCGATCACCGTGACCGTGGCCGATGTCATGCCCAACGGCATCCTGTCGGTACGTGGCGAGAAGTGGATGACCCTCAACACCGGTGACGAACTGGTGCGTATCGCGGGCCTCATCCGTGCCGACGACATCGCCACCGACAACACCGTATCGTCCACGCGCGTGGCCGATGCACGCATCACGTATTCCGGTACAGGGGCATTTGCCGATACCAGTCAGCCAGGCTGGTTCGACCGATTCTTCCTGAGCCCCTTGTTCCCTTTCTGATACCGGGATAGCCATGATCACGTTCAAGCAACTGATAGCGGCAGCGTTGCTCTCTCTCACGGCGGTCGGCGCAGCACAGGCCGAACGTCTGAAGGACATCGCCAGCATTTCCGGCGTGCGCACCAACCAGTTGATCGGTTACGGTCTGGTGGTGGGTCTGAACGGCACGGGTGACCAGACCACCCAGACCCCGTTCACCCTGCAGACCTTCAACAACATGCTGTCGCAGTTCGGCATCAAGGTGCCAGCCGGCTCCGGCACCGTGCAGCTGAAGAACGTCGCCGCAGTGGCGGTGTATGCCGACCTGCCGCCGTTCGCCAAGCCCGGTCAGCAGATCGACATCACCGTGTCGTCCATCGGTAACTCGAAAAGCCTGCGTGGCGGTGCGCTGTTGATGACCCCGATGAAGGGTATCGACGGCAACGTCTATGCGGTCGCTCAGGGCAACCTGGTGGTTGGCGGTTTTGACGCTGAAGGCCGTGACGGCTCCAAGATCACCGTCAACGTTCCGTCCTCGGGGCGCATCCCGGGTGGTGCGTCGGTTGAACGCGCCGTGCCGAGCGGCTTCAACCAGGGCAACTCGTTGACCCTGAACCTGAACCGCAACGATTTCACCACCGCCAAGCGCATCGTCGACAAGATCAACGACATGCTCGGCCCAGGCGTAGCCCAGGCCGTGGACGGCGGTTCCGTGCGTGTCACCGCGCCGCTGGACCCTAACCAGCGCGTCGATTATCTGTCGGTGCTGGAGAATCTGGAGATCGATCCGGGCCAGACTTCGGCGAAAGTCATCATCAATTCGCGGACCGGCACCATCGTCATCGGCCAGAACGTCAAGGTGTCGCCAGCGGCTGTGACCCACGGCAGCCTGACCGTGACCATCACCGAAGACCCCGTGGTCAGCCAGCCGGGTGCGTTTTCCAACGGCCAGACCGCCGTTGTGCCGCGTTCCAAGATCAATGCCCAGCAAGAGCTGCACCCGATGTTCAAGTTCGGTCCTGGCACGACTCTTGATGAGATCGTTCGGGCCGTCAACCAAGTGGGCGCAGCACCCGGCGACTTGATGGCGATTCTCGAAGCACTGAAACAGGCTGGCGCACTGCAAGCCGACCTGATCGTGATTTAAGACTTTCGGTTTAAAGGAACGGGCATGAGTATTCCAAGCGGCGGTACCAGCAATGTCGATTCGGGGGCGTATACCGACCTCAATCGTCTGGCCGCCTTGAAGAACGGCGACCGCGAAAGCGATGCGAACCTCAAGAAGGTGGCGCAGGAATTCGAGTCGCTGTTCGTCAGCCAGATGCTCAAGGCCATGCGTTCGGCCAACGAAGTGCTGGCCAAGGACAACCCGATGAACACCGCTGCCACTCGCCAGTATCAGGACATGTACGACCAGCAGCTGGCCGTGAGCATGTCCCGGGAGGGCGGGGGTATTGGTCTGCAAGACGTGCTGATGCGTCAGCTATCCAAGACCAAGACCTCTGAAGTGGCGCCGGCCACCCTCACCAACGGCGCCACCGCAGCCAGCGGCACGCCTGCTACCGACAGCACTGCGCAGTCGCAGACCGCGCTGGCCACCCGTGTGGCTCAGCGTCCCTTGTGGGCGACCCGCTCGGTGTCAGCCCCTGCTGCGTCCGCCGATGGCACGCCGCACAACGACGTGGCTGCGCTCAATTCCCGTCGCCTGGCGCTGCCAAGCAAGCTGACCGACCGGATCATGGCCGGCATCGTGCCGAACACCGCGGGCACTCAGGACGCCGCCTCCGGCGCGACCACCCTGAAGAACCGCATCGCTGTGTCCAGTGCTGTCAACGCCGCGAAAAAGGCAGGCAGCGCCGGCAATGGGGACTGGACCATCGGCCCGGAATACGCAGCGCAAGCCGACGCTTATGTGCGCAATCGCGTACAGACCCCGCTGGCACCGGCCAAGGCGGCGTTCACCAGCGCCGACGATTTCGTCAACACCATGCTGCCGCTGGCCAAGGATGCTGCGGCGCGTATCGGTGTCGACCCGAGCGTGCTCGTGGCCCAGGCCGCGCTGGAAACCGGCTGGGGCAAATCGATCATGCGTCAATCCGATGGCAGCAGCAGCCACAACCTGTTCGGCATCAAGGCCCAGGGCGGCTGGCGCGGGCCTGAGGCGCGTGCGATCACCAGCGAGTTCCGCGACGGCAAGATGGTCAAGGAAACGGCGGACTTCCGTTCCTACGATTCCTACGCCGACAGCTTCCACGACCTGGTGAGCTTCCTGCAGAACAACAATCGCTATCAAGCCACGCTCAAATCGGCCGATAACCCGGAACAGTTTGTGAAAGAGCTGCAGAAGGCCGGTTACGCCACGGACCCGGACTACGCGAGCAAGATTTCTCAGATAGCGAAACAGATGAAGAGTTACCAGAACTACGCAGCCGCATCGGGCTCTTCCACGACTTTATAAGGTTTGAACCATGTCACTGATTTCAATTGGGCTTTCAGGGCTGAACGCCAGCAGTGCCGCGATGACCACCATCGGCAACAACACTGCAAACGTTGATACGCTGGGCTACTCGCGCCAGCAAGTGATGACCACTGCCGGTGTGCAGCAGAATATCGGCGTCGGTTTCATCGGCACCGGTACCACGCTGTCTGACGTGCGTCGGATCTACAACAGTTTCCTCGACACCCAATTGCAGACCAGTACCTCGCTCGACTCCGATGCCCAGGCGTATCTCGGACAGGCCAGCAAGCTGGACAAGATCCTGTCGGACAGCTCGACCGGTATCAGCACCGTGCTGGGCAATTTCTTCACTCAGATGCAAGCGCTGTCGAACAAGCCGACGGACTCGGCTGCGCGGCAGAATTTTCTGACCAGCGCCCAGGCGTTGTCGGCGCAGTTCAACAGCATCTCGCAGCAGATGAAAGACCAGAACGCCGGGATCAATAACCAGTTGAGCTCGGTGGCCGGGCAGGTCAACGCGCTGGCGTCGTCCATTGCCGACCTGAACAAGCAGATTACCCAGTCGACGGCCACTGGCAACCAGCCCAACTCGTTGCTCGACGCCCGCAACGAAGCCGTGCGTCAGCTCAACGAGCTGGTAGGTGCCAAGGTCGTAGAGACCAACGGCAACTACGATGTCTACATCGGTACCGGCCAGCCACTGGTGACCGGCAGCAAGGCCAACACTCTGAGCGCCGTTCCCAGCGACAGTGATCCGAACGTCTATGCGCTCAAACTCAATTATCAGAACAGCGACGTCGACGTGTCCGGTGTCGTGACGGGCGGCACCCTCGGTGGCCTGCTGCGTTATCGCAGTGACGTGCTGCAGCCGGCGGCGAACGAACTGGGTCGACTGGCCCTGGTGGCCTCCGACCAGATCAATCAGCAGTTGAACCAGGGCGTGGACGCCAACGGCAACTTTGGCTCTGACCTGTTCACCAGTATCAACGACGCAAGCCTTGTCGCTCAGCGCAGCATTGCCACCCGGGGCAACAGCGCGGGTTCCGGCAACCTGAACGTGACCATCTCCAACACGGGCGCGCTGACCACCAATGATTACCAGGTGACGTTCAGCAGCGCCACTGGCTACAGCGTCAAGCGCCTGCCGGACGGCAAGGACATGGGTAGCTACGACACCGGTACAACGCCGCCACCGGTCATCGATGGCTTCTCGTTGGCGCTCAGCGGTAGCGTGCAGGCTGGCGACAGTTTCAAGGTCAGCCCGACCGGTAATGCCGCGAGCGGCATCAAGACGGTCATGACCGATGCGAAAAGCATCGCCACCGCTGGGCCGTTGACCGGCTCGGCAGGGGTGAGCAAAGGCACCGGTGCCTTCACCCAGCCGACACTGGCCACCCAGGTCGACATCTACAACAGCACCGCGACCACCGATTTGCGTAACGCGCTGAAATCGTCCACGCCGATGCGCATTCTGATGGGTGATGTCCAGCCTGATGGATCACAGCCGTACACGCTGCTGGACGCCTCTGGCAATGCTGTCAAGGACGCGTCGAACAATCCGGTCACAGGCTTCATCGTGCCCGGAGCCAAGAACGATTTGAGCCTGGAGGTGGGGTATACCGATTCTGCGGGCGCTACCCAGTCGTACAAGATCAGCCTGACCGTTTCAGGTTCGCCCGACAGTGGTGACACCTACAGCATCGGCGTAACCGGCGCAGGTTCGTCCGACAACCGCAACGCCGAGTCCGTAATGGGTCTGCAAACCAAGCAGACGGTCGATACTGCTTCAGGTGGCACGGGTATGAGCCTGAGCGGCGCCAACAGCAGCATGATTACCACGGTCGGCTCCAAGGCAGCCCAGGCCAAGAATGACGCCACCGCGACCACCGCCGTGCTGACTCAGGCCAAAGGCGCGCGGGACAGTGTGTCGGGCGTTTCGCTGGATGAAGAAGCGGCCAATCTGGTCAAGTACCAGCAGTATTACACCGCCTCGTCGCAGATCATCAAAGCGGCTCAAGCCATCTTCAGCACGCTGATCAACAGTCTTTAAGGAGTCGTAAACCATGCGTATTTCCACGACCCAGTTTTACGAAACCAGCGCGGCGAACTATTCGCGTACCTACGCCAACGTCACCAAGACCGGTGATGAGGTGGCCAGTCAGGTCAAGCTCAACACCGCCGCCGATGACCCGGTCGGCGCCGCCCGTGTGCTGCAATTGCAGCAGCAGGGCACATTGCTGAACCAGTACAAGTCCAACATTGACACGATCAACACCGGTGTCGTGAACTCTGAAACCGCGATGACGGCCATCACGTCGGCGATTCAGCGCGCCCAGGAACTGACCCTCTCAGCGGGCAACGCGACGTTCACCGACAAGGACCGTCAAGCCAATGCCGCCGAGCTCAAAGAGCTGCAAACCCAGATCCTCGGCCTGATGAACAGTCAGGACGCCAATGGCAACTACATTTTCTCGGGTTCCAAGGCCAACACCCCACCTTATGTGGTCAACCCGGATGGCAGCTACAGCTACCAGGGCGACCAGACCCGCAATATGGTGGCGATCGGCAACGGCATAACCATGGCTACCAACACCACCGGTTGGGATGCCTTCGAACAGGCAGTCAACACCACCCGCACCTCGACCACGCTGGTTTCGCCGGCCACCAACGACGGCATGATTTCCCTGTCGGGCGGCAGTGTCA
Organism: Pseudomonas sp. GW821-FHT02A11; assembly: GCF_059421985.1. Classification (NCBI taxonomy): domain Bacteria; kingdom Pseudomonadati; phylum Pseudomonadota; class Gammaproteobacteria; order Pseudomonadales; family Pseudomonadaceae; genus Pseudomonas; species Pseudomonas sp. GW821-FHT02A11. The sequence continues at coordinate 44,038 of NZ_JBWKWB010000020.1, forward strand.
GCAACAGCACCACGTACAACAACCAGTTCACCGCAGGTCAGCCGTATACCATTTCGTTCACCAATGGGTCGCAGTACAAGATCCTCGACAAGAACAACGTCGATGTCACTGCTGACGCGACGGCGGCCGGTAATTTCAGCACCACCAGCAGCGCCAACCAGAGCATCACGTTCCGTGGTCTGGAGCTGAACCTGAACATCAACCTGACCAGCGCTCAGTACTCGACGCCAGGCGCTGCCGACGCCGCGATGACGGCGTCGCCGCACACCTTCCAGCTGGCCGTTTCGCCGAGCAGCGTCAGCACCGCGCGCCTGCCGGGTAACCCTTCGACTACGGTCGTCACAAGCTCTACGGTCACCGATCAGGCCACGTTCGACAAGACGTTCCCCAATGGCGGTGCGGTACTGCGTTTTACCAGCGCCACCGCCTATGATCTCTACGCAGCGCCTTACGATGCAGCGACCAGCGTGCCGGTGTCCTCCGGCACGCTGACTGGCACACCTGTCGCCAACCAGGCGGTCGCGGCGGGTGTGACGTTCACCGTGAGCGGCTCGCCGCCTGCCCCGGTGGCGGGGGATCAGTTCACTGTGCAGTCCACCACCCAGCAGAGCCAGAATATCCTTAACACGCTGTCCAACGTGATCACTGCGCTCAACGGCAAGGTCGATGGTGATCCGATCGCCGCCCAGAAACTGCAGGCCACACTGACCTCGACCATCGGCAACCTGACCAGCGCCGCGAATCAGATTTCCGACGCCGTCAGTGATGGCGGTGCGCGATCGAGAACCGCGACCGATCAGGGCACCACCAACCAGACGCTGATCGACAATGGCACGACCGAGGCAGGCACCATCACGGCCTCTGACCCTGTCGACGCCATCGCACGTTTGACCCTGCAGAAAACCATGCTGCAGGCGTCGCAGTTGGTGTTTACCCAACTGTCTGCGTTGAACCTGTTCAGCAAGCTGTAAATCCGCACTGCAAGGCGGTACCGGGTTGCACCGGTACCGCCTCAAAGCCTCAACCGTTACTGTCAGCGGTTAAGTCGAGCCTTCCTGCAAGGCGACGCCCCGCTCGTGAGCCCGCCCGTGAATTCAGCCCCCCTCGTCAGCATCGTCATCCCTGCCTACAGCCCGCGTTTCTTTCGGCGAACCCTGCAAGATGCCTTGATGCAGACCTGGCAGCCGCTGGAGATCGTGGTCTGCGACGACAGCCAGGGCGATGAAATCCGGCAGATCGTCGAGCAGTTCGCCGACAGCGCCGCGGTCACCTTGCGCTATGTACGCAACCCACAACGTAAGGGGTTCGTCGGCAACCTGTTAGGGTGCCTGAACGAAGCGCAGGGCGAGTTCATCAAGTTTCTGTGCGACGACGACCGACTGTTTCCCGCTGCCGTCGCCCGGCAGGCGAACGTGCTGATCGAGCATGACGACGTGAGTCTGGTGCTTGCGCAGCGCTACTTCTGTGATCCGAACGACATCCAGTTGCCGGCCCGTATCGAGAACTGCCCGCTGGCCGAGAGCAGTTCGGTGTTCTACGGCCCGGACCTGTTGTCGGTATTTGATATTTCGCCGACCAACTTCCTCGGCGGCCTGACCAGCTCATTGATGCGGCGAAGCGATGTCGAGCGCATCCTGCCCGCGCTGCCTGAAGTCGGGAAGGGCTTCACGGCGCTGGTGGACTTTGTCCTCTACGTGTGCCTGCTCAAGCGCGGCAATATGGTCATGCTCAACGAGGTGCTGAGTGCCGAGCGCCTGCACCCGGAGCGCCTGAGCCGTCAGCAGGCTGTGCAGGACCGGGTCGACGAAGAGCGTGGCTGGCTCAAACAGATGCTCAAGGCCCGCAGCGTCGAAAATGCACCGGACCTCGGATGGGTGCGATTCGTCCCGCTGGCACAGGCCCTGGAAAGCCCCCGTGCCTGGCAGGAGCTGCCTCTGAGTCGCATGCTCGGCGACCGCCAGGCGACCCTCCCCTGGCGGGTGGGCAGCAACAGCGAAAGTTTTTCCGAGCTGTACCAGCAATGGCTGAGTTATCGCACCCTGTTTGGCGCTGAACGCCTGCGGGTGGCCGATAACGTCGCCACCTGGCGATCGCAGACCAAACTGGTGGCCGTGGTGCTCGACGAGCTCGCCAGCGCCGCTGGTGTAGCGCTGACATTGCAGAGCTTGCAAGCCCAGCTGTATCCCGCCGAGCTGACGCTGGTGCTGTCCGCCGCCTGTGACGCACCGGTATTGAACGAGCGCGTGTTTACTCTGCCGCTGCAGCCTGACTGGATAAGCCAGGTGAACGAGCTGCTGGCGCAATTGCAGCGCGCCGACTGGTTCTATCTGTTGCGTGCAGGCGATCGTCTGACCGATTGCGCACTGCTGGTGTTAGCCGAGCGCATTGCCTCATCGCCCGACGTCCTGTGCCTTTACAGCGACGAGGGTGCGTTGCACGACGGTGAGTCGGCCGAGCCGATCTTCAAGCCGGATTTCAACCTCGACCTGCTGCGCAGCTACCCCTACGTAGGTCGTACCCTGGCGTTCCAGCGCGAGGCGCTCATGCAGTTGGGGGGCTTCGATGCCGCGTTTGGCGAGCTGGCGCCTCACGATGGCATCTGGCGCCTGATCGAGGCCCACGGCGAGGTGGTCGAGCATGTCAGCGAAATCCTCGTCGAGTCCCGTCTTTCGTTTCATCAGTGGCTCAAGCTCGACGGGGTAATCGAACAAAGCGCGCCTGTCGTGAGCGCCCACTTGAGCCGCATGGGCATCGCCCATCGGCTGCACGAGACCGAAGAGCCGCTGGTCAATCAGATCGAGTACCTGAGCGCCGAACAGCCGCGCGTGTCGATTGTCATCGCCCATCGGGATCAACTGGCGGCCTTGCAGCGTTGCATCGAAACACTGCTGAGCAAGACCGCATACGCTCACTATGAAGTGCTGATCGTCGACCACGGCAGCGTCTCGGCCGAGGCTCGCGCCTGGCTAACGGACATACACCATGTGGGCGGCGACAAGCTGCGCGTGGTGCGCTGCGAAGGGGAAGACAACGGTGCGCACGTGCGCAACCTTGCCGCCGCTCACGCCCGTGGTCAGTACCTGTTGATGCTCAGTGTCTATGCTGTGATCGCAGATGCCGCCTGGCTCGATGAGTTGCTCAACCATGGTCGACGCGCAGATGTCGGCGTGGTCGGGGCCAAGCTGTTCAGCCCCGAAGGCTACGTGCTCCAGGCTGGGCTGGTACTGGGTTATCAGGGGCCTGCCGGTCCGATGTTCTATGGCGAGCCGCTGGGGGCACCGGGGCATCTGTTGCGTTTGCAGGCGACCCAGGACCTGAGCGCCGTCGGGCCTGAGTGCCTGTTGATTCGCCGGGCGTTGTTCGACGAGTTGAATGGCCTGGACAGCGCACAATTCAATGGCAGCCTGAGCGAAGTCGACCTGTGCCTGCGTGTGCGTCAGGCCGGGTATCGGGTGGTGTGGGCGTCTCGCGCCCTGCTGGCGCTCGGGGCATTGCCAGTGATCGAGCAGCAGCGTGCCAAGCAGCAGTTGCTCGAGGACCAGCACGATTTCTATCTGCGTTGGCTGCCTGTCGTTGCGCGCGATCCCGCGTACAACCCCAACCTGCGGCTGACCGGCTCGTTCTACAGCCTTGAACCTGGCCTCAAAAAGGGCTGGAACCCTTATTCGTCAAGGCGTTTACCCAATGTGCTGGCAATTCCGGTCAACAGCACGGCGGTAGGGCATTACCGAGTTTCCCAGCCGTTCCTCGAACTGGAGGCAGATGGTCGGATCGAAGGCCGCTTGAGCTACGACCTGCCGTCGATCATCGATCTGGAGCGTCAGTCCCCTGACGTGATCATCGTGCAGTGCCGCTACAGCCAAGCCTCGATCGATCAGGTCGTCACGCTGAAAACCTACTCCAACGCACGGCGTATCTACGAGCTGGACGACTACGTGCTCAGCGTGCCGAAGAAGAACGGGCACCTGCGCGGCATGCCGTCGAATATGGAGGCCATGGTTCGCCTGGGTACCAGCCTGTGCGATCGGGTCGTGGTGTCCACGCCTGCGCTGGCCGATGCGCTGTCGGGCATGCATCACGATGTCCGCGTGGTGCCGAACATGCTCGCCTCGCAGTTGTGGAGCGGGCTGAGCAGCCAGCGGCGAACATCGAAAAAACCTCGTGTCGGCTGGGGCGGGGGAACCAGCCACGGCGGTGATCTGGAGATCATTGCCGATGTGGTCCGCGAGCTGGCCGATCAGGTGGAGTGGGTGTTCTTCGGCATGTGCCCCGAGGCGCTGCGCCCCTATGTCCATGAGTTTCACCCGGCCGTCGGCCTGCATGCCTACCCCGCCAAGCTGGCGAGCCTGAATCTGGATCTGGCCCTGGCGCCGCTGGAGTACCACATTTTCAACGACTGCAAGAGCAACCTGCGTCTATTGGAATATGGGGCCTGCGGCTATCCGGTGATCTGCAGCGATACCCGGGCCTACGAAGGGTATCTGCCGTGTACGCGGGTCATCAGCAACAGCAAGGAACAATGGCTGGAGGCGATCCGCATGCACTTGGCGGACCCCGCTGCCAGCTACCGGATGGGCGATGACCTGAAGGAAATCGTGATGCGCGATTACATGCTGCATGGCGACAACCTGCAGCACTGGGTCAATGGCTGGCTCGCTGACTGAGACCCGCCTCGTTTGCCAAAGGCAGGTCTCGCCCGGGGCCTGCCTTCTTGCCTCTGCTCCCCCTATCGCATTCCTCAGAGTTGGCGTAGATCCTGCTACGTCCCCCCCATGCCGCCATAAATCGTGCAGCCCGGGCGCTTGCCCGTGCGCGCTGACAGCCCGTACGGCCAGTTTCTGTTGCGTTAAACAGGGCTACGGGCAGGGTAGGCGACAGATTTCAGGCGTTTGACGAGGGGCCTCGCACTGCCAGGCCGGGAGCTTCGGTTCCTCAGAGCATTCTTTTTTGACGCTTGGCAGGATCGCAGGAATCACGCAATGCACAGCCATCAACTTTCGGGAAACTCCATGTCGTTTGACGCGCAACTCACCCTCGTTGTCCTCACTCAAGACCGGCCGGCCTTCTTGCGTCGGACATTGCAGTACTACAGTTCGCTGCCAGCCCGCGTGCTGGTGCTCGACTCTTCCGTGCAGTCCAATGGCGATATCGCCGCGTTGTTCCCCAAGGTGGAATACCAGCACCTGCCGCAGTATGCCCAAGGCGACGCCGCGCAGAAGATCGCCCAAGGCGTGGCGGGTGTCAGCACGCCGTTCATGGCGTTCGTCGACGACGCCGACTTCCTTGTGCATCACGCGCTGGTGCAGTCCGTTGATTTCCTCACAGCGCACCCGGACTACGGCCTGTGCCACGGCTATTGCCTGATGTATGAGGCCCATGGCGATAAGGTCGAGTACCTGCGTCGTGACAAGAAGGTGCTCGAAGATTACGCCAGCGGCAGCGCCGCCGAGCGTGTCGCAAGCTTCCTGGACCAATACCTGCCGCCGTTCTACGCAGTCACGCGCACGGCGTTGCTGCAGCAGTGGTTTTCGGTATTGCCTGAAGGCACTTCGGGCGAGCTGCAGGAATTCGGCCATGCGTTTTACCTGCTGGCCAGTGCCAAGGCACGCATTCTGCCAATTCCTTACGTCGTGCGTGAGCGTGAGCATCGCTTCTGCGAACAGCAGACCCATATGTTGAAGAAACTGACCGGCACCGATCCTCAATCGGTGCTCGAGCGTCAGCAGTTCGCCAGCTTCCTGAGTGCTCTGGACACCGGGCTGAGCCCGTCAAGCGCTGCCGAAGGCATCGAGTTCGTTCAGTCGAGCTATGCGACGCTGATCACCTGCATTGAGCAACAGCACTCGCTGGCCCTGACCCCGATCCTGTCTTCGCGCTGGACCGACGTGTTCAGCCCTGTGGAGCGGCAGTTCGGTCCTCGTCAGTTTGTCGAAATGCCGTTCTACAACCAGCCGTTCTTCGACGTGCTCAGCGATATCGAGTTTCTGATCCACGCCATGCCGGCAGGCAAACAACAGCTCGAGCAGCTTGAAGGTGTCTGGGTCCATCACGACCGGCTGCTGCGCACGTACGAGAACGACAACGCCGAAACCATCGCCAACCGCCTGTGGGAAGCTATGGCGCTGAATATCTTCAACCCGCAGATCGTCGAGCCTTTGGCGGATTACGTCGCCAGTCAGGACAATCCCGAAGAAGCTGCGCAGATCGCGCAATGGCTCGAGCGGCTGACGTCGATCAACCGGGAAGATCACCGTGTGCGTTTTGCCGACATGCCGTCCGGCCGTCTGCTGCAGTGGCTCGATGCGCGCAAGCCTTCGGCCGAAGACGCCGAGGCCATTTCCCGGCGCATTGCCGCACAAGGCGCAGCGCCTCAGTTCGGCATTTTGCTGCTGGACCTCAACGATGACATGAACAAACTGCAGGTCACCCTCGACAGCCTGGTCGAAGGCCACTGCAAATCCTTCAAGGTGGTGGTCTTCACGACCGGCGAGCCGCCTGCGGCCACCAGCCTGCAAAACACGCTGCACTTCGTGCGGGTCAGCAAAAGCAACTGGGTCGAGAAAATCAATCAGGTGGTGCAACATTCCAACAGCGACTGGATGCTGCTGGGCGAGGTTGGCGATGAATTCACCCCGGGCGGTCTGTTGCGTGCTTCGCTGGAACTACAGGCCGCACCTCAGTGCCGCGCGGTATTCGCCGACGAAATCCAGCGCCTGCCCGGCGGTGCCCTGACACACGTGATGCGCCCTGGTTTCAACCTCGATTTGCTGCAGAGCAACCCGAGCCTGATGTCCCGCCATTGGCTGGTACGCCGGGACGTGTTGCTGGAGGCAGGCGGTTACTCGGCGGACTTCTCCCAGGCGCTTGAATTCGAACTGCTGCTGCGCATCATCGAACAGGGTGGCATGGGCTGGCTGGCGCACCTGGACGAGCCGCTGCTGATCTGCGATGCGCTGGCGGTCGAAGAAAACCCGCAACAGCGCCTGGCCCTGACCCGTCACTTGAGCCATCTGGGTTACAAGGCGCAGGTCATTGCCGCAACGCCGGGCACCTGGCGCATCGACTATCGCCACAGCCAGCGGCCTATGGTGTCGATCCTCCTGGGCAGCGAGGACAATCTCGCCGATCTGCAGCGTTGCCTGGCCAGCGTGACGTTGCGTACCCGTTACGTGAGCTACGAAGTGCTGATCGCCGATAACCACAGCCAGTCGGCGGAAATGATCGATTGGCTGGCGCGTCAGGAAAAAGGGCGTGTGCGGGTGATCCGTACCGCGCAGCGCCTGAGCAAGGCGGGGCTGATCAACGCAGCCCGTCAGCAGGCCAAGGGCGAATACCTGATTCTGCTGTCAGTCCACAGCGAAATCGTCGGCCCGAACTGGATCGACGCGCTGCTCAACCAGGCCATGCGCCCTGAAGTGGGCGTGGTAGGCGCCAAGCTCCTGGACCGTCAGGGCAAGGTCAGCCAGGCTGGCCTGATTCTGGGTCTGAACGGCGGCGTGGGGCCTGCGTTTGCCGGGGAGGCGAAAGACGCCGCCGGTTACCTGCATCGCCTGTTGCTCGACCAGAGTTACTCGGCCGTTTCCGACGCCTGCCTGATGGTACGGGCAGAGCTGTTCGACGCCGTGGGGGGGCTTGATGAGGCGCAGTTCGCTGACGCGTACGCCGACGTCGACCTGTGCCTGAAGCTGGGCCAGGCCGGTTATCTGACCGTTTGGACCCCGCAGGTTCAGGTGATTCACCCTGGCGCGCTGCCGGTGGCGCCCACTGAGCTGACCGCCCTGCAAACCAAGTGGGCCGACGCGTTCGCCCATGACCTGGCCTACAACAAAAACCTGCAGCTGACCGGTAGCGGGTTCTCCCTTGGCGAGGCGTCAGACGCAAGCTGGTCGCAATTGTTGGCTTAAGGCCGCTCAGGTAAAGGACACCGCGATGTTCAACGGCAAATCAGTTTTCATCTCAGGCGCGACCGGTTCATTCGGTCGTCAGTTCATCCGCACGCTGCTTGAGCGCTATCAGCCCCGACGCGTGGTGGTGTTCTCTCGCGATGAGCTCAAACAGTACGAGATGCAGCAGGAATTCAACGCGCCCTGCATGCGTTATTTCCTCGGCGATGTGCGCGACGCCGAGCGTCTGCAACAAGGCATGCGGGGTATCGACTACGTAGTCCATGCCGCAGCGCTCAAGCACGTGCCGGCGGCGGAGTACAACCCGACCGAGTTCATCCGCACCAACGTCAATGGCGCGGAAAACATCATTGCGGCGGCCATTGCCAACGGCGTGAAAAAAGTCATCGCGCTGTCCACCGACAAGGCCGCCAGCCCGATCAACCTGTACGGCGCCACCAAGCTGCTGTCTGACAAGCTGTTCGTTGCCGCCAACAATATTGGCGGCGAGGAGCAGACGCGCTTTACCGTGGTGCGCTACGGCAACGTGGCCGGTTCTCGTGGCTCGATCGTGCCGTTCTTCAACAAGCTGATCGCCGGTGGCGCCAAAGAGCTGCCGATCACCGATCCGCGCATGACACGGTTCTGGATCACCCTGGATCACGGGGTGGATTTCGTGATGCAGAGTTTTGAGCGCATGCACGGGGGTGAGGTGTTCGTGCCGAAGATTCCTTCGGTGCGTATCGTCGATCTGGCTCAGGCCATGGCGGCCGGGTTGCCGCACAAGATCGTCGGCATTCGTCCGGGCGAGAAACTGCATGAGTTGATGGTGCCGCAGGACGATGCGCGCATGACTCTGGAATTCAAGGATCACTACACCATCGTGCCGTCGATCCGCTTCAACAACGTCGACACCGATTTCGCCATCGACGCAACCGGCGAAAAAGGCCATGCCGTGGCCGATGATTTCGAGTACCGCTCCGACACCAACCCGGATTTCATGTCGGTGCCGCAGATCAGCCAACTGCACGCCCACATCGCGTCATGATCCCGTATGGTCGTCAGAGTATCGATCAGGCCGACATCGATGCCGTGGTCGAGGTGCTCAAGTCTGACTGGCTGACCCAGGGCCCGACCATCGAGCGCTTCGAAGCGGCGATGGCCGAGCGCTGTGGAGCCGGTTTCGGGGTTGCCGTGTGCAATGCCACTGCGGCGCTGCACATTGCCTGTCTGGCGGCTGGGCTGGGGGAGGGCGACGTGCTCTGGACCAGCCCCAATACCTTTCTCGCCTCGGCCAACTGCGGGCGCTACTGCGGCGCCGATGTGGACTTCGTCGACATCGACCCGCTGACCTGGAACCTTGATGCCAAGGCGCTTGAGCGCAAACTTGAAATCGCCGAGCACAAGGGCAAGCTGCCGAAGATGCTGGTGGCCGTGGCGTTTTCCGGGCAGAGCTGCGACATGCGGGCCATTGGCGAGTTGTCTCGCCGCTACGGGTTTGTGGTCATTGAAGATGCGTCCCATGCAGTCGGCGCTTGTTATGCCGGGCGTCCGGTGGGCTGTGGCGAGTTCGCCGACATGACCGTGTTCAGTTTTCACCCGGTGAAGATCGTGACGACCGGGGAGGGCGGCCTGGTGCTGACCAATCGCCCTGAGCGTGCCGAGCGTCTGCGCCGTCTGCGCAGCCACGGCATGACTCGCGACCCTGCGCACATGACCGAGCCGAGCCACGGCCCTTGGTATTACCAACAAGTCGAACTGGGCTTCAATTACCGCATCACCGACCTGCAGGCGGCGCTGGGATTGTCGCAGTTGAACAAACTGGACGGTTTTTTGGCGCGACGTCGTGAACTGGCGGCCCGTTATCAGGCGTTGCTCGCTGATCTGCCCTTGACCTTGCCGACCCTTCAGGCCGAAGCCGAATCGGCGTGGCATCTGTATGTGGTGCGGGTGCAGACTTCACGGATCACGCTCAGCCATCGGCAGGTGTTCGAGGGGCTGCGTGCCGCCGGAATTGGCGTTAACGTGCATTACATCCCGGTGCATCTACAGCCTTATTACCAGAACCTTGGATTTGCGCCGGGGGACTTTCCCCAAGCAGAAGCCTACTACGCTGAGGCGATCAGCCTGCCGATATACCCTCTGATGACCGATGATCAACAGGACCAAGTGATCAAGCAACTGCGGTGTCTGCTGATCGATGCCGCGGACCGCAAAAATGCCTGCACTGAATCCAAGGCGATACCCATGACTGCCGTAGCGATCATTCCGGCGCGAGGCGGCAGCCAACGCATCCCGCGCAAGAACCTCAAACGCTTCAACGGCGAGCCGATGATCGCGGGCTCCATCCGCGCGGCCCTTGAATGCGGGCTGTTCGAGCGGGTGGTGGTCAGTACCGATGACGACGAAATCGCCCAAGTCGCTCGTGCCTTTGGCGCCGAGGTGCCTTTCATGCGCCCGGCGGAACTGGCCGACGCATTCACCGGCACGGCGGCGGTGATCCGGCACGCCATCGAGGCGCTCGACCGGCGTTATGACTTCACCTGCTGCATCTACGCCACTGCGCCGCTGTTGCAGACGCGGTTTCTGCGCGAGGGCTTCGAAGCCTTGCAGGCAGCAAAGGACAAGTCCTATGCGTTCTCGGTCTGCGGCTTTGGTTTCCCGGTTCAGCGGGCGCTGCTAATCAACCCGGACGGCAGCCTGGATGCAATGCACCCCGAGTACCGCACTGTGCGCTCGCAGGATCTGATTGCCGCGTATCAGGACGCCGGTCAGTTCTATTGGGGGCGCAGCGAGGCGTGGCTGCGTGGGGACGTGATCTTCTCGCCGCATAGCCTGCCGGTGATTCTGCCCCGGCATCTGGTGCAAGACATCGACACCGAAGAGGACTGGCTGCGCGCCGAATATTTATATGCAGCGCTCAAGGCTAACGGAGAGCTGGAATGAGGGTGTTGATCCGCACCGATGCTTCGATCGCCATCGGCAGTGGGCATGTCGCGCGGTGTCTGACGTTGGCCAGGGTCTTGCGTCAGCGCGGCGCAGAGGTTCAGTTCGCCTGCCGCCAGTTGCCTGGGCACGTCTTGCAGCGGCTGCGCGATGAGGGCTTGGTGGCGTACGCGCTGCCTGCACGCTATGAGCGCGAAACCAGCGACGCGGACATCGAGGCCTCGTTGCCCTGGCAGGAGGACATCTATGCCTTGGGCGAGCAATTGGCCGACGAGCCGGCGTTCGACTGGCTGATCGTCGATCACTACGGCCTGGACGCGCGCTGGGAAACCGCCGCGCGCCAGCTTGCCCGCCGCCTGATGGCGATCGACGACCTGAACAACCGGCCACACGCCGTAGACATCCTGCTGGATCAGAACTACTCGGCGCAGGTGCTGGATAATCCCTACGCACCTTGGGTCGATGCTGGCTGCCGGACCTTTCTGGGCCCGCGCTTTGCGTTGCTGCGTGAGGAATTCCAATGCCCGGCCATCGAGATCAAACCCCGCGTTGAGCGGGTGCTGGTCAACTTCGGCGGTTTCGATGCGGCGCGTCAGGTGTACGCGACGCTGCTGGCGCTGCAAGGCTTCGATCATTTGCAGATCGAGATCGTCGCCGGCCTGCACAACCCGGATTGGGACGCCATGACCGCACTGTGCGCGGCGCATCCGAACTGGCGCCTGCACGCGCTGGTGGATGATTTTTTTGCCCTGATGCAGCAGGCCGACCTGTTCATTGGCGCCGGCGGCGGCACGACCTGGGAACGCGCAGCAATGGGCTTGCCGACGCTGTGCATGACTGTGGCGCACAATCAGGAACTCAACGCGCGTCTGCTCGCAGAGGCGGGTGTGCACGTCTATCTGGGGCCTCACGAACAGGTGGCCACAGGGCGACTGGTCGAAGCCATCGGCGGGCTGATCGATGACCAGCCAAAACGCCAGGCGCTGGCTGAGCGATCACGCACGCTGGTGGATGGCCGTGGCGCCGAACGGCTGGCCGATGCGCTGGCTAGACCTGAACCTTTTTCAGTGAGTACACACCCATGAATCCCTTCAAAATCGGCTCAAGAACCGTCGGCCCGGACGCGCCGCCGTTCGTCATCGCTGAGATGAGCGGCAACCACAATCAGTCGCTGGATCAGGCGCTGCGCATCGTCGAGGCCGCCGCCAAGGCCGGCGCCCATGCGCTCAAGCTGCAGACCTACACCGCCGACACCATGACCCTGGACATCGCCGAGGGCGAGTTCTTCATCGCTGACCCCAACAGCCTGTGGGCAGGGTCATCTTTGTATGCGCTGTACGAGCAGGCCCATACGCCGTGGGCGTGGCATGCGCCGATCTTCGCGCGGGCAAAGGAGTTGGGGCTGCTGGCGTTTTCCACGCCGTTCGATGAGACCGCCGTGGACTTTCTCGAAAGCCTCGACGTGCCCGCCTACAAGATCGCCAGTTTTGAAAACACCGACCTTCCGTTGATTCGCAAAGTCGCCGCCACGGGCAAGCCGATGATCATCTCCACCGGCATGGCGAGCATCCCCGAGCTCGATGAAAGCGTGCGCGCTGCCCGTGAGGCGGGGTGCAAGGACCTGGTACTGCTCAAGTGCACCAGCACATATCCGGCGTCGCCGGAGAACAGCCACATCCGCACCATCCCCCATCTGGCGGGGCTGTTTGGCTGTCAGGTGGGGTTGTCCGATCACACCATGGGCGTGGGCGTGTCGGTGGCCGCCGTGGCCATGGGCGCGACAGTGATCGAAAAGCACTTCACTCTCAATCGTGCCGATGGCGGGGTGGATGCCAGTTTTTCCCTGGAGCCTGCAGAAATGACCAGCCTGGTGATCGAAACCGAACGCGCCTGGCAGGGGATGGGGCGTGTGCAGTATGGCGCGACCCAGGCCGAGCAGAAGTCGCTGCAGTACCGTCGGTCGCTTTATGTGGTGCGGGATATGCAAGAGGGTGAGGTGTTCAGTGCCGAGAATGTGCGGGCGATTCGCCCAGGATTGGGGCTGGCGCCCAAGCATATCGATGCGGTAATCGGGCGGGTGGCCCGCAGAGCGCTGAAGCGGGGGATGGCGTTGGGGTGGGATGTGGTTGGGTGATCTGGGCTCTTCCGTCAAGCAGAACCCTACCAGCAGCACCGCAGCCAAGGGATCGGCGCCCAACCCCCCCCACAAACCCGTGACATCTTCATGTCAATTGCCTGTCTGCCAGCGATTTCATCCTTGCACAGCACTCACCGGTCAGCTAAAAGCTTGTAAAACTTTTGGTGACCTGTGAGTCATTCCGGGCATCTCCACTGTATTGTGCTTGCAGGTCTGAAGGCATCACGCTGATTTCAGAGACTTTCTGAACGCGTCGGCGCCTTTGATCCGCCATTCTTTCGGCCTCAAGCCCCGGATTTTCAATGCCTCGCCTCTGGGCGATGGGCGATGTTCAGCGTTTTTGATTGGGAAGCCATGATGATTGGCATTAAAAGCATAGCGAGTTACGTGCCTGCAGCCGGCGTTGACAACTACGCGCAAGGCGCAAAATTCGGGAAGGATGAAGACTTCATCCTCGGCAAGATCGGTTCTGCTTTTCTGCCACGCAAAGAAGACACCCAGGAAACCTCCGACCTGTGCGTCGGCGCGGTGAACAAACTGTTCGCCAACAACCCTCAATTGTCGCGCGAATCCATCGACGTGCTGATCGTCGTCACTCAGAACGGTGATGAAGAGGGCCTGCCTCACACCTCCGCCATCGTTCAGCACAAGCTGGGCCTGTCGACCAACGTCGCCACCTTCGACATCTCCCTGGGCTGCTCGGGTTACGTCTACGGCATCTACGCGATCAAGGGCTTCATGGAAGCCGCAGGCCTGAAGAACGGCCTGCTGGTCACCGCCGATCCGTATTCGAAGATCGTTGACCCCGAAGACCGCAACACCACCATGCTCTTCGGCGATGCCGCCACTGCCACCTGGCTGGGTGAAGACCCGGCCTGGCAGCTGGGCAAAGCCAAGTTTGGCAGCGACGGCGGAGGGGCCGAGTTTCTCAAGACCATCAACGGCAACTTCTTCATGAACGGGCGTCAGGTGTTCAATTTCGCTTTGGTCAAGGTCCCGGCGCACCTGCATGAACTGCTGGAAGATTCGGGCCTGCACTCCTCCGACATCGATGCCTTCTGCATTCACCAAGGCAGCGCGGCCATCGTTGATGCGGTCGCTCGTCGCTTCGAGGAAGGTGCGCAGGCTGAGAAGTTCGTCAAGGACATGCTCGAAACCGGCAACACCGTATCCTCCAGCGTGCCCTTGCTGCTGGAAAAACACATGTTCGACGCGGCCTGGAAGCGCGTGGCAATCAGCGGTTTCGGTGTTGGCTTGTCGTGGGGCTCGGCGATCCTTTATCGTCCTTGACCCTGAGTCAGGCAAAAACGGCGACACTGAATTCAGGTCGCCGTTTTTTTATTCCTCTCGTTTGATAAGGACGCGGTCATGAGCGAGATTTTCCAGCGCAACCTCGCTGTCATCGAGCAGCGCTGGCCCGACGTTGCGCATCGGTTGCATGCGCAGGATGCCTGGGCAGTGTCTGCGCAGCCGGTGGAGGGGCGGGACTGGACGCTGAGCGTGTCGGACATTCAGCTCACCAGCCGTCATGACCGAGTCGCCGAAGCGCGATTGCAGGCCGGCAGCTTCCCCGCTTACTGTGCTGAGGCACACGTGTACGGCACCGCTTTGGGGGACTTGCAGCGCGTCATGCTTGCGTCTTCCGGCCTACAGGCGCTGCATGTGCATATTCTCAATGGCGCCCTGTTCGCGTTGGTGTTGCAGTTGCTCGAACAGGATGACTGGCTGAGCGATCCACGTATACGGCTGGCATTTGCCGACGAACGCACAGAAATTCAGCTGCCGTTTTTTGCCTTGCCTGCCGAAATGGTGCTCGCTGACGACAGCAACGCGAGGATTCGCGATCGTCTGGTCAGTGAGGTGCATGTCACGTTCAACAATCGCGAGTTTTCGGCCGACAACCCTGAAACCCTCCAGCGTCTGGAGCAGGGCAGGGCGCTGCTGGAGGCTGACACCGATGTCGCTGAACTGTTTGCGACGCAGGCCGGTCGTGATGTGTTTGTCATCGCCACCGGCCCGAGCCTGCAACACCATCTGCCCCGCCTGTTGAACATCTCACGCGGCAGCGAGCGGCCGCTGCTCGTCTGCGTCGACACCGCCTACGTGCCGCTGCGCAATCAGGGCATCCGGCCTGACATCGTGGTCAGCATCGACCATCGCATCAGTAGTCGGCATTTGCCCGCGCAGGAGAGTGACGGCATCACGCTGGTGTACCTGCCGGGGCAGGACGTGACCATGCTGAGCGAATGGCAGGGCCCGCGTTACGTTGGGTATTCGTCGAGCCCCATGTACGCGCAGATTCGCCAGCAGATTCCCAAGGCGAACCTGTTCGTAGGGGGCAGTGTCATTCACCCGGCCATTGACCTGGCCGTGCAGATGGGCGCGGCGAGCATTACGCTGTTCGGTGCGGACTTCGCGTTCCCCGGCGGCAAGACGCACACCGGATGGCACGACGGCGCGCTGGGCCCCGAGCTGAACATCGCCAAGCACTGGGTGCTCGATGGTCACGGTCACAAGGTCAAGACACAGCTCAACTTTCGCAGTTATCTGATCGAGCTTGAACGCTACATCGTTCAACACCCTGACGTGCGGTTCTTCAACACCAGCCGCGACGGAGCGCTCATCGCAGGCGCGCAATTTGACCTTGACTGGACCGCGCTATGACTGATCTCGGACTTATCACCCATGACGCCCGGCACTGCGCCCGGCTCTTTCGCCTGGGGCGCGACATAGAAGGGGCGCTAAAGATGGTGGAACTGATCGACGCCGCCTTGCCACTCTTCACCTCCCGTCCCGCCGAAGAGCAGGCGCAATGGGCGCAGGTGCTGACGACCATCCTGCAGTGTCAAGAACGGCAGGACTGGATTGGGGTGGCGGACTGGCTGGAGTTTGAGTTTGTGGCGTTATGGCCTGATTGAAGTTGTCCTTTAAGTAACAGTCAGAGAAAGTTCCTACACACTGTCAGGAATATATTGATAAGAGCGGCCCGCAGGGGCCGTTTTTTTATGTTTTTTTTAAAACTGATTCACAGTAATAAGTTAGCGAATAAACACCCCTTCATTTGTCGGGGTTGCACGCCGTAAGTGCGGGAGATGTTGTTAAAGCCGTTGTGAGTATCGTCGATAGCGGGACTGTAGGTTTTCCGGGAGAAATGGACTTCCCCGCTTTTTGAAAGCCTGCCGTTTTTTATCAACGAGGGAATTCAAAATGGCTTTAACCGTTAATACCAATATTGCGTCGTTGTCTGTGCAGCGGAATTTGAATCGCTCTTCGGATTCATTGAGTACTGCGATGACGCGTCTATCTTCGGGGCTGCGGATCAACAGTGCCAAAGATGACGCGGCGGGTTTGCAATTGGCAACTCGCCTGACCACGCAAGTTCGCGGGATGACAGTGGCGACTCGAAACGCGGGCGCTGCGATCGCGATCATCCAGACGGCAGAGGGTGCTCTGGATCAGACCATGAACAATCTGCAGCGTATGCGTGATCTTGCGATGCAGGCGGCAAACGGAGACAAAGGGCCCAAAGAGCGAGATGCGTTGAATGCTGAGTTCTTGAAACTCAATGCCGAAATATCGCGAACAGCAAAGGGCACGACATTTGGCGCAGAGTTGAAATTGTTGGACGGTAGTGCCGGCGAATTGAGTTTCCAGATTGGTGCAAATGTCGGTTCAACTGAAAAAATCAGCCTGACGCTCAATAAAGGTTTTGGCGCCGAATCGCTTTTTGTGGCGACCGAGGGCCGTGCAGCGATAGCTGCGGATGCAACGACGTCAGGCTCGGCTGAGATCGTCAAAGGCGAGTACACGCCGCTGTCCATCGATGGTTCCGGCGCTCGCGTCATCGTCAATACCGTCACGCAAGCGATGACAGATGAAGTCGCTACCGCAGCAGCCGATCTGAAAACCGCAGAAGCAACCTTTGCCGCTCTCCCGACCCCGTCTCAGGCCGATATCGACACCTTGAATACGGCAAGGAAGAATCTCGCTGACAAAGAAAAAGTAGTGGCTGATGCTCAGAAGGCCGACGAAGACTTCAACAAGCCCGCCCGCATCGAAAACATCGAATACACCGTTAAAGCCCTCGATAGAGCGATCAGCGACATCAACTCGGCGCGCGCCGATCTGGGCGCCAACCAGAACCGCATGATGAGCGCGGTGGAAAACCTGCACAACATGGTGAAAAACGCCGAAGCCTCTCGTGGGCAAATCCAGGACGTCGACTTCGCCGCCGAAACCGCCGAACTTACCAAGCAACAAACCCTGCAACAGGCCTCGACCGCCATCCTGGCCCAGGCCAATCAGCTGCCGGCGGCAGTGTTGAAGCTGCTCCAGTAACTTCAAGCCTCTAGTAAGGCAAGCCGTTCAGCCAGGCATGTTGCAAGCATGCCTGGCCCCATCTCGTTGGTTATCAGTGGTTTGACGTTCTGATTAAAGCTTGTGAAGGTCGCGCCGAAACGCTGTGTAACCCCCGTCAAAAACAGGGGTGGCGCTCTGGTGGCAAAAAATTTTGAAAAAGCCCTCAAGCTCCTTCCAGATACGACGATAAACATTACGAAGGTTCTCTAGGCCACACCCGGCGCTTGCCAGGGCCGGAAAGCCGCAGTACCCAACCAACGAGGAATTCATCATGGCTTTAGGCGTAAACACCAACGTAGCTTCCTTGGCTGTTCAGAAGAACCTGAGCAAGGCATCCGATGCACTGTCCACTTCGATGACCCGTCTGTCTTCCGGTCTGAAAATCAACAGCGCTAAAGACGACGCAGCCGGCCTGCAGATCGCTACCCGCGAAACTTCGCAGATCCGTGGTCAGACTGTAGCCATCAAAAACGCTAACGACGGTATCTCGATCGCTCAGACCGCTGAAGGTGCTCTGCAAGAATCGACCAACATCCTGCAGCGTATGCGTGAACTGGCCGTACAGTCCCGAAACGACACCAACGGCACCGCTGACCGTACCGCTCTGAACGCTGAATATGCTCAGATGTCGGACGAACTGACCCGTATCGCTGGCTCGACCAACCTGAACGGCAAAAACCTGCTGGACGGCAGCGCGAGCACCGTGACTCTGCAAGTCGGTTCCAACACCGGTACTTCCAACCAGATCGACCTGGTTCTGACCGGTACCTTCACTGCATCGGCACTGGGCGTCGCAAGCGGCACCACTTCGATCAGCGGCACCAGCAACGCCACCGCTCACACCAACGTTGACGGCGCTATCTCGGCCATCGACGCCGCTCTGGCGACCATCAACGCCACGCGTGCAAGCCTGGGTGCTTCGCAAAACCGTCTGACCAGCACCATCTCCAACCTGCAAAACGTCAACGAAAACGCCACCGCTGCACTGGGTCGTATTCAAGACACCGACTTCGCAGCTGAAACCGCTAACCTGACCAAACAACAGACTCTGCAACAAGCTTCCACTTCTGTTCTGGCCCAGGCTAACCAGCTGCCATCCGCTGTACTGAAACTGCTTCAGTAATATCGGGTAGAGTTTTGGCGGGGGAGTGTGCTTGCGTGCTCTCCCGCTTTTTACTTTGAGAGGTAAAAGACATGGACATTAGCACCCGATTGAACATGACTTACCCCCCGGTGCAGTCGTTGCCTTCGGTGCCTGTTGTCACTGACAGGCAAGCCGTGGCGCCTCAAATCGTAACCGCACCCGCAGCCTCTGCGGATCCGGAAACGGCGACGAGTAAAGATTCTGACGACGAAAAAAAGTCCAAGCAGTTGCAGGCAGCTGTTCAAGAGATGGAGAAGTTCTTTCAGTCGGTCCATCGCAACCTGGAATTCTCGATTGACGAGGGCTCCGGTCAGGTGGTCGTGAAAGTGATTGCCACTGAAACGGGCGAGGTGGTGCGGCAACTGCCGTCTGCCGAGGCATTGAAAATTGCCGACAGTCTGAAAAATGCAAACAGTCTGTTGTTCGACGCAAAAGTTTAACTGGCATGAAACGTGAACGCGGTTCTTTTGAGCTGTAATGTCGTCAAAAGACCGACCCAAACTGCAAGGAGATACAGATGGCGAGTCCAATTACCCCTTCAACCGGCCTGGGTTCGGGTCTGGCGATTGGTGACATCGTTACCGCGCTGGTGAATTCCGACAAACTGGCCAAGCAGACTCAGATCACTACCCAGACCAAGCTGGTGACCACCAAGCTTTCGGGTATTGGCACCCTCAAAAGTGCGATGTCCGCTTTTCAGACGGCCCTGACCAATCTCGGCAAGACCGATACCCCGGCATTTGCGGGTTACGCGGCCAAAGCCTCCGATGCGACCAAGCTGACTGTCACTTCCGATAACTCGGCCGTGCCAGGTAACTACAGCATCAATGTGACAAAGCTTGCGACCAGCTCCAGTGTGGCCACTGCTTCTTTTGCCGACGGCCCCACCAGTGCTATTCCGAGTGGCGACTTGACCCTCACTCAAAATGGCATTGATACGACGATCACCATTCCGGCGGGTGCGACGCTGGCTTCCGTGGCCAAGCAGATCAACGCGCAAAGCAGCACGTCCAAGATCAGCGCCAACGTGATCACCGACGATAATGGCTCGCGCCTGGTGTTCACTTCTACGGTGACCGGTAAGGGTACCGATATCACGGCGTCCAGTACCACGGTTCCCGAGTTCAATATCGCGGCCGGGGCCAAGCTTACTCCTGGTGACACCACCAGTGCCGGCTATATTAACGCGCAGGCGGACGATGCCAGCCTGACCATCAACGGCCTGACCGTGACCAGCGCCAGCAACACCATTGACAAAAGCCTGGGTGGCGTGTCGATGACGCTGCTGGCAACGGGCGCTTCGACCATCGCGGTGTCGACTAACTCCGATGGTCTGAAAACATCCTTGCAGACGTTTGTCGATGCGTACAACGCGGTGGTCAAGGCGGTCTCCACGGTGACCAAGGCCACCGTCAGCGATACTCCGGATGCGACCACTGGCGCAACAGTGACGCCTGCGGCGCTGACTGGCGACGCCATGCCACGTTCGATTCTTTCGGCCATTCGTAATGAGCTGGTGACCACGGGCGCTGCCGGTAACCTGTCTGTGTTATCGCAGTTGGGTATCACCACCGGACAATCCGACGGTACGCTGACCCTGGACAGCACCAAGTTCACCGCTGCGATGAATCAGGGGCTGGCGGGTGATGTGCAGCAGTTGTTCAGCGGCACTGGTGACGGCAGCAATGGCCTGATAAAGCGCATGACTGCTGCGATCACGCCTTACACCCAGACGGGCGGTATTTTCGATACCCGTACCAGCAGCCTGAACAAGCAGCAGACTGACCTGCAGAGCCAGCAGACCGCGCTTGATCTGCGCGTCACCAACCTGACCGCAACCCTGACGGCCAAATACAATGCGATGGACTTGCTGGTGGGGCAGCTCAAAGCCTCTGCCACGAGCATTACCTCGTTCTTCGACTCGTTGAACGCCCAACAAAGCGGCTGATGAAACGCTGAAGAATCAAGACCCGGCCAGAGTGCCGGGTTTTTGGCATCTGGCCTTAAAGTTTCGGCAAGCCGGGCCGATAGCCTGAATATAGACACTTCAAGATGTGTGAGGTAAATACATGAACCGGATGGCAGCCCTTCGGCAATATCAGAAGGTCAATTCCCACGCGCAGACCGCCGTTGCCACGCCGCACCGCTTGGTGCAGATGCTGATGGAGGCGGGCCTGGATCGCATTGCACAAGCCAAAGGCGCCATCGAGCGCAAGGATGTGCCAGCCAAAGGCATCCTGATCGGCAAGGCCATCGAAATCGTCGGTGGCCTGCGTGAAGGCCTGGACATGGAAAAACAGGCCGAGGCCCTGGCTCATGTCGACAACCTTTATGTGTACATGATGAAACGACTGGCCGAGGCCAACATCAAGACCGACCCACGCATTCTCGACGAGGTCAGCGGTCTGTTGACCACCGTCAAGGAAGGTTGGGACGCGATCGGCGATCAGCAACCTGCGCTGTAAAGGAGACACCCATGAGCGCTGCACTCAAGCGAATCGAAGAAACCCGCGAAGCCTTGGTCGAGGCACTCGCCGGGCGTGACTGGGAGGCGATCGGCAAACTCGATCTGGCCTGCCGTGCCTGCGTCGACGACGTCATTCGTCAGGGGAGCGACGATGAGCCGCAGTTGCGCAGCAATCTGGAGGAGTTATTGGGTGTTTATCGGCAGATGATTGACATTGCCGTCGGCGAACGCCAGGCGATAGTCGAAGAAATGACGCAAATCCAGCGAGCGCAAACCGCAGCAAAGGTTTACCATCTGTTCGGTTGACGCTTGGTTGATCAAAAAAAATTGTGCGCCATAAAATTGACTGTGTACGCTTTTTTGACTTAACTAGTGATGTTCACTAATTTCTGGTTGTTGTTACGTCTCTGCGGACCATACAAAGCCAAGCTTGCCCCCGATTGGGCATCGAGTTGACTAGGGAAGTTGCTATTGCATGTGGCGTGAAATCAAGATTCTGCTAATCGATGACGATAGCCAGCGCCGCCGTGACATGGCGGTGATTCTGAATTTTCTCGGCGATGAGAACCTGTCTTGCTCCAGCACCGACTGGCAGCAGGTCGTGGGCTCTCTGGCATCCACTCGAGAAGTCCTCTGCGTGCTTGTGGGCACCGTCAATGCCCCGGGCAGCCTTCAAGGGTTGCTTAAGACCATTGCCGCGTGGGATGAGTTCCTTCCGGTCCTGCTGATGGGCGAAAATTCTTCGGCCGAGCTTGCCGACGACCTGCGCCGGCGTGTGTTGTCCACCGTCGAGATGCCGCCCAGCTACAGCAAACTGCTGGATTCCCTGCACCGTGCCCAGGTCTATCGTGAAATGTACGATCAGGCCCGCGAGCGGGGTCGTCAGCGCGAACCGAACCTCTTCCGCAGCCTCGTCGGCACCAGCCGTGCGATTCAGCACGTACGTCAGATGATGCAGCAGGTGGCCGATACCGACGCCAGCGTGCTGATCCTCGGCGAGTCGGGGACCGGCAAGGAAGTCGTCGCGCGCAACCTTCATTACCATTCCAAACGCCGTGACGCGCCTTTCGTGCCCGTGAACTGTGGCGCCATTCCTGCCGAGCTGCTCGAGAGCGAGCTGTTCGGTCACGAAAAGGGCGCGTTCACCGGTGCGATCACCAGCCGTGCAGGGCGTTTTGAGCTCGCCAACGGCGGCACGCTGTTCCTTGATGAAATCGGTGACATGCCGCTGCCGATGCAGGTCAAACTGCTGCGCGTGCTGCAGGAACGCACCTTCGAGCGCGTGGGCAGCAACAAGACCCAGAGCGTCGATGTGCGCATCATTGCCGCCACCCATAAGAATCTCGAAGACATGATCGAGACCGGTGGCTTCCGCGAAGACCTGTACTACCGCCTCAATGTATTCCCGATCGAGATGGCGCCGCTGCGTGAGCGCGTGGAAGACATCCCACTGCTGATGAACGAGCTGATCTCGCGCATGGAGCACGAGAAGCGCGGGTCGATCCGCTTTAACTCGGCGGCCATCATGTCGCTGTGCCGTCATGGCTGGCCGGGCAACGTTCGCGAGCTGGCCAACCTGGTGGAGCGCATGGCGATCATGCACCCGTACGGTGTCATCGGCGTCGCCGAGCTGCCGAAGAAATTCCGCTACGTCGATGATGAAGACGAACAGTTGGTGGACAGCCTGCGCAGCGATCTGGAAGAGCGCGTGGCCATCAACGGGCATACGCCGAACTTCGCCAACAGCGCGATGCTGCCGCCAGAAGGTCTGGACCTCAAGGATTATCTCGGCGGTCTGGAGCAGGGCCTGATTCAACAGGCACTGGACGACGCCAACGGCATCGTGGCGCGTGCCGCCGAGCGTTTGCGCATTCGCCGCACCACCTTGGTGGAGAAGATGCGCAAATACGGGATGAGCCGCCGCGAAGGCGATGATCAGGTCGATGACTGACACTCGTTTGACGCGTGAAAAAACAAACCGCTGATTTTTCAGCAGTTTTTTTTCGGCACGGGGATTGCTAAGTCTCTTGGAACACACCGTTTACTGACGGTTCGCCACGCGAGAGATCAAACTATGCCCCAGGCCGCTCAGATGTCTTCCGAACCTGTTTTACCCGTGGGTTCGCAAGTGCAGCCGTCCCCGGAAGTAGAAAGTCGCCAAGGGTTGGAGCAGGCGTTTGCCCTGTTCACCCAGATGTCGACGCAATTGACTGATTCCTACAGCTTGCTCGAAGCCCGGGTTACCGAGCTCAAGGGTGAACTGGCGGTGGTCAGCGCTCAGCGCATGCAGGAGCTGGCCGAGAAAGAACGGCTGGCCAACCGCTTGCAGAACCTGCTGGACCTGCTGCCTGGCGGCGTCATCGTGATCGATGGCACCGGCACGGTCCGCGAGGCCAACCCGGCGGCGATCGATTTGCTGGGCGAGCCACTGATCGGCATGCTCTGGCGGCACGTCATTACCCGTTGCTTCGCGCCCCGTGAGGACGACGGTCACGAAATCTCCCTTAAAGACGGTCGTCGTCTGTCCATTGCCACGCGCTCGCTGGACGCCGAGCCGGGGCAATTGGTGTTGCTCAACGACCTGACTGAAACCCGTCACCTGCAAAGCCAGTTGGCCCGCCACGAGCGTCTGTCGTCGCTGGGTCGCATGGTCGCATCCCTGGCCCATCAGATCCGCACCCCTTTGTCTGCGGCGATGATCTACGCCAGTCATCTGACTGAGCAGGCGCTGAACGTGGAAACCCAGCAGCGTTTCGCCGGCCGCCTGAAAGAGCGCCTGCACGAGCTGGAGCATCAGGTGCGTGACATGCTGGTGTTCGCCCGCGGCGAACTGCCGCTGACCGACCGGGTCACGCCCGCGGGTCTGGTCGAAGCGCTGGAGTCTGCAGCCCACACCCACGTTCGCGACGTGGCCGTACGTTGGCAGTGCAATGCTGAGAATGGCGAGCTGCTGTGCAATCGCGACACCTTGGTGGGTGCTTTGCTCAATCTGATCGAAAACGCCGTACAGGCAAGCTCGGCGGATGCGCGCGTCAAAATTCATGCGTACAGCCGTGGCGACACCCTGCGGCTGTGCATCAGCGATAACGGCAGTGGCATTGACGCCGCTGCTCTGGCCCGGATCGGCGAGCCGTTCTTCACCACCAAAACCACCGGCACCGGTCTGGGGCTGGCGGTGGTCACGGCGGTCGCCAGGGCTCACCAGGGGCAGGTGCGATTCCGTTCGCGTCCGGGGCGCGGCACCTGTGCCATCGTTTCCTTGCCGCTGATTCCGGGCGTCAGTGCGACGGGTAGCTACTCATGACGATCAAGGTATTGCTGGTCGAGGACGATCATTCGCTGCGTGAAGCGCTGGGCGAAACCCTGGAGCTGGCCGGGCACGATTACCGCGCCGTCGGCTCGGCCGAAGACGCTTTGCTGGCGGCGGGGGACAGTGCGTTCAGCCTGGTGATCAGCGACGTCAACATGCCAGGCATGGACGGCCATCAGTTGCTGGCGCAGTTGCGCAATCGTTACCCGCAGTTGCCGGTTCTGCTGATGACCGCCCATGGTTCGGTGGACCGTGCTGTGGACGCGATGCGTCAAGGCGCCGCCGATTATCTGGTCAAGCCGTTCGAGCCCAAAGCGCTGCTGGCGCTGGTGGCTCGTCACGCCTTGGGGCGTCTGGGGCCGGCCGATGGCGAAGGCCCGATTGCCGTTGAGCCTGCCAGTGTGCAGCTGCTCAATCTGGCCGCTCGCGTGGCCAAGAGCGCTTCCACGGTGCTGATCTCCGGCGAATCCGGGACCGGCAAAGAAGTGCTGGCGCGCTTCATTCATCAGCAATCGCCTCGTGCGGGCAAGCCATTCATCGCCATCAATTGCGCGGCGATTCCGGACAACATGCTCGAAGCCACGCTGTTCGGTCACGAAAAAGGCTCGTTCACTGGCGCCATTGCGGCCCAAGCGGGCAAGTTCGAACAGGCCGATGGCGGCACCATTCTGCTCGACGAAATTTCTGAAATGCCCATGGGCCTGCAAGCCAAGCTGCTGCGCGTGCTGCAGGAGCGGGAAGTGGAGCGCGTCGGCGCGCGCAAGCCGATCGAACTCGACATCCGCGTGCTGGCCACCACTAACCGCGACTTGGCGGGCGAAGTGGCGGCTGGGCGTTTCCGCGAGGACTTGTACTACCGCCTGTCGGTGTTTCCACTGGCCTGGCAGTCCTTGCGTCAGCGTCCCGGCGACATCCTGCCGTTGGCCGAGCGCCTGCTGGCCAAGCACGTCAATAAAATGAAGCACGCGCCGGTGCGTCTGTCGGCCGACGCACAAAAATGCCTGGTGGGCTACAGCTGGCCGGGCAATGTGCGAGAGCTGGACAACGCCGTGCAGCGCGCGTTGATCCTGCAGCAGGGCGGCGTGATCCAGGCCGAGGACTTTTGTCTGGCGGGCCCCATCTCCTTCGCATCCGTACCATCGCCTGCGCCTGTGCTTCAGGTTCTTCCGACGCTGCCGACAACAGCAAGCGTCATGGAATCGTCGTCGGAGATTATCGCGGGAGAGGTGGCAGGGGCGTTGGGCGAAGATCTGCGCCGTCGCGAGTTTCAGATGATCATCGACACCCTGCGCGCGGAGCGCGGCCGACGAAAGGAAGCCGCAGAACGCCTGGGTATCAGCCCTCGTACATTGCGCTACAAGCTGGCGCAGATGCGCGATGCCGGTATGGATGTTGAAGGGTATCTATTCGCCAGTTGAGCGTGCGTCGCGCCCCGTGAATACAGGGGCGCGAAGTCACAGAATTGCCTGTGGGCGTGAGCTTGCTCACGAATGCGTTCTGCCAGACGCCGAAAATGCGTGATTTGCACAGACGTCTTCGTGAGCAAGCTCACTCCCACAGTTTTCTCGCGCAGTCCCGCGTTGTGTAACCACCCCAATACTTTCATGAAAGATGGCAATTTGCCGCCATTGGTCTGGCACCGTTGTTGCTACTACATGGGTAACCGCTGAATCCGTGTCAAAAATTTGCGGCCCTTTTGAGAGAGAAGTCATGAGCCAAGGTGTTGAATTTAATCGGTTGATGTTGGACATGCGCGCCATGCAGATGGATGCCATGGCCAAACCCAAGGCCATCGAGGCGCCTGAGCAAACCGGCGCCAGCAGTTTTTCCGACATGCTCGGTATGGCGGTCAACAAGGTCAATGACACCCAGCAGGCGTCGAACCAGTTGGCCACTGCCTTCGAGATGGGCAAGAGCGGGGTGGACCTCACGGATGTGATGATTTCCTCGCAGAAAGCCAGCGTGTCGTTTCAGGCGCTGACCCAGGTACGCAACAAGCTGGTTCAGGCGTACCAAGACATCATGCAAATGCCGGTTTGAGGACGATTTAAGTCATGGCTGAAGCCGTCGCCGATAACGTGCCTGCAAAAGCGGGTGCGACAGGAAGCAAGCCGCCGATGTTCGGGCTGGCGTTCCTGCAAAATCTTTCCGAGATGACCATGCTGCGTCAGGTCGGCCTCATGGTCGGTCTGGCCGCCAGCGTGGCGATTGGTTTTGCCGTCGTGCTTTGGTCGCAACAGCCGGACTACAAGCCGCTGTACGGCAGCCTGTCGGGCATGGACACCAAGCAGGTAATGGATACCCTGGCGCAAGCCGATATTCCATACACCGTCGAGCCGAATTCCGGTGCCTTGCTGGTCAAGTCAGATGACGTCGCTCGTGCCCGCATCAAGCTGGCTGGTGCCGGTATCGCCCAGAGCGACGGCAACGTCGGCTTCGAGATCCTGGACAAGGATCAGGGCCTGGGCACCAGCCAGTTCATGGAAGCCACCCGTTATCGCCGTGGTCTTGAAGGCGAGCTGGCGCGCACCATTTCCAGCTTGAACAACATCAAGGCCGCTCGCGTGCATCTGGCGATCCCCAAGAGCTCGGTGTTCGTACGTGATGACCGCAAGCCGACCGCTTCGGTGCTGGTTGAAATGTACGCCGGTCGTACCCTTGAGCCTGGCCAGGTCGCTGCCATCGTCAATCTGGTGGCGACCAGCGTTCCGGAGCTGACCAAGTCTCAGGTCACCGTGGTCGACCAAAAAGGCAACCTGCTGTCCGATCAGGCGGAAAACTCCGAGCTGACCATGGCCGGCAAGCAGTTCGACTACACCCGTCGCATGGAAACCATGCTGACCCAGCGTGTGCAGAACATCCTGCAACCGGTGCTGGGCAACGATCGCTACAAGGCTGAAGTCTCGGCCGACGTCGACTTCAGCGCCGTGGAATCCACTGCCGAAAGCTTCAACCCTGATCAGCCTGCACTGCGCAGCGAGCAGACCACCACTGAACAACGCTCCAGCAGCAGCGGCCCGCAAGGCGTGCCGGGTGCGTTGAGCAACCAGCCTCCGGGCCCGGCCACCGCGCCGCAAACCACCGGTGGTGCCGCCGGCGGTGCCGCAGGCCCGATCGCCCCAGGTCAGCCTCTGCTGGACGCCAACGGTCAGCAGATCATGGACCCGGCCACCGGCCAGCCAATGCTCGCGCCGTACCCGTCGGACAAGCGTAACCAGTCGACCAAAAACTTCGAGCTGGACCGTTCCATCAGCCACACCAAGCAACAGCAGGGCAAGATCAATCGCCTGTCGGTCGCGGTCGTGGTGGACGATCAGGTCAAGGTCAACCCGGCCAACGGTGAAACCACCCTGGTGCCGTGGACCGCCGATCAACTGGCGCGCTTCACCCGTCTGGTGCAGGACGCCGTCGGTTTCGACGCGGCCCGTGGCGACAGCGTCAGCGTGATCAACGTGCCGTTCTCCAGCGATCGTGGCGAAGTGATTCCGGACATTCCGTTCTACTCGCAGCCTTGGTTCTGGGACATCGTCAAACAGGCGATGGGCGTGATCTTCATCCTGGTGCTGGTGTTCGGTGTGCTGCGTCCGGTGCTGAACAACATCACCAACCCGAAAGGCAAGCACGCTGACGGCGACGTCGAGCTGGGCGGCATGGTCGGTCTGGACGGTGAGCTGAGTAACGATCGCGTGAGTCTGGGCGGTCCGCAAAGCATCCTGCTGCCGAGCCCGAGCGAGGGTTATGACGCGCAGCTCAACGCAATCAAGAGCCTGGTGGCTGAAGACCCGGCTCGTGTGGCTCAGGTCGTAAAAGAGTGGATCAACACAGATGAGTGATAGTCGTGCTGCTGCGGTCAAAATGAACCGCGTTGATAAGGCTGCGATCCTGCTGCTCACCCTGGGTGAGACCGATGCTGCGCAGGTGTTGCGTCACATGGGCCCCAAAGAGGTTCAGCGTGTCGGTGTGGCCATGGCGCAGATGCGCAATGTGCACCGCGAGCAGGTCGAGCAGGTGATGAGCGAGTTCGTCGACGTCATCGGCGACCAGACCGGCGTGGGCATCGGCTCCGACGGCTACATTCGCAAGATGCTCACTCAGGCCCTGGGCGAGGACAAGGCCAACGGTCTGATCGACCGCATTCTGCTCGGTGGCAACACCAGTGGTCTGGACAGCCTGAAGTGGATGGAACCGCGCGCCGTCGCGGACGTCATCCGCTACGAGCACCCGCAGATCCAGGCCATCGTCGTCGCGTACCTGGACGCTGACCAGGCCGGTGAAGTCTTGGGCCATTTCGACCACAAGGTGCGTCTGGACATCATCCTGCGCGTCTCGTCGTTGAACACCGTGCAGCCTGCGGCGCTGAAGGAATTGAACCAGATCCTCGAGAAGCAGTTCTCGGGCAATGCCAACACGTCGCGTACCACCCTGGGCGGTATCAAACGTGCGGCGGACATCATGAACTTCCTCGACAGTTCGGTCGAAGGCCAGCTCATGGATTCGATCCGCGAAGTGGACGAGGACCTGTCGACCCAGATCGAAGACCTCATGTTCGTCTTCAACAACCTGGCCGATGTCGACGACCGCGGCATTCAGGCGCTGCTGCGCGAAGTGTCCTCCGATGTGCTGGTGCTGGCCCTCAAGGGGTCGGACGATGCCATCAAGGAAAAGATTTTCAAGAACATGTCCAAACGTGCCGCCGAACTTTTGCGCGACGACCTGGAAGCCAAAGGCCCGGTTCGCGTCAGCGACGTGGAAACTGCACAGAAAGAGATCCTCACCATTGCCCGTCGTATGGCGGAGGCCGGGGAGATCGTTCTCGGCGGCAAAGGTGGCGAGGAAATGATTTAACAGTAGGTGCAGTCGATGTTCAGCTCCGATAAAGAAGCACCCAGCGAGCTCATCCGTGCCAAAGATCTGCGTGGGATCGATGTCTGGACCTTGCCCAGCTTCGATCCTCACGTCGAAGAGCCCGAGCCGGAACCCGAAGTCGAGCCCGAGCCCGCCGAAAGCGAGGAAGTGCCGCTGGAGGAAGTCCAGCCGCTGACCCTCGAAGAGCTGGAAAGCATTCGTCAGGACGCTTACAACGAAGGGTTCGCCATTGGCGAGAAAGAGGGTTTCCACAGCACCCAGCTCAAGGTGCGTCAGGAGGCGGAAGCTGCCCTGACGGTCAGGCTGGAGAGCCTCGAGACCCTGATGAGCCACCTGTTCGAGCCTATCGCCGATCAGGACGCGCAAATCGAAAAATCCATGATTCAGCTGGTCGAGCACCTTGCCCGCGAGGTGATCCAGCGCGAGCTGAAAACCGACTCCAGCCAGATCGGCAAAGTGCTGCAGGATGCTCTGCGCCTGCTGCCGATGGGCGCGAACAACGTGCGCATTCTGGTCAACTCTCAGGATTTCGCTCAGGTCAAAGCCCTGCGCGAACGTCATGAGGAAAACTGGCGCATTCTCGAAGACGACACCCTGCAGCCAGGCGGTTGTCGGGTCGAGACCGAACACAGCCGCATCGACGCCACCGTCGAGACGCGCCTGAGCGTGGCTATCGCCAAGATGTTCGACCAGCTCCACGAACAGGCACTGCACCCGGCTGTGCCCGACGTGAGTGTCGACTTGGAAGCGGCAATCAAGAGCGCCGAAGACGCCTTGCACAAACACTCGGACGCCTCCGATGCGTCTTGAGCGCACCAGCTTCGGCAAGCGCCTGAGCACTTACGCGGACGCCATTACCCTGCCGGTTCAGCCGGTGGTAGAAGGCCGGCTGCTGCGCATGGTCGGCTTGACCCTCGAAGCCGAGGGCCTGCGCGCCGCCATGGGCAGCCGCTGCGTGGTGATCAACGACGACAGCCATCATCCGGTGGAAGTCGAAGCGGAAGTCATGGGCTTCGCGGGCGGCAAGGTGTTCCTGATGCCCGTGGGCAGCGTCGCCGGCATCGCGCCGGGCGCCCGTGTGGTGCCATTGCCGGACACCGGCCGTTTGCCGATGGGCATGACCATGCTCGGTCGCGTGCTCGATGGCGCCGGTCGTCCGCTTGACGGTAAAGGCGGCATGAAGGCCGAAGACTGGGTGCCGCTGGACGGCCCGACCATCAACCCCCTCAAGCGCGACCCGATCAGCGTGCCGCTGGACGTGGGCATTCGCTGCATCAACGGTTTGTTGACGGTCGGTCGCGGCCAGCGTCTGGGCCTGTTCGCAGGCACCGGTGTGGGTAAATCCGTGCTGCTGGGGATGATGACCCGCTTCACCGAGGCCGACATCATCGTCGTCGGGCTGATCGGCGAACGGGGTCGCGAGGTGAAGGAGTTCATCGAGCACATCCTCGGCGAAGAAGGCCTCAAGCGCTCGGTGGTCGTGGCGTCCCCCGCGGACGATGCGCCACTGATGCGTCTGCGCGCAGCGATGTACTGCACGCGCATTGCCGAATATTTTCGCGACAAGGGCAAGAATGTCTTGTTGCTGATGGACTCCCTGACCCGTTTCGCCCAGGCCCAGCGGGAAATCGCCCTGGCCATCGGCGAGCCGCCCGCGACCAAGGGTTATCCGCCGTCCGTGTTCGCCAAGCTGCCGAAGTTGGTGGAGCGCGCTGGCAATGCGGAGAAGGGCGGGGGATCGATCACTGCGTTTTATACGGTATTGTCTGAAGGCGACGATCAGCAGGACCCTATTGCTGACTCGGCGCGGGGGGTGCTCGACGGGCACATCGTGCTGTCCAGGCGCCTGGCCGAGGAAGGTCATTACCCGGCCATCGACATCGAAGCGTCCATCAGCCGGGTCATGCCGTCGGTAGTGACGCCGGAGCACATGACTCAGGCGCAGTATTTCAAGCAGTTGTGGTCGCGCTATCAACAGAGCCGCGATTTGATCAGCGTCGGGGCTTACGTCGCCGGCGGTGATCGTGAAACCGACCTTGCCATCAATCTGCAGCCGCAGCTGGTCAGATACTTGCGTCAGGGCCTGCACGACAACGAAAGCATGCAGAGCAGCGAAGCGCAGCTGGCGAAGATCTTCAATCCTCAGGCCGGGGGCTGATAGGCCATGGCCCAGAGTCGCGCGGCCCGTCTGGCGCCGGTGGTGGACATGGCCGAAAAGGCCGAGAAGGCCGCCGTTCAGCGTCTGGGTCATTTTCAAGGTCAGGTGCGGCTGGCCGAGAGCAAGCTCGGCGAGCTGGAAAAGTTTCGCTCCGATTATCAGCAGCAATGGATCGACAAAGGCGCTCACGGGGTGTCGGGGCAGTGGCTGATGAACTATCAGCGCTTTCTCAATCAGCTGGAGACGGCGGTGAGTCAGCAGCGGCAGAGCCTCAATTGGCACCAGAACAACCTGAACAAGGCGCGGGGGGAGTGGCAGAAGGCTTACGCTCGGGTCGAGGGGTTGCGCAAGTTGGTGCAGCGCTATATCGATGAAGCGCGGGCGCTCGAGGACAAGCGCGAGCAGAAGTTGCTGGACGAGTTGTCGCAGCGGTTGCCTCGGGTTGAGCAGCCGTTTTAGGCTTTTCTGGTTTGTGTGTATATCCGTTATTTGTAGTGTTGCTGATATTGGTTCCGCTCTTACAGCGGGTCACTTTTGTCAAGAGCCACAGAAGTAACCACACCCTTGGTTACTTGGGGGGCTTTTCCAAGTAACTCGCCGCAGGCGAAACGCTTCTGCCGTTAGGCAGAACTCATAAAGCACCACCGCCAATAACGGATATTCACCTGTTGGAAGCGTCATCCAAAAAGCACACCCACCAAGATCCATTTGCCGCGCCGCATAACCAATGCTAAAACTTCACCGTCTGACGTCGTTTCATATAAGGGATTTGCCATGTCAGTAACGTCCAATATTTCTGCAGACAAGCAGCTGACCATCAAAATCAAGGGACGCTTCGATTTTTCGACGCATCAGGATTTTCGCAAGGCGTATGAGAATGTGACCAACGCCAAAAGCTTCGTGGTCGACCTCAAAGAAGCCAACTACCTCGACAGCTCGGCACTGGGCATGCTCCTGCTGCTGCGCGATCACGCTGGCGGCGACCGGGCCGATGTACGGCTGGAAAACTGCAACGCCGACGTCATCAAAATCCTCGCCATCTCCAACTTCGCCAAACTTTTCCACATCGGCTGATGGCGGGTTCTGCGCCGCCTGAGCGCCTCAAGATCCTCATCGCCGACGACAACGCCAGCGACCGCATGCTGCTCTCGGCCATCATCAGCCGCCAGGGCCATGAGGTGGTGAGCGCCTGCGACGGGGCTGAAGCGGTGGCGCTGTTCGAGCGCGGCCGTCCGCAGTTGATCCTGATGGACGCCCTGATGCCGGTGATGGATGGCTTCGAGGCCGCCCGGCAGATCAAGGCGCTGGCGGGTGAATCGCTGGTGCCGATCATCTTTCTTACCTCCATGACCGAGGACGAGGGGCTGGCCCGTTGTCTGGATGCCGGCGGCGACGATTTCATCGCCAAGCCCTACAACCAGGTGGTGCTGGCCGCCAAGATCAACGCCATGAACCGGCTGCGCCTGTTGCAGGAAACCGTTCTGCAGCAGCGTGACCTCATCGCCCGGCATCACAAATACCTGCTCAACGAACAGCGCGTGGCCAAGGCGGTGTTCGACCAGATCGCCCACTCCGGCTGCCTGAGCGCGCCGAATATCCGCTACCTGCAATCGCCTTATGCGCTGTTCAACGGCGATTTGCTGCTCGCTGCCTGGGCGCCGTCGGGCAACATGCATGTGCTGCTGGGCGACTTTACCGGCCACGGCCTGCCCGCCGCCGTGGGGGCGATGCCGCTGGCGGAGGTCTTCTACGGCATGACCGCCAAGGGCTACGGGCTGCCGGAAACCCTGCGCGAGATGAACGCCAAGCTCAAGCGCATCCTGCCAGTGGACATGTTCTGCTGCGCGGCGCTGATCTGCGTGAACTTCCAGCAACAGCAGGTCGAGGTCTGGAACGGCGGTTTGCCCGACGGTTATCTGCTCCACGCCGATGGCCGCCCGCACACGCCGCTGGTCTCGGCGCACCTGCCGCTGGGTGTGTTGAGTGCCAGCAGTTTTGACGACAACACTCAGGTGTATCCCTTTGGCGCAGGCGATCGCGTGTTTCTGTTGTCTGACGGTGTGGTCGACAGCACCGATGAAAGCGGCGAGATGTTTGGCGCCCGGCGTCTGCAGAATGTTTTCGTCACCAACCGCAAGCCCGATTTGTTGATGGAAGAGGTGCAGTGGGCGCTGGCACGTTTCCGCGGGCAGGTGCGTGACGATGTGAGTATGGTCGAGGTTGGGTTCACCGAGCCGGAGTCCCTCGGCCCGCCCGCGGTGATCTATACGGACAGCGGCGACTCCAGCCCGCTGGACTGGTCGGCGAGTTTCGAATTCCGCGCCTCGACCCTCCAGCGCTTCAACCCTTTGCCGTATTTGCTGCAGCTGTTGCAGGAAGTGCATGGCCTGCGCCAGCAAAGCAGTGAGATCTACGTCGTGTTGGCCGAGCTGTACAGCAATGCCCTCGAGCACGGCGTGTTGGGGCTGGACTCGGCGCTCAAGCGGGACGCTGAAGGCTTTGCGACGTACTATCGTCTTCGGGGCGAGCGCCTGGACAATCTGGAAGATGGCTTCATTCGCATCAATTTCCAGGTCATCCCCGTGGGGCAGGGCGGACGTCTGATCGTTGAAGTGCATGACAGCGGCAGTGGTTTTGATGCCGAGCACGTGCTGGCGTTGCCGCCGGCGGTGCATCAGTTGTCCGGGCGCGGGTTGAGCCTCGTCAGGCAACTCAGTGAGCGCTGCCAGTGGTCGACGGACGGCCGTACGGCGTCGGTGGAGTTCGCGTGGGAGGGTCTGGCATAATCCCGCGATTCTTGATCAAGGAGCGAGCAAGTGTCGAAAAATCACGTGGATTTGACCGTACTCGGTACGTTGCGCGATGTCATGGAAGGTGAGTACCCGGCGCTGCTGGAAGTGTTCATCAACGATTCCGAAAAACGCGTCGGTGATTTGAATCGACTGACGCAGGGTTCCGACTTCAGCGCGGCATCTGCTCCTCAGCTGCATCAGGTCGGCATGCTGGCCCATAGTTTCAAGGGGAGCAGCAGCAACATGGGCGCTGCTCACTTGTCCGAGCTTTGCCGCCAACTCGAAGACCTGGCACGCGGCGCCGCTGCCGTCAGCGACGCCCAGATCGTTCATCTGGTCAAGGCCATCGACGAAGAGTACTGCGTGGTACGCGACGTGTACGACGTCGAGTTGCAGACCGCGCTCATCCGGCATTGATGCCCAAATACACGGGCTTTGCATATCTGGCCCGCCATTTGCTTAATCTCTTCGCAATCGTGTTCTTGCGGAGATCAACATGGCCCTTGCCAACAACCCTTTACTGACGGCTCTGACGGCTGCCAAAGCCCAGAAAGCCAGTGCCGCCCCTTCGGCAAAGGCGCCAGACCCCGTCAAGGACAACGCTTCCAGCTTCTCGACTGTGTTTGCCAAGCAGGCCACGCCCAAGTCGTCGTGCGTGGACGACAGCCCGTCCAAGCCTGCGAGCGCCAAGAGTCCGGCAGCGGATAACAAGGCAAACGCCAGCCATTCGTCTGCCGCCGCTGACAAATCCGTTGCCGGTAACGGCAATGGCTTGCCTGCCAACAAGACCGTCAACGGCAAAGCCGACAGCGGCAAGACCGACAAAAGCGCCGATGATGGCGACGATGACGATTCGCAGGACGACACCACCGATACCGCAACCGCAGCCTCGGACACCAGCGTCGTCGATGCCACTGCCAGCGATCCGACGCTGGACCCGACCCTGGCCGCGACCCCGCCTGTCGAGCCGGTGCCGGTAGTGGATGCGCAGCCTGTCGTCGATCCTGCCACGTTGATGGCCGCTAACGCTCCCGTGATTCCGCCGCCGGTGGTTCAAGCGCCGACTGCAACCAGCGACACGCCGGACGATACCTTCGACCCATCTGCCGATCCGCTGGAAGGCCTGACCGCCGTTCAGGTCGCGCTGGAGAGCAAGGGCCAGCAGACCGCGCAGTCATCCATTCATGGGGCGGACGCCAGCAAGACCAATGGCAGCCAGGACCCCAACGCTGACCAGACGCAAATGCTGGCCGGTAATCTGGCGGCGCTGGGCGATCAGCCGGTGGATAAGGATTCGGCAAAAACGGGCGGCGACAAGGCTTTCAGCGGTCTGCTGGCTGATGGCCTGAAAGATGTGAAAGGCGCGAGCAGCGATACTCGCGTCGATAACTTCGCCGATCGTCTGGCCGCGCTGTCCCAGGCTGCGCAGACCAAAACTAGCGCCGCCACGGCGTCGCCTCTGAATCAGCCGCTGGCGATGAACCAGAGTGGCTGGACCGAGGGCGTGGTCAACCGCGTGATGTATCTGTCCAGTCAGAGCCTGAAGCAGGCCGACATCCAGCTTGAGCCAGCTGAACTGGGTCGGCTGGATATTCGCGTCAATATGGCGGCAGATCAGCAGACCCAGATCACCTTCATGAGCGCCCACGTCGGTGTGCGTGACGCGCTGGAGAGCCAGATGGCACGCCTGCGCGATTCGTTCGCCCAGCAGGGCATGGGGCAGGTGGACGTCAACGTTTCGGACCAGTCGCGCAACATGCAGCAACAGGCGCAGCAGCAGTCGGGCGGCGATGCCCAGCGTGGCAATGGCACCCGCGGCACGGGCAATGTCAGCGGCAGCGACCTGATCGCCGATGGCGCACCGATTGACCCGGCTTCCGCTGCGGCCAGCGCGCCACTGACCGTGGTGGGTTCCAGCGCGGTCGATTATTACGCGTGATTCATCGCGTGGCCGATCAATCCGCCACGCCCCAACATCTGTGGGAGCGAATTCATTCGCGAGAGGCCGGTACAGTCGATGTATTCATGTCGAATGTACCGGCGTATCGCGAATGAATTCGCTCCCACAGTCGTTCTACCCTTCTGTTTTCAACTCTGGCACAACCCTTGCTCTCCCTCTGTCACGCAACACCGAACCCCTTGGATAGTGACGGATTATTGGCATGGCGAAGAGCGACGACGCAGTTAAAGACCCCGCAAAAAAAGGCAAGTTGAAGGTCATCATTCTTGTAGTGGTGGGCCTGCTGCTGGCTGTTGGTCTGTCGGTCGGCGCGACCTGGTTCATCATGCACAAGGCCGAAAGCAAGCCTGACCCGGCGGCGGCCGCCGAGGCTGCCAACGTCAAGAAGGAGGCAATCTTCGAGCCGCTGACGCCGCCTTTCGTGGTCAACTACAACGTCAACGGCCGTCAGCGTTACATGCAGGTCAGCATGACTTTGCTGGCCCGTGACCACGCTGATCTGGAAGCGCTGAAAGTGCACATGCCGGTCATTCGCAATAACCTGGTGATGATGTTTTCCGGCCAGCCATTCGACACCATCGCAACGCCGGTGGGCATGGAAATGCTGCGCCAGAAGGCCGCTGCGGTGGTGCAGGAAGTCGGCCAGAAAGAGCTGAACAAAAGCGTCATCGAACAGGTTCTTTTCACTAACTACGTACTGCAGTAGGACCACGACATGGCCGTGCAAGACCTGCTGTCCCAGGATGAAATCGACGCGCTGCTGCATGGCGTGGACGATGGTCTGGTACAGACCGAAAGCGTCATCGAACCGGGCAGCGTCAAGAGTTATGACCTGACCAGTCAGGACCGCATCGTCCGCGGACGCATGCCGACCCTGGAAATGATCAATGAGCGTTTCGCCCGTTACACCCGCATCAGCATGTTCAACCTGCTGCGCCGTTCTGCGGACGTGGCGGTGGGCGGCGTGCAGGTGATGAAATTCGGCGAATACGTGCACTCGCTGTACGTGCCGACCAGTCTGAACCTGGTCAAGATCAAGCCGTTGCGCGGCACTGCGCTGTTCATCCTGGACGCCAAGCTGGTGTTCAAGCTGGTGGACAACTTCTTTGGTGGCGACGGTCGTCACGCCAAGATCGAAGGCCGGGAATTCACCCCGACCGAGCTGCGCGTGGTGCGGATCGTGCTGGATCAGGCGTTTATCGACTTGAAGGAAGCCTGGCAGGCGATCATGGAAGTGAACTTCGAGTACATCAACTCGGAAGTGAACCCGGCCATGGCCAACATCGTCGGCCCGAGCGAAGCGATCGTGGTTTCGACCTTTCACATCGAACTCGATGGCGGTGGCGGCGACCTGCACGTGACCATGCCGTACTCGATGATCGAGCCGGTGCGCGAAATGCTCGATGCCGGCTTCCAGTCCGACCTGGATGACCAGGACGAGCGCTGGGTCAACGCCCTCAAACAGGACGTCATGGACGTCGCCGTGCCACTAAGCGCCACTGTTGCCCGTCGTCAGCTCAAGCTGCGCGACATCCTGCACATGCAGCCGGGCGACGTGATTCCGGTGGAGCTCAATGATCATTTGATCATGCGGGCCAACGGCGTGCCGTCTTTCAAGGTCAAGCTGGGTTCGCACAAGGGCAATCTGGCCCTGCAAGTGGTCGAACCGGTCGAACGCCGCTGAGGCATTGCCGTCAATTGCTCAACGCGCTGTTAAACGAATTGCTGTGTAAACGAATATTGCTCGCCGAGGACCACCATGGCTGATGAAAACGAAATGAACTCCGCAGACGACCAGGCACTGGCCGACGAGTGGGCTGCGGCCCTGGGCGAAGCGGGCGAGGGCGGTCAGGCGGACATCGACGCGCTGCTGGCTGCAGACGCTGGCCATTCTTCGACCAGTCGCCTGGCGATGGAAGAGTTCGGCAGCGTGCCGAAACAGACCGGCCCGGTGTCGTTGGACGGCCCTAATCTGGACGTGATCCTGGACATCCCGGTGTCCATTTCCATGGAAGTGGGCAGCACCGACATCAACATTCGCAACCTGCTGCAACTGAACCAGGGCTCGGTGATCGAGCTGGATCGCCTCGCCGGTGAGCCGCTGGATGTGCTGGTCAACGGCACGCTGATCGCTCACGGTGAGGTCGTGGTGGTGAACGAGAAGTTCGGGATTCGCCTGACGGACGTGATCAGCCCGAGTGAACGCATCAAGAAGCTGCGCTAAGTGAGCAGGTTTCTGGTGAGAGGCCTCACAGGCCTGCTGGCTGCGACCGTGCTGCTGGTGTCGGACGTCGTCATGGCAGCCGAGACTGCGACGCCTGCCGCACCGGCTGCCACCGTCGCGCCAAATGCCGCGCCTGCGGTTGTGCCGCCGGTCAGCGCGTTGAGCAGCGGTGTTGGCGGACAGTTGATGCAACTGGTGCTCGGGCTGGGTCTGGTGGTGGCGCTGATCTTCGGCCTTGCCTGGCTTTTGCGCCGGGTCCAGAGCACCGGTCCTGCGGGCAATCAGGTCATCGAACTGGTGGGCTCTCGTGCCCTTGGGCCGCGTGATCGTCTGGTGCTGGTTCAGGTCGGTAACGAGCAGGTGCTGTTGGGGGTTTCGCCGGGCAGCATCACTGCGCTTCACGTGATGAATGAGCCGGTCAAGGTGCCCGACGCTCAGAACGCCACGCCAGAGTTCGCCAAGCGTCTGCTGGAAGTGCTGGGTAAACAGGGTCAAAAGGATAAGAACTGATGCGCATTGTTTTGACGCTGCTGTTGCTGTTGGCAGCGCCGCTGGCGTTCGCCGCCGACCCGTTGTCGATTCCGGCGATCTCCCTGGGCACTGGCGCCAATGGTCAGCAGGAGTATTCGGTCAGCCTGCAAATCCTGCTGATCATGACCGCGCTGAGCTTCATTCCGGCGTTCGTCATGCTGATGACCAGCTTCACGCGAATCATCATCGTGTTCTCGATCCTGCGCCAGGCGCTGGGTCTGCAACAGACGCCGTCGAACCAGATCCTCACCGGCATGGCGCTGTTTTTGACGCTGTTCATCATGGCCCCGGTGTTCGACCGGGTGAACAATGATGCGCTGCAGCCGTACCTGGCCGAGAAGATGACGGCCCAGGACGCCGTGGCCAAGGCCGAGGTGCCGATCAAGGACTTCATGCTGGCGCAGACCCGCTCCAGCGACCTTGACCTGTTCATGCGTCTGTCCAAGCGCACCGACATCGCCACCCCGGACGCTGCGCCGCTGACCATCATCGTTCCGGCTTTCGTGACCTCGGAGCTGAAAACGGCGTTTCAGATCGGCTTCATGATTTTTATCCCGTTCCTGATCATCGACCTGGTGGTCGCCAGTGTGTTGATGGCCATGGGTATGATGATGCTTTCCCCCCTGATCATTTCTTTGCCGTTCAAGATCATGCTGTTCGTGCTGGTGGACGGATGGGCACTGATCATCGGCACGCTGGCCGGCAGCTTTGGTGGCGTATGAACCTGTTTGACGAGGAGTGCGCGGCATGACCCCGGAAGTCGTTATCGATCTGTTCCGCGAAGCCCTGTGGCTGACCACGACCCTGGTGGCGATTCTGGTGGTGCCGAGCCTGATCGTCGGCCTTGTGGTGTCGATGTTTCAGGCCGCCACGCAGATCAACGAACAGACCCTGAGCTTCCTGCCGCGCCTGCTGGTGATGCTGGTGACCCTGATTGTCGTTGGCCCTTGGCTGATGCGCACGTTCATGGAGTACATCACCAACCTGTACACCAGCATCCCGCAAGTCATCGGCTGATTCGCCCATGGAACCTGTACTGGCGCTGACCGATACGCAGATCAGCACCTGGGTGGCGGCGTTCATGCTGCCGCTGTTTCGCATTGCGGCGGTGCTGATGACCATGCCGGTGTTCGGCACGACCCTGTTGCCGAGGCGGATACGGCTTTTTTTCGCGGTTGCGATTACGGTCGTGGTGGCGCCCAGCCTGCCGCCGATGCCGGAAGTTCACGCCCTGGACCTCAGCGCGCTGCTGCTCATCGCTGAACAGATCATCATCGGCGCGGCGCTGGGCCTGTCGTTGCAGTTGTTCTTTCAGGCATTCGTGATTGCCGGGCAGATCGTCGCCATCCAGATGGGCATGGGCTTCGCGTCCATGGTCGACCCGGTCAACGGCGTGTCGGTAGCGGTGATCGGGCAATTCTTCACCATGGTCGTGACCTTGCTGTTTCTGAGCATGAACGGGCATCTGGTGGTGTTCGAGGTGCTGATCGAAAGCTTCACTACCCTGCCGGTCGGGCAAGGGCTGGTGACCGCCAATTTCTGGGAACTGGTGTTGCGCCTGGGCTGGGTGCTTGGCGCTGCGCTGGTGCTGGTATTGC
This sequence comes from Pseudomonas sp. GW821-FHT02A11, assembly GCF_059421985.1. Taxonomy (NCBI): domain Bacteria; kingdom Pseudomonadati; phylum Pseudomonadota; class Gammaproteobacteria; order Pseudomonadales; family Pseudomonadaceae; genus Pseudomonas; species Pseudomonas sp. GW821-FHT02A11. The sequence goes on from NZ_JBWKWB010000020.1 coordinate 84,413, forward strand.
CTGCGATCACTGCGCTGCTGGTGGTCAACATCGCCATGGGCATCATGACCCGCGCGGCGCCGCAGCTGAACATCTTCTCCATCGGTTTTCCGCTGACCCTGGTGCTGGGTATGGGGATCTTGTGGATCTCCCTCGGCGACATTCTCAATCAGTACCAACCGCTGGCGGTCGACGCCTTGCAGTTGCTCAGGGACATGGTCAAGGCGCGCTGACATGGCTGAAAGCGAGAGCGGTCAGGACAAGACAGAAGACCCCACGGACAAGCGCAAGCGTGAGGCCAGAGAGAAGGGCGAAATCGCCCGCTCCAAAGAGCTCAACACCGTCATCATCATGATCGTCGGCGCCGCCGGGTTGCTGGCGTTCGGCGGCTCCATGGCGGAAATGATGATGCAGTTGATGCGCGAGAACTTCACCATCTCGCGCGAGGCGCTGATGGAAGAACGCAGCATGAGCCTGATGCTGCTGGTATCGGGCAAGGCCGCGCTGATGTCGGTGACACCGCTGCTGGTCGCCTTGACCATTGCCGCATTGATCGGCCCTATATCCCTGGGTGGCTGGCTGTTCGCAGCGGGTTCGCTGGCGCCCAAGTTCAGCCGCATGAACCCTCTGGCAGGCCTCAAACGCATGGTCTCGCCCAAGGCGTTGATCGAGCTGCTGAAGTCCCTCGCCAAGTTTCTGATCGTGCTTGCCGTGGCCGTCGTGGTTCTGGCCAAGGACAAGAACGACCTGCTGGCCATTGCCCATGAACCACTGGAAATGGCGGTGGTGCACAGCCTGCAACTGGTGGGCTGGAGTACGTTGTGGATGGCCCTGGGCTTGCTGATCATCGCGGCGGTGGACGTGCCGGTGCAGTTGTGGGAAGCGCACAAGAAGCTGCTGATGACCAAGCAGGAAGTGCGCGACGAGCACAAGGACAGCGAGGGGCGACCGGAGGTCAAGCAGCGGATTCGTCAGTTGCAGCGCGAGATGTCGCAGCGACGGATGATGGCAGCAATTCCGGAGGCGGATGTGGTCATCACCAACCCGACTCACTATGCGGTGGCGCTCAAGTACGACCCGGACAAGGGTGGGGCGCCGATGCTGCTGGCCAAGGGCACGGATTTCATCGCGCTGAAGATTCGCGAGATTGCCACGCAGCATGAAATCCAGCTGTTGGAGTCGCCAGCGCTGGCGCGGTCGATTTACTACAGCACAGAGCTGGACCAGGAGATTCCGGCGGGGCTGTATCTGGCGGTGGCGCAGGTGTTGGCGTATGTCTACCAGATTCGTCAGTACCGGTCGGGGCGCGGCAAGCGGCCTGATCCGTTGAAGGATAACCTGCCGATTCCGCCGGATTTGAGGCGCGATTCTTAAGGGTTGGCTTTGGATTCTTAATTTGATGCCCTGGCGGGCATCAAAGTAAGAATCCAAAACCAACCCTCTTAAAACACTAATCCTTTCCCACTCAACAGAAATCTGTCGACCAAAACACAAATCCGAATAGTGGCACTCTGATATTTTCAGCGCTTTCCAAGAGTTGGACAGGTTTTTGCAATACCTGCGTTACAGCGCCTTTGGCGTCAAAAGTTTGATTTAACGCGCAGGTACAGAATCGGTGGATCGCTCTCAATTAATCACTAACGCTCGCTCCGGGTTGATCGGCCTGGGTCGCGGTCAGCTGGGCGTGCCGTTGCTGTTGCTGGTCATGCTGGCAATGATGATGTTGCCGATGCCGCCGTTTCTGCTGGACGTGTTCTTCACGTTCAACATCGCGTTGTCCATCGTGGTTCTGCTGGTCTGCGTTTATGCACTGCGGCCGCTGGACTTCTCCGTGTTCCCCACCATCCTGCTGATCGCGACCCTGCTGCGCCTGGCGCTCAACGTCGCGTCCACCCGGGTGGTCATGCTCCACGGTCAGGACGGCCACGCCGCTGCCGGTAAGGTGATCCAGGCCTTCGGTGAAGTGGTGATCGGCGGTAACTACGTCGTCGGTATCGTGGTCTTCGCGATTCTGATGATCATCAACTTCGTCGTGGTGACCAAAGGTGCCGGTCGTATCTCCGAGGTGAGCGCGCGTTTCACCCTCGATGCGATGCCTGGCAAGCAGATGGCTATCGACGCCGACCTCAACGCTGGCCTGATCGATCAGCCCGAAGCCAAGCGTCGTCGTCTGGAAGTTGCCCAGGAGGCCGAGTTTTACGGCTCCATGGACGGTGCCAGCAAGTTCGTGCGCGGTGACGCCATCGCTGGCCTGTTGATCCTGTTCATCAACCTCATCGGCGGCATGCTGGTGGGTATCCTGCAGCACAACATGTCCTTTGGCGACGCCGGCAAGGTCTACGCCCTGTTGACGATCGGTGACGGTTTGGTGGCGCAATTGCCGTCGCTGCTGCTCTCCACCGCGGCGGCCATCATGGTGACCCGCGCCTCCGGCTCCGAAGAGATGGGCAAGCTGGTAGGACGCCAGATGTTCACCTCGCACAAGGCGCTGGCGGTGTCCGCGGGCATCATGATCGTCATGGGCCTGGTGCCAGGCATGCCGCACTTCTCGTTCATCAGCCTGGGTCTGGCCGCCGCCGGTGGTGCTTACCTGCTGTGGAAAAAACAGAACATGGTCAAGCTGGCGGCCATTCAGGAGGTCAAGCGTCAACAGGAGCTGCTGCCGGCCCCTAACCGCGTGCAGGAGTCCAAAGAGCTGGGCTGGGATGACGTCACCCCGATCGACATGATCGGCCTGGAGGTGGGCTATCGCCTGATTCCGCTGGTGGACCGCAACCAGGGTGGTCAGTTGCTGGCGCGGATCAAGGGTGTGCGCAAGAAGCTGTCGCAAGAGTTGGGCTTTTTGATGCCGACCGTACACATTCGCGACAACCTGGATCTGGCGCCGAGCGCGTATCGTTTGACGCTGATGGGCGTGACCCTGGCCGAAGCCGAGATCTACCCGGACCGGGAGCTTGCGATCAACCCCGGTCAAGTGTTCGGCAGCCTCAACGGCATCACTGCCAAAGACCCGGCGTTTGGGCTTGAGGCGGTCTGGATCGAAATCAGCCAGCGCGCTCAGGCGCAGTCGCTGGGCTACACCGTGGTCGATGCTAGCACTGTAGTGGCGACCCACTTGAACCAGATCCTCTACAAACACTCTCATGAGCTGATTGGTCATGAAGAAGTCCAGCAACTGATGACGTTGCTGGCCAAAAGCTCGCCAAAACTGGCTGAAGAGCTGGTGCCTGGGGTGCTGTCGTTGTCGGCGCTGCTCAAGGTGTTGCAGGCGCTGTTGGCCGAGCAGGTGCCGGTGCGCGATATTCGCAGCATTGCCGAAGCCATCGCCAACAACGCCGCGCGGAGTCAAGATACCGCCGCGCTGGTGGCCGCTGTCCGGGTCGGTTTGTCCCGCGCAATCGTGCAAAGCATTGTCGGCATTGAGCCGGAGCTGCCTGTTATCACCCTTGAGCCAAGGTTGGAACAGATATTGCTCAATAGTCTGCAGAAGGCGGGTCAGGGTCAGGAAGAAGGCGTTCTGCTCGAACCGAGTATGGCTGAGAAGCTTCAGCGCTCGTTGATCGAAGCAGCGCAGCGTCAGGAGATGCAGGGTCAGCCGGTTATATTGTTGGTCGCAGGTCCGGTACGTGCCATGTTGTCCCGCTTTGGGCGCCTGGCGGTTCCGAACATGCATGTTTTGGCTTACCAGGAAATTCCTGACAATAAGCAAGTCACCATCGTAGCGACTGTCGGGCCGAACGGCTGAGGTAGTGAGTCATGCAAGTTAAGCGTTTTTTCGCCGCCGATATGCGACAAGCCATGAAACTGGTTCGTGATGAGCTGGGCGCTGAAGCCGCCATCATCGGCAACCGGCGGATCGCCGGTGGCGTGGAGCTGACTGCCGCGCTGGACTACAAATTGTCTGCGCTGGCCCCGCGTGTGCCGAACATCGAGCTCGAAGACGAGCTGCGCAAGACTCAGTCGCGCATCGTCACCGCTCAGGCCGAGCTGACCAGCCGCAGCGAACTGGACACCGTCGCCAACCGGCAGTTGTTCGCCGGTCTTGCCATGGATGACAGCAAGCAGCAGATCGAGCCGACGCTGGACGAACCGTTCCGCCCCTCGATCCACGCTGCAATCGCGGCTGACCGTGCCGAGCGCGCCGAGCGTCAAACCCACGCCGAGCCGGGCATCAGCCAGCGCGCTTACGATTCGATGCGCTCTGAATTGAACGGCCTGCGTGAACTGCTGGAAGTCCAGCTTGGGTCGCTGGCCTGGAATCAACTGCAGGGCAGCCGTCCGCAACAGGCTAATCTGTGGCGTCGCCTGCAACGTGTGGGTCTGTCTGGCCCGCTGTCGCGCGATCTGTTGAACATGGTCCCGGACGTTGACGATCAGCCTCATGCCTGGCGCATGTTGCTGGCTCACCTGGCGCGCATGATCGTCACACCTGACGTCGAGCCGCTGGAAGAGGGCGGGGTGATCGCCATGGTCGGCCCTGCCGGTATGGGCAAGACCACCACGTTAGCCAAACTCGCGGCCCGTTATGTGTTGAAATACGGCGCGCAAAATATCGCGCTGGTGAGCATGGACAGCTTTCGCATCGGGGCTCAGGAACAACTCAAGACGCTGGGCCGGATTCTCAATGTGCCGGTGACCCACGTCGATCCGGGGCAATCCCTGGCTCAGGCGCTGGAACCGTTGCTGCGCAAGCGCGTGGTGCTGATCGATACCGCAGGCCTCCAAGCCAGCGATCCGGCCCTGCGCCTGCAGCTCGAAAGCCTGGCCGGTCGCGGCATCAAGGCGCGCAATTACTTGGTACTGGCGACAACCAGCCAGAAACAGGTACTGACCGCGGCCTATCACAGTTACAAGCGTTGCGGCCTGGCCGGGTGCATCCTGACCAAGCTCGACGAAACCGCAAGCCTTGGCGAAGTGCTGAGCCTTGCCGTGACACACGAACTGCCTGTGGCCTATCTCACTGATGGCCCGCGCATACCGGATGATCTGCATCTGCCCCGTCGGCACCAGTTGGTAAGCCGTGCCGTCAGTGTGCAGATGCAGGAGGAGCCTAGCGAGGAAGCGATGGCGGATATGTTTGCGGATCTTTATCACAGCACCGGCAAGCGCGCGGGCTAGGTTAAGGAAAATGACATTGGAAAATACCTGCATCGATGGTCTGCCAGGCATTGTTCACTCAGTGAACGTGCAGCCCGAAATGTGGCTTTGGTCTAAGCAAGACAAGGTAAAGAATTAACTATGGGCAGCATGCATCCCGTTCAGGTTATCGCGGTGACCGGTGGCAAAGGTGGCGTAGGCAAGACCAATGTGTCAGTGAACCTCTCGCTGGCCTTGGCCGAGCTGGGACGTCGCGTCATGTTGCTGGATGCCGATCTGGGTCTGGCCAACGTCGACGTATTGTTGGGGCTGACCCCAAAACGCACCCTGGCCGATGTCATCGAAGGCCGCTGCGAGCTGCGCGATGTCCTGTTGCAGGGCCCGGGCGGTGTACGCATCGTGCCTGCGGCATCCGGCACCCAGACCATGGTTCAGTTGAGCCCGGCGCAGCATGCCGGCCTGATTCAGGCGTTCAGCGAAATCGGCGACAACCTCGACGTGCTGGTGATCGACACCGCCGCCGGGATTGGCGAATCGGTGGTCAGCTTCGTACGCGCAGCGCAGGAAGTGCTGCTGGTGGTGTGCGATGAGCCGACCTCGATCACTGACGCCTACGCGCTGATCAAACTGCTTAACCGCGACCACGGCATGAACCGCTTCCGCGTGCTGGCCAACATGGCCCAGAGCCCGCAGGAAGGGCGCAACCTGTTTGCCAAGCTGACCAAGGTCACCGACCGCTTCCTCGACGTGGCCCTGCAGTATGTGGGCGCTGTGCCGTACGACGAATGCGTGCGCAAGGCCGTGCAAAAACAGCGCGCCGTGTATGAAGCGTTTCCACGTTCCAAATGTGCCCTGGCATTCAAGGCCATTGCACAGAAGGTCGATACCTGGCCACTGCCGGCGAACCCGCGTGGCCACCTTGAATTTTTCGTTGAGCGGCTGGTTCATCAGACCAGCGCAGGGCCAGTGTCATGACTGCAAGTGGCTATCGCATGTACAGCAAATCATCCAAAGATTCCCAGTATGAGCTGATCGAGCGTTATGCCCCTCTGGTCAAGCGCATCGCTTACCACTTGCTGGCGCGTTTGCCGGCCAGCGTGCAGGTCGAGGATCTGATCCAGGCCGGCATGATCGGTCTGCTCGAAGTCTCGACCAAGTACGACTCCACCAAGGGTGCGAGTTTCGAGACCTACGCGGGTATTCGTATCCGCGGCGCGATGCTCGATGAAGTGCGCAAGGGAGACTGGGCGCCCCGTTCGGTCCACCGCAACACGCGCATGGTCAGCGACGCGATTCGTGCAATTGAAGCAAAAACCGGCCGCGACGCTAAAGATCATGAGGTTGCTGCCGAACTTCAATTGAGCCTGGACGATTACTACGCGATTCTGAACGATACCTTGGGCAGTCGCCTGTTCAGCTTCGACGACCTGTTGCAGGACGGCGAGCATGAAGGGCTGCATGAGGATGGCGCGAGCCAGTCGCTGGAACCGTCACGGGATCTGGAAGACGAGCGCTTCCAGAGCGCACTGGCCGACGCCATTGCCAACCTGCCCGAGCGTGAACGCCTGGTGTTGGCGCTGTACTACGACGAAGAGCTGAACCTCAAGGAAATCGGTGAGGTCCTGGGGGTCAGCGAGTCGCGTGTCAGCCAGTTGCACAGCCAGTGTGCCGCCCGTCTGCGCGGACGCCTGGGAGAATGGCGCGCGCGCTGACCCATCAACACGGGTGCCGGTTGCGGGGCCTGTGAGTAACATGCAAGACCGGCTGTGCAAGATGTGGTGTGGGAAGCAAAAGAGACAAGGCAGGAGCCGGTCGGATCAGGTCTTCGTGACTCTGTTCCGCTGTGCTCGTACCTTTCGATTCCAAAGCCCCCTCGTTTTCGTGTAACCGGTAGTTGTGCTGTACCGGTATTGATTGAACGCGCGTCCGGGAGCTGGGCGCGTTAAAGACTGCTTGGAGGTCGAATTGGACAAGAACATGAAAATCCTCATCGTTGATGACTTCTCAACGATGCGGCGGATCATAAAAAACCTGTTGCGTGACCTTGGGTTCACCAACACGGCCGAAGCAGATGACGGTACCACCGCATTGCCGATGCTGCAGAGCGGGGCTTTCGATTTCCTGGTGACTGACTGGAACATGCCCGGCATGTCCGGCATCGACCTGCTGCGTCAGGTCCGTGCCGATGAGCGCCTGCGCCATCTGCCGGTACTGATGGTCACCGCCGAAGCCAAGCGCGAGCAGATCATCGAGGCCGCTCAGGCCGGTGTGAACGGCTACGTCGTGAAGCCTTTCACTGCTCAGGTTCTCAAAGAAAAGATCGAGAAGATATTCGAGCGCGTCAATAGCTGATGTCCGCTGCGAGGGCGCTATGGATCCTAAAGATTCGACGATGGGTGACTTCGAGTCGACCCTGAAGAAACATGCACAAGAACTCGTCGCGAGCCTTGAAAAGGGCAAGTTCGGCGACGCCGTGCAACTTATCCATGAGCTAAACCAGACCCGCGATCGCGGCCTGTATCAGGAAGTCGGCAAACTGACGCGCGAGCTGCACAGCGCAATCGTCAATTTCCAGATTGACCCGCACATGCCGCAAGCCGAAGAGGTGTCGCAGATCACGGATGCCACCGAGCGCCTGTCGTATGTTGTCAGGCTCACGGAAGGTGCGGCCAACCGCACCATGGACCTGGTGGAGCAGAGCACGCCATTGATGAATGGCCTGAGCACGGACGCCAAGGCGCTCAGCGACGATTGGGGGCGCTTCATGCGTCGCGAGATCGGTGCCGAGGAGTTTCGTGATCTGGCCCGCCGCGTCGAGGGTTTCCTTGCGCGCAGCGAGAAGGAGACCCACGAGGTCGCCAGCCACCTCAACGACATTCTGCTGGCCCAGGACTATCAGGACCTGACCGGCCAGGTGATCAAGCGTGTGACGACGCTGGTGACCGAAGTCGAGAGCAATCTGCTCAAGTTGGTGCTGATGGCAAGCCAGGTCGATCGCTTTGCTGGCATCGAGCACGACCAGGAAGTGTTCCGTCAGCAAAAAGAACAGGAAAAACTTCATTCCAAGGGTGAAGGTCCGCAGATTCATGCCGATAAACGTGAAGACGTCGTATCCGGTCAGGATGATGTTGACGATCTGCTATCCAGCCTTGGCTTCTAGATTCTAGAGCCGGGGTTCTATGTGAAAGAGGCTGCGGGCCTGATGCGTGAATGCTTCGACGAAAGCAAGGCGCGCAGGCCAGCGACGCAGCCCCTGGATCGGTTTGACGGTTAATTTTAGGAGCACCCCCAATGAGCTTCGGCGCCGATGAAGAAATCCTTCAGGATTTTCTGGTAGAGGCCGGCGAGATTCTGGAGCAGTTGTCCGAGCAGCTGGTCGAGCTGGAAAGCCGGCCGGATGATGCGGATCTGCTCAATGCAATTTTTCGCGGTTTTCACACTGTAAAAGGGGGCGCCGGCTTCCTCCAGCTCAACGAGCTGGTTGAATGCTGTCACATCGCCGAAAACGTGTTCGACATCCTGCGCAAAGGTGAGCGCCGGGTCGACGCGGAACTCATGGACGTCGTGCTTGAAGCCCTGGACACCGTCAACAGTATGTTCGGTCAGGTGCGTGAGCGTTCGGACATCACCCCGGCCACGCCTGAACTGCTCGCCGCGCTGTCGCGTCTGGCTGAGCCTGCGTCGGCTGACGAAGTGGCTGCAGCGCCCGCTCCTGTAGCGCCGGAGCCGGTGGCCGAGGCGCCGTCCGAGGACATCACCGACCAGGAATTCGAACAACTGCTGGACTCGCTCAATGCGGTCAAGGCTCAAGCCGCTGGCGCAGCCGTGCCTGCTCCAGTCGCAGCAGCCCCGGCATCCGCCAATGAAGCGGCCAGCGATGAAATCACTGACGCCGAATTCGAATCGCTGCTCGATCAGCTGCACGGCAAAGGGCAATTCGCTGTCGATGCGGTTGTCCCGACAGCGGCCGCCGCACCTGCCAGCGCGCCTGCCAGTGATGAAATCACCGATGACGAATTCGAAGCGCTGCTCGATCAGTTGCACGGCAAGGGCAGTTTCTCGCCTGACGCCGCTGCAGCCCCAGCTGCCGCTGCGCCTGCTGCCGTCGAATCGGCTGCACCGGCATCGGACGAAATCACCGATAACGAATTTGAAGCACTGCTCGACCAACTGCACGGCAAAGGCAGCTTCTCGCCAGACGTAGCGGCGAGCGCTGCAGCCGCGACGGCACCGGCGAAGAAAGCCGAACCTGCCAAGGTCGAGCCGCCGAAAGCCGAGCCTGCCAAACCGGCTGCGGCAGCGGCTGCACCGACACCCGCTGCTGCCCCGGCGAAAGCGGCTCCAGCACCGGCCGCTGCTCCCGCCGCCGCCCGCGCTCCGGCACCGGCTACCGGCGACAAGGCACCGACCGAAGCGGAAACCACCGTGCGCGTCGACACGGCGCGGTTGGACGAAATCATGAACATGGTTGGCGAACTGGTGCTGGTGCGTAACCGCCTGGTGCGCCTGGGTGCCAACAGCGCCGATGAAGCCATGTCCAAGGCCGTGTCCAATCTGGACGTGGTCACCGCTGACCTGCAGACCGCCGTCATGAAGACGCGCATGCAGCCGATCAAGAAAGTCTTCGGTCGCTTCCCGCGACTGGTTCGCGATCTGGCCCGTCAGCTGAAGAAAGAGATCAACCTTGAACTGGTGGGTGAAGAGACCGACCTGGACAAGAACCTTGTCGAGGCGCTGGCCGACCCGTTGGTGCACTTGGTGCGCAACGCGGTGGACCACGGTATCGAATCGCCGGAAGAGCGCGAAGCATCGGGCAAGGCTCGTGGCGGACGCGTGGTGCTCTCGGCGGAACAGGAAGGCGACCACATCCTCCTGTCGATTTCCGATGACGGCAAAGGCATGGACCCGGCCGTACTGCGTGCTATCGCGGTCAAGCGCGGTGTCATGGACAAGGATGCGGCAGACCGTTTGAGCGACACCGACTGCTACAACCTGATCTTCGCACCGGGCTTTTCGACCAAGACCGAGATCTCCGATGTGTCCGGCCGTGGCGTGGGCATGGACGTGGTGAAAACCAAGATCGCCCAGCTCAACGGCTCGATCAACATCTATTCGACCAAGGGCCAGGGCTCGAAGATCGTCATCAAGGTCCCGCTGACCCTGGCGATCATGCCGACCCTGATGGTGATGCTGGGCAACCAGGCCTTCGCCTTCCCGCTGGTCAACGTCAACGAGATCTTCCACCTGGACCTGTCGACCACCAACGTCGTCGATGGTCAGGAAGTGGTCATCGTGCGCGACAAGGCACTGCCGCTGTTCTACCTCAAGCGCTGGCTGGTCAGCTCTGCCGCTTACGAAGAGCAGCGCGAAGGCCACGTGGTGATCCTGTCGGTCGGCACCCAGCGCATCGGCTTTGTGGTCGATCAACTGGTGGGTCAGGAAGAAGTGGTCATCAAACCGCTGGGCAAGATGTTGCAAGGTACGCCAGGCATGTCGGGCGCCACCATTACCGGTGATGGCCGCATCGCGCTGATCCTCGACGTACCAAGCATGCTCAAGCGTTACGCCGCACGGCGTATTTGAAGGCCGCGATGCATTGAACCCTGAGGGAGAGAATTCATTCCGGGCGGCATTCCGACGAGGGCCGGTACAGGCAACAGATAGGTAGCGCCTGAACCATTTTCGCGAATGAATTCGCTCCCACAGGTTCTTTGTCCACCTTTGTAACCCAGGTGGATCAGAGGTTGATGAAACGGGCCGCACCAGTCACTGGGCGGGCTCTATGGAGTTTTTATGGCAGTCAAGGTTCTGGTGGTAGACGATTCCGGCTTTTTCCGCCGGCGCGTCTCGGAAATTCTTTCCTCTGACACAACGATTCAAGTGGTCGGTACCGCCACCAACGGCAAGGAAGCGATCGAGCAGGCGCTGGCCCTCAAGCCTGACGTGATCACCATGGACTACGAAATGCCGATGATGGATGGCATTACCGCAGTTCGTCACATCATGCAGCGCTGCCCGACCCCGGTTCTGATGTTCTCCTCACTGACCCACGAAGGCGCCCGGGTAACCCTGGATGCGCTGGACGCGGGGGCGGTGGATTACCTGCCCAAGAACTTCGAAGACATCTCGCGCAACCCCGAGAAGGTCAAACAGATGCTCTGCGAGAAAGTCCACACCATCTCGCGCAGCAACCGTCGTTTCAGCGGCTACGCCAGCGCCCCGGCAGCACCGGCGCCAGCGCCAGCTCCTGCGGCGGCCAGCGCTTCGCGTAGCCCGGCGC
>NZ_JBWKWB010000021.1:0-94586 GCF_059421985.1 Pseudomonas sp. GW821-FHT02A11
GCATCAGAGTCATGGATGTTGTTTGACACACCGCATTCGCGGGCAAGCGCGCTCCTACAGTAAACAGTAAACCGTGAATATCGATTAAACCTATGACCTATAGCGAAACTACCCGCTTAGTAGATAACAGTCGTCGGCTTAACATGGCGATCACCTCACCAGAGGCCAGGAGCCACCCATGAGCCGCGCTATTTTCATCCCCCGCAAACCCTTCAGCCAACTGACCCATCCACGGGAAGTCATCCGCCAGTTCACTCCCAACTGGTTCGCCGCCACCATGGGCACCGGGATTCTCTCCGCTGTGCTCACGCAGCTTCCAACCCGCATCCCTGGCCTGTTCCAGGTGGCCGAAGCCCTGTGGATGCTGAACATCGTGATGTTCCTGACCTTCAGTTTTCTCTACACCGCGCGCTGGGTGATGTTCTTCGATGAGGCGCGGCGCATCTTCGGGCATTCGACGGTCTCGATGTTCTTCGGCACGATTCCCATGGGCATGGCCACGATCATCAACGGCCTGCTGACGTTTGGCTTGCCGCGCTGGGGCAACGCGGTTTTACCCCTGGCTGAGATGCTCTGGTGGTTCGACGTGGCGATGTCCCTGGCCTGCGGCGTGCTGATTCCATTCATGATGTTTACCCGCCAGCAACACAGCATCGATCAGATGACCGCGGTGTGGCTGCTGCCGGTGGTGGCCGCTGAAGTGGCCGCCGCCAGCGGGGGATTGCTGGCGCCGCATCTGATCGACACTCACAGCCAGTTCAGCGTGCTCATCACCAGTTACGTGCTGTGGGCGCTGTCGGTGCCAGTGGCGTTCAGCATCCTCACCATCCTGCTGCTGCGCATGGCCCTGCACAAACTGCCGCACGAAAGCATGGCCGCGTCGAGCTGGCTGGCCTTGGGGCCGATCAGCACCGGGGCCTTTGGTTTGATGGTGCTGGGCGCCGACTCACCGGCTATTTTCGCGGCCAATGGCCTGCCGGGCGTGGGTGACATCGCCTCGGGGCTGGGCCTGATCGCGGGCGTCATGCTCTGGGGCGTGGGCGTATGGTGGCTGTTGCTGGCGATGCTGATCACGGCGCGTTACCTGCGTCACGGCATCCCGTTCAACCTGGGTTGGTGGGGCTTTACGTTCCCGTTGGGGGTATTTGCCCTGACCACGCTCAAGCTTGGGGCGATGCTGCATCTGAGTTTTTTTGCTGTCCTGGGCAGCCTGTTGGTGGCCGGCCTTGCAGCGCTGTGGCTGGTGATCATGAAGCGCACGGTGGTGGGGGCTTATAAAGGAGAACTCTTCGTGTCGCCGTGTATTGCAGGTTGAAAGGGTAAGGATTCTCACGGCCTGCACGGCATCAAACTGTGGGAGCCAATTTATTCTGGGCGGCACTCCGATGAGACGTCGGTACATGCGATAGGTATCCGTCGCCAAGCAGATCTTTCGCGAATGAATTCGCTCCCACAGAAAGTGTGTATCGACACAAAGAGCGGTTGCGTCTTCAATGTGGCTCGGATCGACGCTTGAGCGTTCCAATCCAAAAGCCGGTCAGCGGCGCCACTCAGGGATCTGTTTGATGAGTCAGACGCAGTTCAGTTTGTTGGGCAAGCGGCGCTTCCTGCCGTTCTTCGTGACCCAGTCCCTCGGGGCATTCAACGACAATATCTTCAAGCAGTCGCTGATCCTCGCCATCCTTTACAAGCTGACCATCGACGGCGACCGCTCGATCTACGTCAACCTCTGCGCGTTGCTGTTCATTCTTCCGTTCTTTCTGTTCTCGGCGCTGGCCGGGCAGTTCGGCGAGAAGTACCCCAAAGACAAACTGATCCGCATGATCAAGGTGCTGGAGATCGGCATCATGGTGGTCGGCGCGGTGGGCTTTCTCTTCGACCACCTGTCGCTGATGCTCGCGGCGCTGTTCGCCATGGGCACCCACTCGGCGCTGTTCGGGCCAGTGAAGTACTCGATCCTGCCGCAACATCTGCATGAAAATGAGCTGGTGGGCGGTAATGGTCTGGTGGAAATGGGCACCTTTCTGGCGATCCTGGCCGGGACCATCGGCGCCGGGATCATGATGTCCGCCACTCATTACGCGCCCATCGTCTCGACAGCGATGGTGCTGGTGGCCTGCCTGGGGTATCTGGCCAGTCGCGGCATTCCTCCCGCTGCTGCGGCCAGCCCGGAGATGCGCCTGAACTGGAACATCTTCAGCGAATCCTGGGCCACTCTCAAACTCGGTCTGAACCAGACCAAAGCCGTGTCCCGCTCCATCGTCGGCAACTCATGGTTCTGGTTCGTCGGCGCGATCTACCTGACGCAAATTCCTGCGTACGCCAAGGAATTTCTCTACGGCGATGAAACTGTCGTTACCCTGATCCTCACCGTTTTCTCTATCGGCATTGCCGCAGGTTCGATGCTTTGCGAGCGGCTGTCGGGGCGCAAAGTCGAGATCGGCCTGGTGCCTTTCGGCTCGGCGGGGCTGACTGTGTTCGGCCTGTTGCTGTGGTGGCATTCCGGCGGCTTCGCGCAGAACATTCAGGCCAACAACTGGCTGGCGGTGCTGGGGTACGGCCAGGCCTGGTGGGTGCTGCTGGACATCCTCGGCATCGGCGTGTTCGGCGGCTTTTACATCGTGCCGCTGTACGCGCTGATCCAGTCGCGCACCTCGGAGAAAGAGCGCTCGCGGGTGATCGCCTCGAACAACATCCTCAACGCGCTGTTCATGGTGGTCTCGGCGATTGTCTCGATCATCTTCCTCAGCGTGGTGAAACTGTCGATCCCGCAGCTGTTCCTCGTCGTCTCGCTGATGAACGTCGCGGTCAACACCTACATCTTCAAGATCGTCCCGGAATTCACCATGCGCTTCATGATCTGGCTGCTCAGCCATTCCATGTACCGCGTAGAACACCGCGACCTCGAACAGATCCCTGATGAAGGCGCGGCGTTGCTGGTCTGCAACCACGTGTCCTTCGTCGACGCGTTGCTGATCGCAGGCTCGGTGCGCCGGCCGATTCGCTTTGTCATGTACTACAAGATCTTCAACATCCCGGTGCTCAACTTCATCTTCCGCACCGCCGGTGCGATCCCGATTGCCGGGCGTGGCGAGGACCTGCTGATCTACGATCAGGCCTTCAAACGCATCGCCGAGTACCTGAAGGAAGGCGAGCTGGTGTGCATCTTCCCCGAAGGCAAACTGACCACCACCGGCGAGATCGACGAATTCAAAGGCGGCATGACCCGCGTACTCGAAGAAACCAACGTGCCGGTGATTCCGCTGGCGTTGCAAGGCTTGTGGGGCAGCTTCTTCAGCCGCGACCCGAACAAGGGCGTGTTCCGCCGATTGTGGTCACGGGTGACCTTGGTGGCCGGGCCTGCCTTGGCGGGGGATGAGTCGCAGCCGGGGTTGGTGCGGGAACGGGTGGCTGAGTTGCGAGGGGCGGCGCGCTGATCTGGCGTCGCGGTTCTGATTGGCAGTGCGGTTTTCTGTGGGTGCGAATTTATTCGCGAGACGTAGGTGCATCCGACCCATCATTGTCGGAAGTCCCACCGCATCGCGAATGAATTCGCTCCTACAGTGTGATTTCGTGGTGTGTCAGACAAGACGCCTTCTCTGACACATTGCCGTCAGCCAACCACCGGCTTTTCTTCCGTCACCGCCACATCCGGCTCCATCTTCCGGAAATACGTCGAAAGCAACGCACCGGAAATGTTGTGCCACACGCTGAACAGCGCGCTGGGCACGGCCGCCAGCGGCGAGAAGTGGGCGCTGGCCAGGGCGGCGCCGAGGCCGGAGTTCTGCATGCCGACTTCCAGGGACAGCGACTTGCGCTGGGCCAAAGGAAGCTTGAACAACTTGCCGGTGAAGTAGCCCAGCAGGAAGCCGAAGCTGTTGTGCAGGATGACCACGGCCATGATCAGCAGGCCCGATTCGGCGATTTTCGCCTGGCTGGCGGCGACCACCGCGCAGACGATCATAACGATGCTCACCACCGAAATCAGCGGCAGCACGTCGACGGCGAATTGCACTTTGGCGCCGAGCAGGCGTTGGGCGACCACGCCCAGCACGATGGGCAGCATCACCAGTTGCAGGATCGACCAGAACATTTCCATGAAGGACACCGGCAGCCAGGCTGAAGCCAGCAGCCAGATCAGCGCCGGGGTCAGCAGCGGGGCGAGGAGGGTGGTGACGGCGGCGATGGCCACCGACAGCGCCAGGTCGCCCTTGGCCAGCCAGGTCATGACGTTGGACGACGTGCCGCTCGGGCAGCAACCGACGAGAATCACACCGACGGCGATTTCCGCCGGCAGGTGGAACACCTGACACAGCAACCACGCCACACCCGGCATGATCACGAAATGCGCGACTACGCCCAACGCCACGCGCCATGGATGGCGCACGACCTCGGAGAAGTCTTCAAGCTTTAAGGTCAGGCCCATGCCGAACATGACCAGCCCCAGCAGCGGGACGATCAGGGTTTTCAGCCCGATGAACCAGCTCGGGAACAGGAACGCCAGCACGGCGAACAGCAGCACCCAGTACGCGAAGGTATTACCGACAAAACGACTCAATGCAGCCAGTGCACGCATGGCTTGCTCCTTTTATTGTGGGTTTCACGACTGTAGGAGCGCGCTTGCCCGCGAATGCGTCATGTCTGCTTCAGATTTATCTGCTGACACGACGCCTTCGCGGGCAAGCGCGCTCCTACAGGAACAACACGAGTCCGGACGCTGGGTCAAATCCCCTGCGGGATTTCTTCACCGCCCAGCGCTTCGAACAGCTCCGGCAGGAACTCGCCAAAGGTCAGCATCATCAGGGTGAAGCTGGCGTCCAGCTGGCCCAGTGCGTCGTCGCCGCCGTCCTGTTCAGCCTGATCCTGCAGCAGGTCTTCGAACTTCAGGCGCTTGATGCCCAGCTTGTCGTCCAGCACGAAGGACAGTTTGTCCTGCCAGGCCAGGGACAGCTGAGTGACAACCTTGCCAGTGCTCAAATGCAGCTGGATCTCGTCGCTGGTCAGGTCCTGACGCTTGCATTTGACGATGCCGCCGTCTTCGTGGGTGTCGCGCAGTTCGCACTCGTCCAGAACAAAGAAGTTGTCGGCGGTCTGGCCGGTCTTGACCCAGTCAGTCATGACGGCGGTCGGCGCGGTCTTCACGGTCACCGGGCGCACTGGCAGCGAGCCGACCACTTCACGCAGGGTCGACAGCAGGTCTTCGGCGCGTTTGGGGCTCGAAGCGTTGACCAGGATCACGCCTTGCTTCGGTGCGATGGCGGCAAAGGTGGCCGAGCGGCGGATGAAGGCGCGCGGCAGGAAGGCTTGGATGATTTCGTCCTTGAGCTGATCGCGCTCCTTTTTATAGACCTTGCGCATTTGCTCGGTCTCGATCTCTTCGACTTTCTCTTTAAGGGCGTCGTTGACCACGCTGCCCGGCAGAATGCGCTCTTCCTTGCGCGCCGAGATCAGCAGGAAATCACCGCTGACATGCACCAGAGGTGCGTCTTCGCCCTTGCCGAACGGGGCGATGAAACCGTAAGTGGTCAACTCCTGGCTGGCACAAGCGCGTGCAGGCTTGGTCGCCAATGCGGTTTCCAGCGCCTCGGCGTCAAATGGCAGGTCCTGGGTCAGGCGATAGACAAGCAGGTTTTTGAACCACATGGGGTACATCTCTCCTTTATACAAAGGGGGGCATTATTCGCTCCCGCGACCCTGCGGCCAACCCTGATGTAACCCTTTGGTTGGATTATAAAAATTATTTGAAAAAGTGCTTGCCAGAGGTAGGAACGCTCCGTAGAATGCGCGCCACACCGAGAGACAAGGGTGATTAGCTCAGCCGGGAGAGCATCTGCCTTACAAGCAGAGGGTCGGCGGTTCGATCCCGTCATCACCCACCACTCGATGTAGTTGCAGACGCGCAGCGGTAGTTCAGTCGGTTAGAATACCGGCCTGTCACGCCGGGGGTCGCGGGTTCGAGTCCCGTCCGCTGCGCCATATTGAGTTACGAGGCCCTTGAACTCCTCGTAACGACAAAGAAAGCGACCTCAGGGTCGCTTTTTTTGTGCCCGGGATTTGATGTCATGTCCCGTCGAATCCCGTAGGAGCGCGCTTGCCCGCGATTGCGTTGGGTCAAACAGCATTAATAGTGCTGATCTACCGCAATCGCGGGCAAGCGCGCTCCCACAAGGCAGGCCAACCATGGGCGAACATCACCCCACATCCACCTCAACCACATCTCCATTCAATCGCGCTGGCCAGGTCCGCAATTTCAGCGACGCATCTTCCAGGCATGTGCCGTCTTCCAGCCGGTAATGCTGCTTATATAAAGGCGAGGCGATCACCAGATCCCCCGCCAGGCTCCCTACCAGCCCCCGGCCTATCACGTTCACCCCGGACACTGGGTCGCGGTTATCGACGGCGAACAGCTGCGGCGTGCCGCTGATGCAGGCGACGTAGAACAGCGCGACCTGGGTGTGACCGATCAGCGCCACCACACCGGAATTGAGCACCAGATCCTGTCGGGCGCAGACGGCGCGCCAGGCCTGGGTTTTAGACAAGTCCATCATTGCTGCGTTGGCCGGGCTCATTGTGCGATCTCCTCGACAGGAATCAGGTTGAGTTCATGGCTGCGCGCCGGGCGTCGCTGACTGCGCTCCTTGACGAAATGAATGTCCGGATCGGCGCTCTTGTCGTTGACGAAGGTGCGGAAGCGCTTGAGCTTTTCCGGGCTCTTGAGCGCATTGGCCCATTCGCATTCGTAGCGGTCGACCACCAGTTGCATCTGTTCCTCCAGCTCATTGGCCAGCCCCAGACTGTCTTCGATGACCACGGTTTTCAGGTAATCCAGCCCGCCTTCCAGCGATTCGCGCCAGACCGACGTACGTTGCAGCTTGTCGGCGGTGCGGATGTAGAACATCAGCACTCGGTCGATGTAGCGAATCAGCGTCTCGTCATCCAGATCGGTGGCGAACAGCTCGGCGTGACGCGGGCGCATGCCGCCGTTGCCGCACACGTATAGGTTCCAGCCGTTCTCGGTGGCAATCACGCCGATGTCCTTGCTCTGGGCCTCGGCGCACTCGCGGGTGCAACCGGAAACCGCAAATTTCAACTTGTGTGGCGAACGCAGGCCCTTGTAGCGGTCCTCGATGCGCAACGCCATGCTCACGCTGTCCTGCACGCCATAGCGGCACCAGGTGCTGCCGACGCACGACTTCACGGTCCGCGTCGACTTGCCATAGGCGTGCCCGGTTTCGAAGCCAGCGGCGATCAGTTCGGCCCAGATGTCCGGAAGTTCATGCAGCTGCGCGCCAAACAGGTCGATGCGCTGGCCGCCAGTGATCTTGGTGTAGAGGTCGTACTTCTTCGCCACGGCGCCGATGGCGATCAACCCCTCGGGCGTGATTTCTCCTGCCGGAATGCGCGGGACCACCGAATACGTGCCGTTCTTCTGCATGTTGGCCATGAACGTGTCGTTGGTGTCCTGCAACGGCACTAGGGAGGGGTCCATGATCGGCTTGTTCCAGCAAGAGGCAAGGATCGAGCCGACCGCCGGTTTGCAGATGTCGCAACCAAGATGGCCCCTGCCGTGACGGGCGAGCATGCCCTCGAAGGTTTCGATGTTTTCCACCCGGGCGAAGGCGTATAGCTCCTGGCGGGTGTAGGCGAAGTGCTCGCACAGGCTCTTGTCCACGGCGACGCCACGGGCGGTCAGTTCGTGCTCGAACACGCTTTTGAGCAACGCCGCGCAGCCGCCGCAACCCGTCGCAGCCTTGGTGCAGGCCTTGATCCCGGCCAGATCCGTGCAGCCACCGTCGATGGCCGAGCAGATGGAGGCCTTGCTGACGTTGTGGCAGGAGCAAATGGTCGCGGTGGCGGGGAGGGCGTCGGCACCGAGGGTCGGCGCACCTTCGCTTTGGGGCATGATCAGGCTGGACGGATCGGCGGGGAGTTTGATGCCGTTCTGCGCATATTGCAGCAGGGTGTCGTAGTAGCTGTTGTCGCCGACCAGCACCGCACCGAGTACCTGTTTGCCATCGGCAGAGACCACCAGGCGCCGATAGCTGGCGGTTGCCTCGTCGATAAAACGGTAGCTGCGCGCGCCGGTCAGTGCGCCGTGGGCGTCGCCGATGGAGCCGACATCGACGCCCAGCAGCTTGAGTTTGGTCGACATGTCGGCACCGAAAAACGGCGCGGCGTCCAGGGCGCACAATTGCGCGGCGACGTTGCGCGCCATCTGATAACCCGGTGCCACCAGGCCGAACACGCTGCCGTTCCAGGCCGCGCACTCGCCGATGGCGAAGATGTCGGCATCGCTGGTGCGGCAGTGCTCGTCGATGGCGATGCCGCCGCGCGGGCCCAGCTCCAGCTCGCATTGGCGGGCGAGGGCGTCTTGTGGGCGGATGCCTGCGGAAAACACGATCAGGTCGGTTTCGAGGAATTCATCTCCGGCGAAATTCATCCGATAGCGGTACTGCTCGCCTTGGCTGATCGACTGCGTGGCACGGGACAGGTGCACGCCAACGCCCAAGGCTTCGATGCGCGCCTTGAGTGCTGCGCCGCCAAAGTCGTCCAGTTGCACCGGCATCAGGCGCGGCGCGAATTCCACGACATGAGCCTCCAGCCCCAGCGACTTCAGCGCGTTGGCTGCCTCCAGCCCCAACAAGCCGCCGCCAACAACCACGCCGCGCTTGGCCTGAGTGGCGGCGGCACGAATGGTGTCCAGGTCGTCCAGCGTGCGGTACACCAGACGCGAATGGCCCTCGGCGCCTTCGATCGGCGGCACGAACGGGTAGGAACCGGTCGCCAGCACGAGCTTGTCGTAGCCGAAGCAGCCTTGAGCGGTGATCACCTCGCGGCGCACGCGATCAATCTCCAGCACCGGCACGCCCAGATGCAAGGTCAGGCCCGCTTGTTCATATAAAGTAGCGTCGCTCAGGGCCAGGGATTCGGCATCGCGGCCGCCAAAATATTCAGACAGGTGCACGCGGTCGTACGCGCGCTGGCCTTCCTCGCTGAAGACGTGAATGCGAAAGCGGGTCAGGGCGCCCGCCGCGATCAACTGCTCGACGCAGTGGTGACCGACCATGCCGTTACCGACCACGATCAGGGTTTGCACATCATCAAGAGGGGCGACAGTGGTGTTCATATCGAGTCCCGGCCAAGGCCAATCAGGTTTTGAAAGCAAAAAAAAAGGCGCCCGGAACCTCTCGGTTCCAGGCGCCTTTGCCTGTTCTTTTAGGTGTTGTCGCTCGACCGCATTGTCGGCGCAACCTGCTCGACCCGTGGCCGGTCATCATTGACAGGCCTGAGCCGCCAGCCGCGCATGTGTGGCTGGACTTGCAAGGGATGTAGCAATGGCTGTGCCAGCGGGGGAGGGTTGCCGCTCAAAGGGCTTTCTCAATACGTGTTGCGTTTGATTCTGCCCAAAGGGCGTAGGAGTCCAGCTTGCTGACGATCTGGCGCGAAGCGGCAGCAAAATCAGACACCTTGGTTGCGTCAGGCATATCGAGTCGTCAGGTTTTGCGACTGCTTCGCAGCCGATCGCGAGCAAGCTTGCTCCTACGCCTTCGGCAGCATCGAGTACGGTTTTCGGCACGCAAACGGTGCGGTCTGCAATAAATCGCCCCAACCTGTAGCAGTTGCGATTGCCCAAGGACGCAGCCGTCCGCCACTTAACGCAGGCGCCAGACACTGGCCTGCCGTTTGCAAAGCCTCCATTACAGGCAGTCAACGCTGATTGCCATTTTCACGACAAAGGCGCCGTGTGCTCCCCGTTTTTCGACGGAGGAGAACAGGGCGTCTTTTTTTGGCCTCGGGAACGTGGATATGGCAAGCAACAGCGTGAGAAGTGTGTGTCCTTATTGCGGCGTCGGCTGCGGCATCGTCATGCAGGTCGAGAACAATCGGATAATCAAGGTCAGCGGCGACAAGGCCCATCCGAGCAATTTCGGTCGCCTGTGCACCAAGGGCACGACCTGCGGACAGGCGATTGCCGAGTCCGGGCGCATGGCGTCGGCGTACCTGCGTCATCAGCGCAACCAGGACCCGGTGCGCACGCCCATGGAGGCGGCGATCAGCGAAACCGCGCAACGCCTGCGCGCCATCCTCGACCGCGACGGCCCTGATGCATTGGCGTTTTACGTCTCCGGGCAGATGTCGCTGGAGGCGCAATACCTGGCCAACAAGCTGGCCAAAGGCTTCGTGGGCACGAACAACATCGAGTCCAATTCGCGCCTGTGCATGGCCAGTGCGGGGAGTGGTTACAAACTGTCACTGGGCTCGGACGGTCCGCCCGGCTCCTATGACGATTTCGACAAGGCTGACCTGTTCTTCGTGATCGGCGCGAACATGGCCGATTGTCACCCGATCCTGTTCCTGCGCATGATGGATCGGGTCAAGGCCGGGGCGAAGCTGATTGTGGTCGACCCCCGGCGCAGTGCTACGGCAGACAAGGCCAGCCTGTTTCTGCAGATCCGGCCCGGCACCGACTTGGCGCTGCTCAATGGCCTGCTGTATCTGTTGCAGGAAAACGGCGACCTCGACGCTGACTTCATCGCCGCGTACACCCAGGGTTGGGAAGCGATGCCCGCGTTTCTCGCCGACTACACCCCAGACAAGGTCGCGCAGATCACCGGGCTCTCCGAGGCTGACATTCGCCAGGCCGCGACGATGATCGGCCAGGCGCCGCAGTGGATGAGCTGCTGGACCATGGGCCTGAACCAGAGCACCCACGGCACCTGGAACACCAACGCGCTGTGCAATCTGCACTTGGCCACCGGGGCGATTTGTCGCCCCGGCAGTGGCCCTTTCTCGCTCACCGGGCAGCCCAATGCCATGGGCGGTCGGGAAATGGGCTACATGGGGCCCGGACTTCCCGGACAGCGTTCGGTACTGGTGGAGCAGGACCGCAGCTACATAGAAGACCTGTGGTCGATCCCGCGAGGCAGCCTTGGTCAGACCCTCGGCGGTGGGACCATCGACCTGTTCGAGCAGATGCGCGACGGCGCGATCAAGGCCTGCTGGATCATCTGCACCAACCCGGTGGCCAGCGTCGCCAACCGCGCCACGGTGACCCAAGCCCTGCAGGCCGCAGAGCTGGTGATCACCCAGGACGCCTTCCTCGACACCGAAACCAATCGCTACGCCGATATCCTTTTGCCCGGCGCGCTGTGGGCGGAAGCCGAAGGGGTGATGATCAATTCCGAGCGCAACCTCAACCTCACGCAAAAGGCCGTCGATGCCCCCGGAGATGCTTTGCCGGACTGGCAGATCATCGCGCGGGTGGCCTGTGAAATGGGCTTCGCCGAAGGTTTCAGCTATGCCAGCGCCGAGGCGGTTTTCGAAGAAATCAAACAGGCGTGGAACCCCAGGACCGGCTACGATATTCGCGGCGCCTCTTACGCTCGCCTGCGCGACCAATCGCTGCAATGGCCCTGCGCGCCGGACGCCGAAGGCGCGCGCAACCCGATTCGCTACCTCAACAACGGCATCAGCCAGATGTTGAAACATGGCGATCGCGGCCATCGCCCAGCCATCGTGTTCGCCACGGAAAACGGCAAAGCGATGTTTTGGCCGCGCCCGCACAGGGCACCGGCTGAAATGCCTAATGATGATTTTCCGATGGTGCTCAACACCGGGCGGGTGCAGCACCAATGGCACACCCTGACCAAGACCGGCAAAGTCGCCACCCTGAACACACTCAACCCCGGCCCCTTCGTCGAACTTCACCCCGATGATGCAGCAACGCTGGGCATCCGCGACAAGGATGCCGTCGAGGTGCGCTCGGCCCGAGGTCACGCTGTATTGCCTGCCTTAGTGACCGACCGGGTGCGCCCCGGCAATTGTTTCGCGCCGTTTCACTGGAATGACGTGTATGGCGAGAGTCTGGCGATCAACGCCGTCACCAGCGACGCCATCGACCCGATTTCCCGGCAGCCTGAATTCAAGTTCAGCGCAGTGGCTTTGAAGAAGGTCGAGCTGATTGGTCATCGCTTTCTCGACCTGCCCGTGGTCGAGGACGAGGCGCAGGAAACCCTCGAAGGCGAGCCGTTGCTGACCCTGCTCTGGGCCTCGCAGACCGGCAACGCCGAGACGTTGGCCAAGGGGTTCGGCAGCCGTTTGCGCTCGGCGGGCGTGCCGGTTCAGGTCGCGGCTATGGACAGTTTCCCCGTCAGCCGCTTGAACCAAGTGAGCAACGTCGCGCTGATCAGCAGCACTTTTGGCGACGGCGATTCCCCGGACAACGGCCAGGATTTCTGGCAGTCGCTGAGCGCGCAACCCCAGCGCCTAGAATCCCTGCGTTATGCCGTGTTGGCGCTGGGTGATCCGAGCTACCAGAACTTCTGCCAGCACGGCAAGAACCTCGATCAGCGCCTGCTCGCCTTGGGCGCGTCGCCGCTGGTGGCGCGCGTGGATTGTGACGGGGAGTTTCAGGGGCACGCCAATGATTGGTTCAAGGCATTGCAACAAGCGCTGGCGCTGGACCTCCCTGATGCCGGGGTCAGTGAGCCGCCAACCGATCAACCGACTCGCGCACGGCCTTATCCCGCCCGGTTGTCGGTCAATCGTCGGTTGAACGGCGAGGGCGCCAGCAAGGACACCCGACAGTTCGCCCTGACCCTCGGCGATTCGGGCATGACCTACGAAGCGGGTGACGCACTGGGCGTGTGGCCGCGCAACTGCCCCGCGCTGGTCGATGAACTGCTCGACCTCACGGGCCTCAAGGCCGAGCAGCCAGTCAAGGTCGCCAAAGCGGGGGATGTTTCGCTTCGTCGGGCCTTGAGCGAGCATCTGGAAATCGCTCGGCCCAACGCGGAAATCTTGCATTTCATCGCCGATCGCAGCAGCAGTCAGGAGCTGAAAACCCTGCTTGGCGAGCCCTTCAAAGGCGAGTTGAAAAGCTGGTTGTGGGGCCGGCAATTGGCGGATGTATTACGTGAGTTTCCCCTGCGCTGCTCAGGTCCTGAACTGCTGACCCATCTCAAGCCCCTGCAACCGCGTCTGTATTCCATCGCTTCCAGTTCAAAAGCCCACCCTGAGGCCATTCATTTGACGGTTTCGGCCGTGCGTTATGGACAGCGTAAGGGCGTGTCGTCGACCTATCTCGCCGATCGGGCAGGTGGCTGCGAGGTACCGATTTTTCTGCAACCCACCCAGCATTTCCGCCCACCCGCCGATGGCGACGTGCCGATCATCATGATCGGGCCGGGCACTGGCGTGGCACCGTTTCGCGCCTTCCTTCAGGAACGGCAGGCGCGAGGAGATCGAGGGCGCAACTGGCTGTTCTTTGGCGAGCAACATGCTGCCACGGATTTCTACTACCGCGAGGAGCTGGAGAACATGCAGAAGGACGGGTTGCTGACAAACCTGAGCCTGGCGTTTTCCCGCGATCAGGCCGAGAAAGTCTACGTGCAACACCGGATTCGCCAGCAAGGCGCCGAGTTATGGAAATGGCTTCAGGACGGCGCGCGGATTTACATCTGCGGCGACGCCACGCACATGGCCAAAGATGTCGATCAGGCGCTGCGGGAGGTCATCGGCGAGCAGGGCGGGATGAGCGCCGAACGAGCGGCCGAATACCTGCGCGGGTTGGCCGAGCAGAAGCGCTATGTGCGGGACGTATATTGACGTGAGGTGATCCGCTTCACCAGCGTCGTGAGCTTCAAAATGGTCAACGCGGATAGGAGCCTGAACCGAAACTGAACAGTTTTCCCGATCATTGAACAAAACCTTTGGATACCTGAACTTATCTGCCTTTTCCCCCTCTCATGCCGGTAGCCATTGATCGCGGCGGCCTGATAAGCTCGCGGCTTTACTCGTTTGCCCTTTCGGCGCATGAACAAGGAAACAGGATGAAACAGCATCGGTTGGCAGCGGCGATTGCCCTGGTCGGTCTGGTACTCGCGGGTTGCGACAAGCAAGCCAGCACCGTTGAACTGAAAACCCCGGCACAAAAAGCTTCCTACGGCATCGGCCTGAACATGGGCAAGAGCCTGGCTCAGGAAGGCATGGACGATCTGGATTCCAAAGCGGTAGCGCTGGGTATCGAAGACGCCGTCGGCAAGAAAGAACAGAAACTCAAAGACGAAGAGCTGGTTGCAGCCTTCGGCGAGCTGCAAAAGCGCGCTGAAGAGCGCATGGCCAAGATGAGTGAAGAGTCGGCAGCTGCTGGCAAGAAATTCCTCGAAGAGAACGGCAAGCGCAAGGAAGTCACCACCACCGCTTCCGGCCTTCAGTACGAAATCATCAAGAAAGCCGACGGTCCTGTACCCAAGCCTACGGATGTCGTGACCGTTCACTACGAAGGCAAACTGACTGACGGCAAGGTGTTCGACAGCTCCGTCGAGCGCGGCAGCCCGATCGATCTGCCTGTCAGCGGCGTGATCCCGGGTTGGGTCGAAGGTTTGCAACTGATGCACGTTGGCGAGAAGATCAAACTCTACATCCCTAGCGATCTGGCCTACGGCGCACAAAGCCCAAGCCCGATGATCCCGGCCAACTCGGTTTTGGTTTTCGACCTGGAACTGCTGGGCATCAAGGATCCGGCTGCTGCAGGTAACGACGCCGCTGGCGGCGCTGCTGGCGCAGACGAGGAAGAAGATGCGGCGCCTGCGGCAGAACCTGCCAAGCCTGCTGCCAAGAAGTAATCGACACCTCGATTGCCGCTTGAATGAAATGCCCCGTCTCGACGGGGCATTTTCGTTTTTGTCGAAAAAAAATCGAACCGGGCCGGGCAGCTACAGTCCCAATACCGTCAGCGCGCTGGACGAATGTCGGGAAATGTTGACGCAGTCGACAGCTTTCGCGGGGCATCCGTTAGCGTCGGCAAACGTTCAAGTCAACGATTTTTTGCGTTTTTTGATGTGAGTAAAAAACGCGCGATTTAAGCCAAGCCCCTGTAAAACGGGCGTCTCAGGGCCGAAACT
The DNA here is from genome assembly GCF_059421985.1 of Pseudomonas sp. GW821-FHT02A11. Classification (NCBI taxonomy): domain Bacteria; kingdom Pseudomonadati; phylum Pseudomonadota; class Gammaproteobacteria; order Pseudomonadales; family Pseudomonadaceae; genus Pseudomonas; species Pseudomonas sp. GW821-FHT02A11. The sequence continues at coordinate 14,907 of NZ_JBWKWB010000021.1, forward strand.
CGGCTCTGTTCACAAGGTTATCCACAATTTGTGTGGATAACCTTTTATGCGTGCAACGCGGTGTTGCACGATCGGGTCCTTCCATCCGTGGTGATTGACCAGTTGGCCGATTTTTATCGGCTCTTTATCGACGTTGCTGGAGTCAGCATGAAAGCACCCTGGAACCTCATTCGTTTTATACCCATGGCCAAACGTCTGATGGCAGCAGGCCGTTTGCCGGCGCTGCTGTTCGCCGTGGCCGGCAAGGCGGCCAGTGAAGGCAACCGCCTGGGCAAGCTCAAGGATGATCTGAAACTGCTGCAGGCGCTGTGCCTGGCCTACTGGCGGGGCGAGTACCGGGCCATCAGCGGCAAGGCGATTCTGTCTGTGGTCGCAGGCTTGATGTATTTTCTGAGCCCGCTTGATGCCATTCCCGACTGGATTCCGGGGCTGGGTATGCTCGATGACATCGCGGTGCTGGCATGGGTCATGAAGAATCTCGAAGCGGAGCTCAGTGCTTTTCGCGCCTGGCGCGACCGTCAAACCCCGGAAAAGCTCGCCGTGGTCGAGCGCCTGCCCGCCACGCCGAAATTGCTGGAGCGGGAAAAGAAGGATTAGCGCCGGGCCAACTGGGGCTGCAGAGCATTCCTTGGGGAGCGACGTCATTCGCGATGGCCGAACATACGATGCATCAGTGGCGCCTGTTGGATCGCATCGCGAATGAAGTCGTACCCACAGGTTGATTACCCCTGAAAACGTCGCTCCTGAGAGAACTCTGTCGATAGATCGCACGCAAGTTCTCTTCATCCGCTGGTAAGATGCCGCATTACAACGAAAAAGATTACAAGCAACGGCATTTCGTCCTACAGGGGGTGGTATGGATCTTCAGGTTATTTCCCGCAATGGAGAGCCAGAATACGCGGTGCTGCCATGGGCGCAGTATCAGGCCCTGTTGCAGGCCGCCGGGGTTTCCCGCCCGCAACCCGCCGTCAGCGCTGCACAGGCTGCCGACTCGCCGCCGGCCTGCGACCTTCCTTCACTCCATCAACTGGCTGCGCTGCGTCAGGCCAAGGGCCTGGAGCTGGCGCAACTGGCGCGTACGGTCGGCATCAGCCCGTCGTACCTGGAACTGATCGAAAACGGCAGCCGCCAACCTGATGCCGCGATTCGACGAAGTCTGGCGTGGGAATTGGGTGTGCCGGGCTGGCGAGGTGAGCCATGAGCGTGCGTATCAGCCGTCAGCACTGGCAAGCGCTGCTGGCTGAGCTGGACCTTGCACGTCGTCAACGGCACTTGGTCACTTATCGCGCTCTGCTCGAACGCCTGCAATTGCCGACGCCTGCGATGCAAACCCTGACCGCTGCCCTCGAACATCTCGCTGCCATTGACGCTCGCGCCGAACAGCCGTTGCGCAGCTCGCTGGTCATCAGCCAAGGCGCCAGCCGTCTGCCACGCACCGGCTTTTTTGAATGCGTCGAACGCCTGGGGCGTTTCACCGGGCCGTCCGACGGTGTTGCCGCAGCCTCCTGGCACGCGGCTGAAGTGGTGCGAGTGTTTGAGTTCGAGTATTCGCAATCAGCGAAGCCAGAGTAAGCCGTGAGGGCCCTCCCCAGCCCCATGTCGATCAGCACCGCCAGCTCTTCCTGCAGTTCGATGCCTTCGGCGAACGGTGGGGGTCTGTTCGGTCAGTTCGACCACCACCCGGTTCGGCGCGATGCCGTAGCGTTGCCACAACTGCAACGTGCGCCCTGGCGGGTGCGAGGCTTCCAGCAGGCTGATGGGGGAGTGCAGGGCGCTATTGGACAGGCCGCGGGTCAGGGATTCATAGCCCAGGATGCGGCGTCGGACAGCGACACAATCGGTTGGAACAGGCTGTGCAAGTCGCGGTGAGTCAGAATCGCATTCAAAGCGCTCAGCTGTTCGGTCACGGTCATGGCAATCTCAAGGCAAGAAAAAAGGGCTCGACACCTTGGCGTCGAGCCCCGTATTTCACGACAGGTTCATGAGTGTTTGATGACGCTTTGTTATCACCTCATCATGGTTCATGACGAGGCAGTCATTCCTTCACTTCTTTGCCACAGAACCGCTCAGACCCAGGTAGTCGAGGAGGATCCGACCAGTCTCGGCCAGGTATGCGTCGTCTTCCGGTTTAGTCTTGTCGTCGTCCGCTGGCAATGCGTCTTCGTCTTCTTTCTTAAGCTCTTTGAGCGGCTCTTCGCCCTTGGCCTTGCGGCGGGTGTTTTCCATCACCAGCTGCTTGCTTTCGACGTCGGCGTGCTCGCTGCGGCGTTCGGCTTCGTTGAGGCTGACGGTCTTCTCGCTCATCAGCTTCTTGGCCAGCGCCAGTTTCTGCTCGACGAACACGAACTCGGCGTCTTTGGCCGAGCGCACATCGTGACGCGCCTGCAGCTGGGCCAGGAACGGTTTGAACGGGTCCACTGCCGGCTTGATCGCAGGCTTGATGGTGTCGTAGGTCATCGCTTCCGGCAGTGCGCTTTCGCCGATTTCCTTGGTGTCGATGATCGACGGGTAGGCGATGTCCGGCAGTACGCCCTGATGCTGGGTGCTCTGACCGGACACCCGGTAGAACTTGGCCAGGGTCAGTTTTAGCTCGCCATGGTTGAGCGGCTGGATGGTCTGCACGGTGCCTTTACCGAACGTCTGGCCACCGATGATCAGCGCGCGGTGGTAGTCCTGCATGGCGCCGGCGAAAATCTCCGAAGCCGAAGCGGACAGGCGGTTGACCAACAGCGCCATCGGGCCTTTGTAGAACGCGCCGCTGTTTTCGTCTTCCAGCACGTCGACCTTGCCGTCGGCGTTACGCACCAGCACGGTCGGGCCCTTGTCGATGAACAGGCTGGTCAGCTCGGTGGCTTCCTGCAGCGAGCCGCCGCCGTTGTTGCGCAGGTCGATGACCACGCCGTCGACTTTCTCGGACTGCAGCTCAGTCAGCAGCTTCTTCACGTCGCGCGTGGTGCTCTTGTACTCAGGATCGCCGGCACGGTAGGCCTTGAAGTCCAGGTAGAAGGCCGGGATCTCGATCACGCCCAGCTTGTAGTCCTTGCCGTCCTGATTCAGGTGCAGGATCGACTTCTTGGCGGCTTGCTCTTCGAGTTTCACGGCTTCGCGGGTGATCGACACGATCTTGGTGGTCTGGTCGCTCGGCGCATTGCTGGCCGGGATGATTTCCAGACGCACCACCGAGCCTTTTGGACCGCGGATCAGCTTGACCACTTCGTCCAGCCGCCAGCCGATCACGTCGACCATTTCTTTATCGCCCTGGGCAACGCCGATGATCTTGTCGGCGGTCGCCACCTGTTTGGTCTTGGCGGCAGGGCCGGCCGGAACCAGACGAACGATCTTGACGTTGTCGTTGTCGCTTTGCAGCACCGCGCCGATGCCTTCGAGCGACAAGCTCATGTTGATGTCGAAGTTTTCCGCGCTGTCGGGGGACAGGTAGTTGGTGTGCGGATCGTAGGACATCGCGAAGGTGTTCAGGTAAGCCTGGAAGATGTCTTCGCTGCGGGTCTGACCCAGACGCGCCAACTGGTTCTTGTAGCGCTTGGTCAGGGTTTCCTGGATCTTGGCCGGGTCTTTGCCCGCGATCTTCAGGCGCAGGACTTCGTCCTTGACGCGCTTGCGCCACAGGTCGTCCAGCTCGGCTTCGTTCTTGGGCCACGGAGCGTCCTTGCGATCAACCAGCAAGGTTTCGTTGGTGGTCAGGTCGATCTTGTCGACGCCTTTATTCAGCTGCGCGATGGCGAAGTCCAGACGCGACTTGATGCGGTCCAGATAGCGCTTGTAGATGGTGAAGCCTGGTTGCAGGTCGCCGCTCTTGAGGAAGTCGTCGAACTGAAAACGCCATTTGTCAAACTCGGCGATATCGCTGGCCAGAAAATAACTGCGCGCAGGATCGAGGAGCTTCAGGTAGCTCTGATAGATGATTTCCGAACGCTTGTCGTCCAGCGGCGGCTTGCTGTAGTGGTGGCGCTTGAGCAGCTCCACGACATTCAGACTGGCGATGACTTCATCGCGATCAGGTTGAAGATTGTCCCAGCTATTGGCTGCGAACGAACTGGCTGACATTGGCAATGCCGCCAGGCCAATGAGTAATGCAAGGGTGGTGCTGGGCAAAAAATGCTTCATGCTGATTCGACGCGGGGACAATTGATAACGCATATTAGGCCGTCTTTAAGGTCGCCGGTTCCTCTCAGGCTTCGTGAAAAATCGCGGCGCCAGGCAACGTTTTGGTTGCCCGGGTGCGTGATGTGTTCACACAGACTGATGCGAAACCCGGTCGCATAATGCAAAAAGCCCGAATGCCATGAGGCACGTCGAGCTCAGTCAAGACTCACTATGGAGGCACCGTGAAAGCATTGCAAGGCGTTGAAGGTCACGTGGAATGGGTTGAACAGCCATCTCCGACACTGGATGTAGGGCAAGTGCGCATCAAGGTTGCGGCAGCCGGGCTCAATCGTGCCGATTTGTTGCAGCGCGCAGGTCTGTATCCGCCACCCCCGGGCGTCACGCAAATCCTTGGCATGGAGTGTTCTGGTGTCATCGCCGAGGTCGGTGCCGGTACGTCCTGGCAGGTGGGAGACCGCGTCTGCGCGCTGGTTGCAGGCGGTGCGATGGCCGAAGAAGTGGTGGTCGACGCACGCCATGTTTTACCGGTACCAGAGGGCATGTCGCTGCACGAGGCTGCGGGCATTCCAGAGGTCTATGCCACTGCCTGGCTCAATCTGTTCCAATTGGCGGGCCTCAAGCCGGGCGAAAAAGTGTTGTTACACGCCGGCGCAAGTGGCGTTGGTTCAGCTGCCATTCAGCTGTGCAAGGCTTTCGGCAACCCGTGCTGGGTGAGTGTCGGTTCGGCTGATCGCTTGAAGTACTGTGAAGACCTCGGCGCCCAAGGCGGGGTGATTCGCAGCGAGAGCCTGGATGGCTTGAGCGACTTCGGCCCATTCAACGTGATCCTCGACCCGGTGGGCGCCAACTACGCCGCGCTCAATCTGAAAGTCCTCGGCACTGATGGCCGGCTGGTGCTGATCGGTCTGATGGGCGGGCGCCAGGCTGAGCTGGACCTGGCGCTGGTTTTGGGCAAGCGCATTCAGATCCTCGGCTCGACCCTGCGCAGCCGCGACGATCAGTTCAAGGCCGACCTGCTGGCCGATCTGGGGCAGCACGTCTGGCCGCTGTTCACTGAAGGGCGCCTGAAGCCTCAACTGGCGCGCAGCTTTGCGATTCGCGATGCCGAAGAAGCCTATGCCGAGCTTGCGACCAATCAGGTCTCGGGCAAGATCGTGCTGGTGATTGATCCTTCGTTGAGCTGACGCCAATCGCTCATGGCATCGTGGATCGCCCGATCCCGATGCCGCTGTTTCCCCGACTTTGACCCTTCCTTCCGAGCGACCAGCGGTCGCAAGCACTGTCAAAAGTGACAGTATCCAAGTGGTGCCGGTTGGTGCCTAATCGATTGCACTCAACGTTCTGGCAAGCCCTCCACAGCTCACTTGAAAACTGATTTCAAGCGTGGTGGGGCGGCCGGATTTCAGACTCAAGGACGATGTCTCATGAACAACCTGTATGTGGCAGACCATGACGACTCCGATGAGGGTCGCTGGCAGATCGACGCCGAATTCGAGCTGCCGGTGGTCCCGGCAATTATCAAGGATGATCAAGGCAACGAAGAGGCCGGTGGGCTGCTGCCAAGGACGGCGCTGCAGGACGATCTGGAGGTTATTATTCCAGCATGGCTGTTCGATCAGGCCCGGCCCAATACGGTGATACTGTCCTGGCGTCGCGCGGGGGCACCGTTCGTTTCAGTGGACCGGTTTACGTTTGAGCCGCCCATTCTTCCCGGGGACAAAGCCGTATCTGTTTCGCAGGGGCTACTGCAGGAGGGGGGCTTTGAGCTTTCCTACAAGATTTCACTGCTGGGTAACGACGGGCCGGAGTCGCTGAAAAAGACCGTCACGGTAGACCTGACCGAGCCCGGTGCAGGACTCAAGCCCCAGGCAGGGGTGTTCCCTGTCGAGCTGGGCGGGGTGATCACCGAGGACTACCTGAGCCGCGAAGGCGAGGTGAGGGTTTCGCTGCCCATGTACTTCGGCGCCCGGCCCGGGGACGTCGCCACCTGGTTCTGGACCGACGCCAACCCGCCACCGGACGGCGAACCGGTACAGGGACAGGTGCGATTCTCTCAGGACGACATCGATAACGATCGGTTGATCATTGCGGTCCCCGAGAGCGTTATCACGGCGGCCGGGCAAGGGCCCCGGTATCTGTATTACACACTGGGGGATCTGGCGGGGAACATCAGCACGCGCTCGGAGGTTTCGCCCATTTCGGTGGACCTGACGCCGCCGCCACAAAACCTCAAGCCCGCGCGGGTGCCGTTGTCTGCCCGAGGTCTGATCGATCGCCAGCATGCCCGTGAGGGGGCCAGCAACGAGGGAGGGGTCACGGTCGAGATCGACGCCTATGACAACGCTGAGGCCGGGCATTTCATTCTGATTGACTGGGATGGCACCGCGCTTGCCGAAGTGCCAGTGGTGCCTTCCGGATTCCCGCTGCGCGCTTATGTGCCCTGGAGCACCTTGACCGCCAAGGGGCTGGGCCCGATGACCGTGCAGGTGAACTACCAGGTGCGTCGTGGCACGCTGCTCACCCCGGCGCCAGGGCCTGTGTCGGTACCGGTGGACTTCACCATTGCCGGACAGGATCACGCCAATGCTCCGGCCTTGCTCAATACCACGCTGGATAAACTGGTGGTGTTCGGTGAGAACTCCAACACGGCCAACACGCTTACAGGCGTGGACTTCGGTCTGGACGCCACGGCCACGGTCGCGCTGTTCCAAGACCCCCTTCCCGGCGAGCGGATTGAAGTGTTCTGGGGACGCTCCACATCGCCGGTTGCCGACTACACAGTCAAGAGCGGGGATGTCGCCGGCCAGCCGCTGTCCTTCGTCATTCCTTGGGCCGTCATCGAGCCTGAGCTGGTCAACCCGGCCTTGCCGGTGTTTTACCTGACGGACAACGGCGTCAATCAGCAGACTTCTCGCGTGACCGACGTCAACGTCAACATCGAGGTCGTCGAGGGCCTTCCAGAACCTTCGTTTCCTCACGCCGACCTTTATGGGTACCTCAATTGCTGCGCCGTACCGAGGCTGTGGGAGGGCGTGACGGTGAGGGTCGAGGGCCATGCGCAGTTCGCCGCCGGAGACCGCATCGTGCTCAGCTGGCAGGGCTGCGAAAATCTCAATGGCACCCGGCCGATCCCCGGAGCGGCTGCCACGTTCTCACGAACCTTGACCGCAGCAGAGGCGAGTAATGGTTTCGAACAGGTGGTGCTGCCCTTCGACACGCTGATCGCGCCGATGGTGGACAACGGCTCGGCCGTCGCCTTTTACACGCTTTACAAAGCCAGCGGCACGGTAGGGCGCTCCTATGAGGATTTCGTAAAGATCACCCGAAAAATGCCCAGCGGCCAGATCTGCGGTCCCGACAATGATCTGTGTGTGCAGAGCCAGACAACCGAGCCTGAAGAGGCCGTTTCCGAAACGGTCATGGGCAAGCTGTTGAAAGGGCTTTTTGAACGTTTTCGCAAGTAAACCCGTTGTAAACAAACCGTGGCAGATGCTCGTCGGCCGGGATCAGCAGTACGTCGCCAATGGACTGAAGGCCACTCAAGGAGGAACCGCGATGAGCGTCTCTAACACGATTGACACAAAAAACGCCAACGAGGCACGTCAGAATTTTCTGGCATTTCGCAAGGGGCTGCCCCTGGCCAGGCCTGCCCCGGTCCTGGCCGCAACCAACCCCCTGCTGCCGCCTACGGCAGACGATACGGACTACCAGCTGCCCGCCAGGTTTCAGGGGCAAACCTTGCAGGTGGAGGTCCCTGAGTTTGACGTTGAAGGTAACGCTGGACTGGCCGTTATCGTGCGGTTGATGTGGGATGGCGCCTTGTTGCGCGGCAGTGAATACCGAGGCACGCTGCCGATTCCGCGCGAGGATTTTCCGCTGAAACTGACGCTACCCCCTACCCAGTCCACCCGGGCGGGTCCTCACGCCTTGACCTACAACGTCAACGTGCAAGGCAATGGCGCCGTCTCCGATCCATTGAACTTCTTCATCGACCGGATGGCGCCCAACGGCGGCAATGCGGGTGGCCTTGTGATCCTGCCGCCCGAGATCGAAGCCAATGGCATCACCAAAGAGTATCTGGATGCCAATGGCAGCGTGCTGATTACGGTGCCCGGCGATTATGCCGACCGGAAAATCGGGGACATCGTCACGGTTTACTTCGGCTCCAGCATCCCCACCGCCGTACTGGTCGGTACGATTCCTCGGGGCGATACCACCACCCCCCTGACCATTCCCCTGACTGCAGCGCAGGTGGGGAACGAGGAGGGTACGAAATCCATCTTCTACACCTTGCAAGACAGAGTGGGAAACGTCGGTCCGTCTTCGCAATACAAGCCTGTCGAGGTGATCCTGACCCCCGCACCTGCGGATCTGAAACCGCTGACGATCCCCCTTGCCGCACCCGGTGACGATCTGATCGATCCTCAGGATGCTTCGCTGGGTGTCGATGTACAGATTGAGGCCTACACCCACTATGTGGCGGGTGACGTCGTTGAAGTCACCTGGGGCGGAATCATTGCCGCCGCGCCTGCAGTTCAAGACAGTCCGACGCTGGTGCGCATCCCTTACTCAGCGTTGCTCAAGGGCGGCGGTGAGGGGAAAGGGCCCAAGCCTGTGGATGTAACCTACGCGATCAAACGTGGCAGATCCTACCCTGAAGGCACCGTTGTCAGCATTGAGGTCGACTTGCGCACACCCGGTCCTGAAAACCCGGATATCCCGGACCCAGTCAACCCGGATCTGGAGCTCGTGACTGTTCGCGGTGCCGTCAGTGCCGAGGACAACAAACTGACAGAGGCCGATGATGGCCAGCCCGCCGACGCGACGCTGCTGATCTACAAGCCGCATTTGGATGGTGAATTCGTGCAGTTGTACTGGAACCGGGTGGCGGTTCCGGCGCCCGGTGGCGTGTACAAGGTCGATGGCACAGAACCGGATGACTTCATCATTCCGTTTGTCATTCCGTGGAACATCATTGACGCAGCGGGCAACAACTCAGCATTGCCGGTGCATTACTCGATCACTCATCCCCTGGTGAACGCAGCCGAAGTGCTTTCGCCGGACCAGTCGGTGGAAGTTTCGGTCAAGAAGGTCACTCTACCTGAGGCTAAATTCCTCAATCTCGACGAAGACTTCGGCAATCTCAACTGCCAGTCGCTGAGAAACGTCAGCGGACGTGGGTGGGTTGTGGAAATCCATGTTGATGGCGGGGAACCTGCCCTGGCGGGTCAGCTTCTGACCTTCACCTACCAAGGGCACAATAACGCCGAGAACCGGGACATCACGTTCACGTTCACCTATCAGCCTACCGATCAGGAGGCGAGTGCCGGTTTCAATGTGTACCTGGATTATGAACCTCTGCGTGACACGCGGGACGGTCGGGGAAGTATCGAATACACCGCGAAGATCAACGGATTTGACCGCACCTCTCCCAAAGACGAGGTGGCTGTATGGATGGGGATCGCGGGTGGTCCTGGCCTGACCTGTGAGTTGACACGCTCGGCCAATAGTTGAGATCCCTGTTGTAAAAAAAGGGAAGTGGCTGAGCACTTCCCTTTTCTATCGTCAGTCCAACTAAGAGCAAAACGCTCTAACGGCTAAATCGCTTATCGCGATTTCGAGTAATCCACATTTCTGAAACAGCTATAACTTTAATGAGGTTATACCGAATGATGGGCGATTGAGACTGCAACCAAGTCTCTTGTCATCTTCTGCAGGATGTTTCCTACAAGGTTGTCGGATGCGTCCTGCATAGTTATTTCGGTTTACCCACTACATTTCCTCGCCGTTATTTTCCCTCGGTCATTAAGACCGGCCACCTCAAACGGACTTGAAAAGATGATCCCGTTCCTGACTTACCCTGCGAATGTTGCTGCGCGCTATACCTGCCCCTTGTCACCCGGCCGTTTGGCGGCGGCTACCATTACCTTCTTTTCAATGATACCCATGGCCAGTGCACTCACTGTCGTCACCAACGGTGATGTACTGGATATCATCGCTGCTACCCCGCTGGACGGTTATTCGGTGAGCGGAGCGGGCAGCACACTGAATGCCGCAGCGGCGAATCTCTCATTCGTCGATCTGGCCAGTGGAGGGACTTTCAACATGAACGGCGGGAGCGTGCTGGCCGGCAGTGACGGGGTGGCCATCGAAATGGCCAATGCCACTGCAACCATTACCAACGCGACCATTTCCAGTGACGAGATCGGTCTTTCTGCGGGGCGGGCAGCGGGTGGCAGTGGCTCGCAGGCATCGGTCACGGGCAGCACCATCGAGGGGCTGCAAGCCGGGGCGCGGGTAACCGGGCTGAGCACGGTGCAGCTCAATGACACTCGGGTAACGGGCAGTGGGGTGGGCGGTGTCGGACTGCAGATTCTGGGAGGCGATGTCACCGCCAGCAACGGGTCGACAATCACCGGCGCGCAACAGGGCGTCGTCTTCGCTCAGGACGTACCGGATAACGGCGGGGCGTATCGCCTGGTGCTTGATGGCTCCAGCGTGATCGGCACCGCGGGGCCTGCCATACAAGTGACCCAGGGCGTCACCGCCACCGTGGATGTGCTCAACGGTTCTACATTGAGCGGGGGTAACGGCAATCTGCTGGAGGTTGAAGACAATTCGACGGCCAATGTGCAGGTCAGCGGCAGCACCTTGACCGGTAATATCATCGTGGCCGACGGGAGCACGGGCGCGGTGTCGCTGAGCAACGGGTCGGCGCTGACCGGGTCGTTGACCGGCGTCAATTCCGTCACCCTGGACGCCAGCTCGCTAACGGGGGACTACAGGATTACCGACGGCCGTAACGCCACTCTGGCGTTGCGCAACGGCGCTCGGTTCACCGGTAATCTGATCGACGTTGGCGGCGTCACGCTGGCTGACCAGTCGATCTGGAATATGGTCGCCTCCAACAGCGTCGGTGCGATGTCGATCACCGACAGTTCGGTGAAATTCGGTGCTGCCGATGAATTCTTCCAATTGAATGTCGGCACCCTCGCGGGTAACGGCAACTTCCTGATGGATGTGGATTTCGCTACCAATCAGCATGACCTCTTGAATGTGACAGGGGTTGCAACAGGGACCCATTCCCTGGTGATCCCCGGTTCCGGCGTCGACCCGGTATCGCCCGAGCAACTGACCGTGGTGCGCACGGGCGGTGGCGACGCGACCTTCGCTCTGGCCGGATCAGGCGTAGTGGACGTCGGAACCTTCTCTTATACGCTGGGCTCAGTGGCCAACGGCACCGGCACCGACTGGTTCCTCGATCCGTCGACCAAAACCGTCAGCCCCGGCACGCGTTCTGTGCTGGCCCTGTTCAACACCGCGCCCACCGTCTGGTACGGCGAGCTGACGTCCCTGCGCACGCGCATGGGTGAATTGCGATTCAATGGCGGTCAGGCCGGGGGCTGGGCGCGCACCTACGGCAATAAATACGACGTGAACGAGTCTTCGGGGCTGGGCTATCAACAGACGCAACAAGGCTTCTCGCTGGGCGCCGATGCGCCGCTGCCGATCGGTGACGGTCAGTGGCTGATCGGTGTGCTCGCAGGGCACAGCACCTCTGATCTGGACGTCAGCCGTGGCACCTCAGGCACCGTGAAAAGCTACTACGTGGGCGCCTACACCACTTGGCTGGACAAGGACACCGGCTACTACTTCGACGGGGTGCTCAAGCTCAACCGCTTTCGCAACGACGCCAAAGTCAGCATGAGCGACAACACCCGAGCCAAGGGCGATTATGACAACGTCGGCGTGGGCGGTTCGCTGGAGTTCGGACGCCACATCAAGCTGGACGACGGCTACTTCGTCGAGCCGTTCACGCAGTGGTCCACCGTGGTCATTCAGGGCAAGGATTACGGCCTGGACAATGGCATGGAGGCCCAAGGGGACCGTACTCGTTCGCTGCTGGGCAAGGTGGGCATGACCGCGGGGCGCAATTTTGCGATGGCTGGCGGCAGTGTCGTGCAACCGTATGTGCGGGTGGCAGGGGTTCATGAGTTCGCCAAGAACAACCAAGTGCAGGTCAACAACAACACCTTCAACAATGACCTTTCAGGTTCTCGCGGCGAGCTGGGCGCGGGTGTGGCGGTGGCGTTCAATGACCGTCTGCAACTGCATGCGGATTTCGATTACTCGAACGGCGACAAGATCGAGCAACCGTTCGGGGCCAATGTGGGGTTGCGGTATAGCTGGTGATGAACTCGCCCTGCCGCGACCGGCAGGGCGATACCCCACTTAATTGCCGATACCGACGATGTTGGAGTATGAGCCAAAATTCTCGTATTTCGTCGACAGCGATGATTCCGCACCGGTGACCAAATACTTGACGTAGTTTTGCCACAAGCCTGGAGCAGCGGTGCTGGACCAATAATGCCAGTTGCCCATCGGAAAGTTTGCACCATACAAAGCGTGAATAGCGCGTAGCACGTCAAGTGACGGAATACTCAAACCTCTGCTTTGAGCTATCTTCACCGCTGCCTTATAGGTGTCGTTTCCCAGACCATGGACCATCGTCACGTTCGAGACGGTCACGCGATAGGACCCGGACCTTCCCAGGGCGTCGGTCACCGTAATGTTTGTCGTGCCATTTCCTGTCGAATAAACAAACCCGGCGCTGTTAACGCCAGCTGCTGAAGGATTGCTGGAAGAATACCGGTAAGGCGGGACGCCGCTGGACGGCGTTCTTACGTAGGTGGTACCCCCTGGCCAACTCAGCGGTGGATGACCTGGACTCCCTGCCAGTGCGTAAAACCTGCCATTAAGCGAAACCGGCGACGTATTCAACACGAAGTCCGGCACCGATGGGTTAACCGTAAACGTGCGCACATTCGATGACGCGCCATCACCGTATTGCGCCACGGCCTTCAAGCTGTGCGAGCCCAGTGCGAGCCCTGAAACCGGATGACTCCAGTCGCCATTCGCGTTGACGGATGCCTGGCCTTGGGACGTATTTCCATCGAACACCTCGACCAGCTCGCTGGCAGCGGCCTTCCCCGAAGCGGTGACCGCCGTGTCAGTTGTGGTACTGCCAACCTCTCCTTTGGAATCGCGAACACTGATCAGTGTCGGAACCATCGCCGCCCTGACCGTGAAGTTCCAGGCCGAAGACACCGGCTTGCTCCCATACAGCGCCTTGGCGGTCAGGGATCTGCTTCCCACCGCCAGACCGCTGACCAGCCTCGACCAGGCGCCCGTGGCATCGGCGGTGGCGGTGCCTTTTGAGGTCGCTCCGTCAAACACTTCGACCAGTTGATGGATCGAGGCCCGACCCGATGCCGTCACCCTGTTGGCATAGGTCGAGCCGCCGTTGCTCACCGGCCTGTTCTGCGGATCGACTACGGCGGTAATGGTGGGATTGACCATGGCGACCACAGTGAAGCGGCGCACGGCCGATTCGGCGCCACTGCCATACAACGCCCGCGCCTTGATGTCATGTCGGGTCAAGGTCAGGCCAGCGATGGGGTGTGTCCACACACCGTTGGCATTGGTTGTCGTTTTGCCCATGGATATCGCGCCATCGAAAATCTCCACCTCAAGATTGGCCGTGGCGTTGCCGGTCAGCGTGACTTGGGTGTCGACGGTAAAGCCGTTGGGTGCGACCTCACCATTGGCATCCCGCACGCTGCTGATGGTGGGGGCGACCGCGGCAGACACGACAACCGTCCAGATCGCCGATACCGGGCCTGTTCCGTACAGCGCTTTGGCCTGGAGAGGGTGCGACGCTATGCCAAGGCCCGATACCGGCCGCGACCAGGCGCCCATGTTGTTCGTCACGGCCTGGCCTTTGCTGACGTTGCCGTCAAACAGCTCAATAAGTTGGTCCGGACTCGCCGTGCCGGAAACCGTGACGGTGGTGTCGACCGTGGTGCCGCCATTGGCCACTGGCCCTCGTGAGTCCAGCACTTGCTCGATGACGGGCGTCATATTGGCCAGCACTTCGTACGTGCGAGGCTGTGACACCAGGTCGCTGCCATCGACTGCTCTGGCCGTGATGACGTAGCCTTTCGGGCGCAGCCCGGTCAGCGGTGTCGACCAGTTGCCGCTGGCGTCCGTGCGAACGGTGGTCAGTAACGCGGTGCCGTCGAGAATCTCAAGCTCGGTGTCGAGGGTGCCGGTGCCGCTCAGGTTCAGCGTCGAGTCGAAGGTCGTCCCGCCGTTGCTCACTTCGCCTTTCGAATCCCTGACGCTGACGATGACGGGCGTGACCCAGTCATGGTGCAGCTTGAAGATGTATTGCATCTCGGGCAGGGGCAGGGCGGCGGCTTCGTCGTCGATACCGCCGAACCCTACGTTGCAAATGGCGTTGAGCGCCGAGTCCTGCCCAAGTTTTCCCAACTCTGTACGCAGTACCGCTTGCGAAAGCCCTGCGGCCACCTGCGCGCTGGTGAGTAACTCGCCATTGAGCAGCACGATCGAAAGCGGTCCGCTGCTGGCAGTTTCACCTTCAAGCCGCAACCAGGCACGCTGTCCGGTCGCGATGAACGGCCAAGGGGCGACCGAGGTGGTCGCGTTGCCGGCAAACGTCGCCAGATTCAGCACCTTCGTCTGCGCGTTGGCTTGGGTAATGGCCGGTGAGGGCAATTGGCTGTCCGCAATAGCAGTGATGTCCAGCAGCAAAAAATCGGACAGCTTTTCGGCGGCTGAGCGTTTGACCCGATAGGACACGCTGACCCGCTGGCCGATGTTTGCGCCGATGACGCTGGCCGGAACGGCGAAGTCCACCTGTCCACTCGCGCTCCCCTTGGCTGTTTGGTCGGGAGGTGAGCCGACCCCCGGCGTACCGAGCCAGGACAACGTGATGATGTCCTGCGGGTCCATGTTTGCGTAGCGCACCCGCACGGTTGCGCCGGTTTGGGCCTGCATCGGGTCAAGCCTGTTGCCGTTTGCCTGGAGCACGCCCGGTGCGGGCAGATCGCCGATCAGCTTGCCGATGATCAGGTCCAGCACGGCCGAGTATTGGTAAGCGCCGGTGCTGGCCAGCTTGAGGCTGTAATAGAGCTTGACGATGTTGTTGATGTTGGGTTCGATCAGCGTCCTGGGGATGTTGAACGTGATTGGCCGGCCCGCAACCGGCTGGGTAATGGGCAGCCAGTCGCTGGCGCTGCCATCCAGGGATTCGCCCTGCCAATACCAGGTCAGAATATCCCCCGCGGCGGTGCCGGTGTATGGCATGCGATAGATCGCGTAGTCGGTGATCGTTTCGGGGTCCAGAACGCCATCGGGCGCTTCGTCCACCGAAGGCGCGGGCAACTCGGCGTAACGGGCGCGAAGGTTCAGAAAAAGATGATCCGAGACCCGTACGTCTAAAGTGCCCGGGTCGTCGTTGGACACCCGATAGCTCAGGTCCAGCGTGCCGTTGGCGAGCACAGCGATGTGCTCTTCGGCGACTGGAATGTAAAGGGGTTGGCCGACTTCGCTTGCCGAAACGAAGTGCTGGTCTTCGTACAGATACGGCGTGTCGTTTTGTCGTGTGCCCAGCCAGATCAGATCGATCAAGTCACCACTGGCCATTTTGTCGTAGGTCGGGATCTGCACATGCACGCGTTCAAGCGTCGGGTCGAGGGTGTCGCCGACCGCCTCGAATACCATGGGGGCAGGGAGCGGGATCTTGCCCGTGACCCGCGCGGTGGCGCGTTTGGAGGATTGAGGTGGATCACCGTTGGCTTTGGTCAGCACATACGTGGCGGTGCCGCTGCCGTCCCGAATGGCGCGTATCTCTGCGTTGGGGACCTGGATTTGTGCCACGGAAGGGACATTAGTCAGGGTATGAGTGTCGATGAATTCCCGCACGTCGCCGACACTGGTTGTGCCTGTCCAGGTCAGGGTGAGCAAGTCGTTTGGTTCGAAGGGCGGGCCGAAAACCGGGATCTGCACGGTCGCATTCGCAGACCCCAGCAGCGCGAGATCGATGACACCGTTGTCTGAGTCCTTGATTATCGGCGCGTCCAGGCGCTGAGCGCCAGCCTCTACTTTCACGAACGTGCGCAGCGACCAAGCCGTCGAAAAATTCCAGACCTCATCGAACACCTGGTACTGCACCAGCAGATTGGGTGAATCTCCCCCGGCCAGGATCGTGGCCTGATCCACGGTGATCACGATGGGCGCTGACCCCGCCGCTTGCGCCTCCGTCACGCGATGCGTGACTGTTGCATCGCCCCATTGCATCTCGATTGTGTCGCGAGCCGCGCGTGCGGGGTACGCCGCAATTTCTACCGGCACGCCACGGGCCGCCCAACTGGCGTCGACACCATTGTCGATCACATCCTGCGGCAGCCTTGGGGCGGCGAGCTCCGAGTGGCCGGGAAGGTGCGGATCCCGATCAACGCCGGCTGGCAGGTCGAGCTTGACCCGAATGCGCAGCGGGATGCTGTCCTCGGGAGCGGAAGAACCGGCACGGGTCAGACGATAGAACACCTTTTCCCCCCAGTCTGGAACGACGGGCTCTGTAGGCAGGAAAAAGATCAGACGCCGATCGACATCCGCCGCTTCCACACTTCGGCTGGCGACTTTCTCATCGTCCCAATAGACCTCGACATGATCACCCTCGGCCATGCGCTGCCAGGGGTCCACCGCCGTGAGCAGACCCGCCGGGTTGTCGTTCACCATCGAGTGATTGACGCCCCCGTCACCGTTCTCAACCGGGGTGACCATGCCAGCGATAAGCAATGGGCGCAAAGCCAGAATCGGGTAATCCCGGTCCAGTGCCGGGAAGAGGGTAGGGGTATAGCGCTTCATGAGTTGAGTCCTTTCGAGTTTATGGATCCTTGAGGCGTCTTGGCAGTGATGTGCGCGGATGTGACAGAGGATGCCGACGCATGGGCTCTGTCACATTACGGGTTCGCTCATCTCAGGATGAGTAGGCCACAGTCCCTGAGAGGGTCACGCTGGTGTCGGTGGTGGTGCCGCCGTCGGGAATAATCGTTCCTTTTGAGTCTTTGACGTCGGTGATGGCGACGGCAGTGACGGCGATCACCTTGAAGCTGCGTACAGCCGATTCAGGGTTGTCGCCGTATTGCGCCACCGCCTTGATGGCATGGGTTGCAACGCTTAAGCCGGTTAGCTCTTGCGTCCAGTCACCGTTGGTATTTACCGGCGGCTTGCCTTTGGAGGTGGTGCCGTCGAAGACTTCAACGGCCTGGTTGGGCGAGGCTTTCCCGGAGACCGTCACCGTGGTGTCGAAGGTGCTGCTACCGTCAGGGATTTCGGCGCCTTTGGAGTCCTTGATGCTGGCGATGCTCGGAGGATCAAGTGCCACGACGCCGACTTCGAAGCCAAAGCTATCCGAATAACTCGTACCGGTACCTCCCGCACGGAGCACCTGATAAGAAGCGTCGACTCTGCCTTGATCATTGGGCTTGATCGCGGTGCCGGGAATCGTGAACGGGATCGGATAGTCCAGGTTGCGGCTGTTGACGGGCATTTTATCGTCATAGGTGCCGCTCACGCTGCCTTTCCACACCACCGTGATCTGATCGCCAATCGCCTTGCCTGGGTAATTGGGCACTTCGAGTTCCGTGCTGGCAAGGTTGGGGTCCAGGACACCATTGTCCACGTCGGGGACTTTTGGCGCAGGCAATTCGTTGCGCGGCTCTCCTACCGCTAGCTCGGTTGTACGCTCCGATTCCCGATTGACGACCTGCCCGTTCACTTCCTGTTCGAGCACGTAGTAGAGCTGCAGTTTGCCGCCTTCGATCGCCTTCAGGTGAGTGCCCTCGACTGTGAAGATCAGCGGCTGTTTGACGTTGGCATCGCCATTGCTGATGAATCTGGGGGGCAGGTTCGGATCGTAGATAGTGCCATCCGGTCGGGTGCCCAGCCATCTCAGCGTTACCATGTCCCCGGCGGTCATGCTGTCGTCCCATGGCACTTCGATGGTGGTCGTTGGCAGCTCCGGATCAATAGCGCCTTGTGAGGCATCCTTGGCGACGGGAGCTGGCAAACGAATGGCCTCACCGACGATGCTGATGAACGAACCTCTGGATTTGGCTTGCCCTCCCGCTTTGTAATTGACTTCATAAGAGAAGATCGCTTGAGTCTTTGCCAGCTTGCGCACTTCGGCATTGGGGATCGGCACTTCATAAATAGCGGGCAAATTGTTCACGATGACTTCAGGCGCCGTATAGCTCACCTCGGCGCCCTCGGTCGTGGTGCCTCGCATCGTCACCACGATCTTGTCGCCGGGGTTGAAATCAGCGAAGAGGGCCTGACCGTTCAGCGTTTCGTTACCCAACGATTGTGCTGTGGTCAACGCCTCGAATTGTGCCACCAGCTCCGCGCTGAGTACTCCTCTTCTGGACATGGCGATGATTTGCGCGGTTGCAGGTCGGGCGCCGAGGGTATCGAGGTCCAGCACATTGTTGTTGATGGCCTCTTTGATGATGGGGCTGTTCAGGCGGGAGTTGCCCGCATCGACGACGATGCGTGTTTCAGCCGCCCAGTCTTCGGAGCGATTGTCGACCAGGTCATACACTTCGAAAGTGACGGCAAGACCGTTGGGCCCGGAATCACCTGCCGCGACAATATCCTCTTTCGTTGCAGTCAGCACGATGGGTTGCCCGACTTGGGCTTGAGTGACGGTGTGCCAGATGAAATGGCCGCCCCAGGACAGCTTTATCACATCCAGTGCGGCCATATTTGGGTAAGGATCTATGGTGATTGGCACACCCTTTTCGGCCGCTTCCGCATCCACGCCGTCGCTGATGATGTTCGCGGGCAGGGAGAGTGTCAGTTCGGAATGGCCTGGAATGCTCCCATTCTCATCCTCGCCGCCGGGACGATCGAGCTTGACCAGGATGTTCGTCAGCGCAGAGGGTTCCGGCGTTTGACCCAGACGGGTGACGATGTATCCAAGGGTGTGCCTGGAGGGAGGCTGGGTCAGGTGCCTGGCTTCGACAAAGGTGGTGACACGCTGACCTACGTCCGACGCGGTGATCGTCTCGGTCCGAACGGTCTTGCCGTCCAGCTGCACAGCCACACTGTCGGCGAGGTTCATATCCCGCCATTCCCGGATGTAGACCTGCAGGCCATGCTGCGGAAAGTTGTCGAGTGCTGCCCCGTGGTTGATGCCCAACAATGTCTCCCCTGCATCGGCCGGGGGGCTGGGCAGTGGCCCGGTGGCGCCGGGGATTTCCAGTTCGATCAGTGCCAGCGCCGACGCTCCCATGATCGATGAACCACCGGGGTCCTGATGCTGAACAATGAGCTCGATCCCGGCCTCCATGTCGTGGGTTTCGATCAGCTTGCTCATGCACAGCTGATCGTCCAGCAGCACGCTGACTCGTATCCCCGTCTTGGCCCCATGCAGAGGGTAATTCATCAGAAACCTGGAGGGCCCATTGTCGGAGGAGTCGACCGTATTGCGTGGCAGCAGCACAAGTGTGACGCCGCTCTCCAACACTTCCGTGTTCAACGTTTTTTGCAGACCAACCTGATCGTTGAGCAGCACGGTGAATTGCGTGTTTTTTTGCGTGGTGTTCGATGGGGTGAGGATCAGATACTGCCGGGAAGTTGAAGAGGACGGGGTGCTGGTCATGCTCGTTGACTCCTGTGGATTACCTCAGATTCATTGAGCGCCGGTTCGTGATGTTTGCCAACTGTCAGAAATGACAGGTTTTGCTACCGCTGGTCGGGGTTTCAGCGTCACGGGACAGGGTCATCAACCGGCCAGATATCGGCGCCCTGGCCCTGACGAATCCTGCTTGTCAGGGTTGCATTTCCAGGCGCAAGTTGGTCGTCGGGTATGTAGTCGAAAGGTTGTGCTTGAGTGAGTGTCACTCGGACCACAGGTAAAAACATGCCCGTCGCGTTGAAATAGTCACGTTGGATGAACTGAGCGCGTGGCAACGCGTTCGCGGCGCTGTAGAAGAAAGCCTCCAGGGGAATTTGCGACGGTATGTCTTGCGGCCATGCGGCCACGATGAGTTCGTTCCAGCCTCCTCTGACGGACGGTGTAAGCTCGCTGCGCACCAGGATGCTGAGTTGAAACTGGGCGGGGCCGGAGGTAAACGCACAACTGCCACCGGGTGAAGCTCCATGCTTTACTCGCCAGCTCTCGACGCTGACGATCCCCTGTTGTTCACAACTGGCTCGACAACTGTCCGGGATACTGCTGGTGCCCGCGTTCACGGGATAACTGCAACGAAGCGTTATGGGGTGCTTGGTCGGGGCGAACGACTCTTTCATCGTGAAGCCCTGGGCAGCGGCGAGCGTGGTCGTACCGACGTCTGCTCTGAGGTAGCTGAATGACACGCCGTTTCGCCCCACGGAATTGGGGCTGGGGTTCCAGGCATGATAAGCCGTCGTGGCGGCGGCGCCACGAATCAGCACACCATTGCAAAAGTACGCAGCCTGTTGATTCATGCATTCGGTACGGGTGTCGCCATAGCGTCTGTTCAGGCTGGCGGCCACTTGATAGCCGAGATACAACTGATCCTGAAGATTGAACCCGAACACCTTGCCCGTGCTGTCATTGAGGTCCATGCGCAACAAGGGTAGCCACTGACCCGTCGCATTGAAGTAGTCCCGCTGATCCTGTTGCCCGGCGATCAGCGAGCCACTTTGATTACGGTCGTAAAACAGTGCTTGTATCGGAAGGCTTTCAGGCCGCGTATCGTCCCACGCCTTGACTTGCAGGCGATTCGCCTTGGCAGCCCATTCGTTGCTTAGCCCCTTGTGGGCTTTGAGGCTGGCGTCGAACTGAGCGGGTTCGAGGCTGCTCAACGAACACTGCTGTGCGGGCTGGCTGCCTGATTGCTCAAAATGCGCCAGCCAACTCGCGCTGTCGGTGACCCCCACGCCAGCGCACGAGCTGACATCGGCGGCAGTCTGCCGAGACTCTAGGGGCAGGCCGCAGCCATGGTCGGCTCGGCTGGCGTCCAGCGCTTGCGCCAGCGGGTAGGCGCATACGACTTCCAGCGTCTTACCGTCCCCTATTGCCGTGAAAAGATCGCTAAAAATCACCCCATGGGGGGCGCCGAGCTCGCGGATGCCCAAATCGCGGCGCAGGTAAGCGAAACCTTGGGCCCTCAGGGCTTGGGCGTCACTGTCGAGTTTCCAGAACGGCTGTCCGCTCACCGGCGCTTCGGCCCTCAGCAGCACGCCATTGCAATACCAGGCAGGTTTGCTGGCGGCGCAGGTCGTGGTGGTGTCCTGATAGCGGGTATTGAGCAATTGCGCGGTTTGCGGACCGGTGATTGCAGCGTGTGCGATGAGGCAGTGGAACACCAGCAGCGAAGCAACCACCCGGCTTAAAAACGCAGGAAGTGTGTTCATGGTCGTCCTGACCTCTTGGCGATGAGAGAGCACCCGCCTGCTCCATCGAAATGAACAGGCGGGTGGGTGTCATGCATGCCGTTTCTATTGCTCAGCGGCTGTCCTTGAAATGCCTACGGCTTGCATTCGTTCGCTCGCGTCGGATGACTGGGTTCGATCCCCCTCGAAGTCTTCGCTCAAATTGAAGGTGGAGTAAGTACCTGCGCCCACTTCGTTGGAGGTCCAGAACGGATAATTCAGCCAGCCAAGGTATTCATTCACCGGTGCGCGTTGGGCGTACGTACTCCACAAGGCTTTCAGATCCGAGACGGATGCCATCTGGAGCTCGCCTGCCTGGCAAGCGTCTTTCATGCCCTGCCAGTCGGTATTGGACGTCAGGAATTGAACGACCGTGATGCCTCGGATCGTCAATGCATAACTGCGACTCGCTCGCTGGCTGTCCTGTGCGGTGATGGTGCAGACACCATTGACCCGGGCGGAGACAGTGCCGCTGGCATCGACACTGGCGATGCTGTCGTCGCTGCTGCTGTAGCTATAAGGGCCCGTGCCCCAATCCGCGGCCCGCTGCATGCGCGTGAATTCAGGCGCCGGTTCCGGGGCTTTGTGCGTTGCAACGACGTAGCGATGCGCGGTGAGATCCAGCAGCGCGTCGTCCTCGAAACCGCCGCTGACCGTCAGCAGCAGCTCGCTGGACGGTTGCTCTTGGGTTTCGCCTGCAGGAATAACGCCGTACCAGACCCTCACTTGCCCACCGGTGTAGGCCATGAACTCACTGGCGGGCACCTCGAAATCGAGTCCGGCGCCGGGACCATTCCTGCCAACGACAGTCCAGTCGAACAGCGTGTCGTCAAGGTAGAGGTTGACCCTGTCTTGATATTTCAAAATGCCTGGGGCGATGTGTACCTCAATGATGTGATCCGGGTCGTTGCCGGGGTCCAGGACATCCCCGATGGCGTCGGCTATCTGAGGTTTGGCCCAGTCGGAGACACTGAATGAGAACGCACCGAAGGGGCTGACCCTGTGCGAGCGACCTTCGCTGTTGATGACACCCTGAGCCTTGAGGGCTTGGCTGCTGATGGCCACGCTGCTTTCGTAAGGTACCCGGTTGCGCAGATAGGGCTGTACCGCACTGCTGTCGCCTCCACCCCCCGCGTTGCCCCACGTTACGATTTCACCATCGGAGCGCAATGCCACGAAGCTTTGGCTGTTGCCATACACGGCCTTGACGTTCACCAGTTGGGCCGCCACTGCAGTGATGTCGCCCCCTACGGTTTTATCCCCCCAGGCCACGACCGTTCCGTTGCGCCTCAGCGCTGCGAAGGACTTGGAGTTGCCCACGACCTGGACGATATCGTTTAGCAGAGCGATGTCGGTGGGCACCGTGCCACCTGCTGCTGCGGCCCCCCAGGCAACTACACGTCCGTTGGCGCGCACGGCTGCAAAGGCTTGCCAGGTTGCGCTCACTTCGTTGATGTCGGTGAAGGACTTGATGTCATTCGGCACCGTCCCGCCGTAGCTGGCGTCGCCCCAGGCCAATACCTGCCCGCCGGTGGTGATGAGGGAAAACGCCCGTGCGCTACTGGCGGCCAATTCCCGTACAGTGGCCTGGGCTACCTCTGTGGTGACGGTGCCGCCGTTGGCCGCCGTCCCCCAAGCCACTACCCGATTGTTGGCGCGCAATGCAGCGAAGGCCGTGAAGTTGCCTGACACCTGAACGATGTCGGTGAAGGTACCGATCTCGGCGGGTACCGTCCCTCCGGCCGCTGCTGTTCCCCAGGCCACCACTTGGCCGGTGCCACGAATGGCCGCGAATGCAGTCCCTGCTCCGACGATCTGCTTGATATCGGAGTAGGCTTTGATCGCGTCGGGAACAGTCCCACCCGAAGCGGCCGCGCCCCAGGCGTAAACCTTGCCATCGCCCTTGATGCCCGCGATCGCAACGCTGTTACTGGTGAGCGCAACGAAATTGTCCAGCGGCGTGGTACCCAGGGAACCGCCTTCGGCAGCGTTACCCCAGGCAACGACGAAACCGTTCTGACGTCGGGCGGCGTAGGCGCTACGAGAACAGCACACGGCCACCATGTCGTCCATGGTGATGATGGTCGGAGGAATAGTGCCCCCATAGGCCGCGTGCCCCCAGCCCACTACATCACCGCTGTCGCGATGAGCGACGAAAGCGGCATCGCCGACTGTGGTGGTGTCGTTGCCGTTGCCGATGATATTGACGGGCGAGAGCACCACATGGTCGTCACTGGTGCGCACATGCAGCGCCACCTCGGGTCTGACATCGCGCCAGCGATTGGCCTGTGTCCAGCTCGCGTCGCCTTCGTACTGCCATTCAGCAGTCAAAGGTGCACCGGTGGTGTCGTTGAACGCACTGATCCAGCGCGGGGTGGCCGAGGCCCGATAGCTGCAATGGCTGAACCTGGCCCCCATGACGTTCAACAGGCCAGCGGCAATGGCACTCTTCACGTCATAGATTTTTTCGGGGGAAGGGCCGTCGGTGCTGCCGTCCGCTCGTTTGACGGTATAGCTCAGTGTGACGCTGAAGCCGTCATTGGCCTTGACCGTAGCGTAAGCGATCAGAATCAAAAGCTCGCCGTCTTGTGTGACAGAGACGCTCGGCGCGACGCTCCCCTCGCCTGGTTGCCCAGCCCAAGTCAGAGTCACCGTATCGCCTGTTTTCAGCTGGGCCTGAGCGGGAACGCGCACGTTGGCGCCAGCGGGAACCTTGGCTGGGTCGAGCAGGCCGCCGACGGCCTCAACGATGATCGCCTCAGGCAACTGGATCGGCAATTCTTCCACCACACCGAACGACCAGGGCTGTGAAGGTCGGTCGTCGCCGACCAGCGGCTCGACGATGTAGCTGACACTGACATGGCCATCGACGCTTTTCCTTACTTCGTCCAGTGGCACGGTGAAGTTCATGTCCCTGCCTACGCCACCTCCGGTCACCGACCTATCGAGCTTGAACTCAGAGCCGTCGTCATGCTGCCAGGTCATGTACACCCGGTCGCCTGCAGTCATCTCAGGCATCCAGGCCGGAATCACGACTGTGGCGCCATTGGGCACCAGCGCCACGTCCAGCGTGCCGTCTTCACTGCCGGGCACTGTGGGTGCAGGCAGGAGCGGCACTTGTCCTTTGCCAACCTGGAAGTTGAGGATCTGCGAATCACTGCGCCGTCCGCCAACGCGTATCACCCAATAAGACGCCGCTACCGTGCCCTCATCGTTGTCTTCGATCAGGGCCCTGTCGATGTTGAAGGGCACATCCTTGTCCTTGGTGAAGGAGTTTATGGTGATCCAGTCTTCTTCATCCCCGGCAATACTGCCCTGCCACAGGTAATGGACAACGTCGCCAATTTCCATGGTGGGGTAGCGTGGGACGGTCAGTGTAGTACCCGGCAGCGCTGGATCGATCACACCGTCGACGACGCCATCGACAATAGGCGCTGGGAGTTCGGCCTGAGGTTCACCCACGTTGAGCAGGGTTGCCCTCTCGGATTCCCGAACTACGATGGCTCCATTCACATCTTTGGCCAGTTCGAAATACAGTTGGAGCGTGCCACCCTCGAGCGTTTTCAGATGGGCGCCATCGACATTGAGTGTAAGGGGCAGTTTGTTAGCGGCTTCTCGTCCGGTGATGGCGTGAGGTGTTAACGCCGGGTCGTATATGGTGAGGTCCGGCCGTGTGCCGATCCAGCGCAGGGTAATCTGGTCCCCGGCAGCCATGCTCTCGTCCCATGGAATCTCAACGCGGGTTCGGGTAAGCGAAGGGTCCAGAGCGCCTTGCACTGCGTCCTTGGCGATAGGCCCGGCCATACCAACAGCGTGCCCGATGATATTGGCGAATTGGCTTCGCGATGGTGCGCTTACACTGGCGCGTTCCCGACGATAGGAGAAGGCGGCTTGCACTTTCGCCAAGCGCCGAAGGAAAGCGTTCGCAACCGCAATCTCGAACACTTTGTTCAGTCGGTCTACCGTTACCGGGTCGGCTTCGTGTTCAATCAGATCTCCGTCGGAAGTCGTGCCTGCAACGCGGACGACCAGAATGTCTCCGACGGCGAAATTCGCCGAGGTGACCCAGATCTGCACGGTCGCAGGCTCGGTACCCAGCACATCCAGATCCAGGATCCCGTTGATCACTTCTGCAACGATAGGGGCATCCAGCCGGGAGTTGCCCGTATCGACCACAATGCGTTTCTCCGCGCTCCAATCTGAGGAGCGGTTGAGTACGTTGTCGTAGACCTCGAACGTAACGGCCAGGCCATCTGGATCGGAATCGCCGGCAGCGAGGATGGTGGCCTCGTCGACAGTCATTTTGATTTCCTTGCCAACCTCCGCCGGGGTGACGGGCACGTGGTGTACGAAGTACCCGCCCCAGGACAGCTTGATGTCATCGCCCGCGGCCATGTTTGGATAGGGCGATACGGTGGCGATCACGCCTTTTGCCGCTGCATCCTTGTCCACGCCGTCCTGTTCGATGTCGGCAGGCAAGGAAAACTTCAATTCGGAATGCCCCGGAACGCTGCCGTCCTCGTCCACACCTCCAGGTGCATCGAGCTTGACGAATATTGACAACTCCTCCGAGGTTTCCGGCTGTTGCCCCTGACGCCGGATCACATAAGAAAGCGTGTGCGAGCCAGACGTCAGCCGGGCGCTGGGGACGAAAGCGACCACTCGCGAGCCAATTTCCTCCGGCTTGGTGATCACCCCTGACGCGACCTGCGTGCTGCTATTGAGCATGATTTGGTAACTGTCCCCAACCGCCATCGCCGACCAGGGTTGCAGGTAAAGTTGCAAACCCTGTAACGGGAAGTTGGTCTGCGCAGCGGCAATGTTGATGCCCCAGGAGTCGTCATCGAGTGGCCCGGTTGCGCCTGGAATTTCGAGGTCGATCAGCGACACTCGGGCGGCACCCATGATCGACATCCCCCCTGCCTTGCGAGGCTCGAGAATGATCTCGGCGCCCTTGTCCAGGTCCTCGGTTCTGACGAGTTTGCGCAGGCATAACTCATCGTCCAGCAGCACCGTCAGCCGGGTGGCTTTTTTCGTCGCGCGTAGGGGGTTGCTGATGACGAACTGCTTCGAAGATGAGGGGGCGCAGGTGTTATTCATGCTGACTGACTCCTGTCGATGGGTTCGCAGAAGTCATTGAGCGCCGTATCGGAAATCTTGCCTACTGTCAGAAATGACAGGTTTGGCTACCGCTTGTCGGGCGGCTTCGCGTTACGCGAGCACAGCCCGGCAAAGGTTATTTCCACTGATGAATCGGCCAGCCGGCTTGTTCTGCCGCGGCTTTGAGCACCGGGTCGGGGTTGACCACGTGAGGGAAATCCACCTTTTGCAGCAGCGGCAGGTCATTGCGCGAGTCGGAGTAGAAACTCGCGCCTTCAAGGTTTTCGCCTTCCTGATCCAGCCATTCCAGAAGACGCGTGATCTTGCCTTCGCGATAGGTCAAAACGCCTTGGGTCTGGCCGCTGTACACGCCGTGGGCGATGTCCAGATCGATGGCCAGCACTTCGTCGACGCCGATGCGTTCGGCGATGGGCTTGACCAGATGCACGCCTGAGGCCGAGATGATCAGGATGCGATCACCCGCGGCGCGATGTTCGGCGATGGCCTTGGTGGCGTCGCTGAAGATGATCGGCTCGATGCAGTCCTCGACCCAGGGGCCTACCAGGAAATCGACCTCTTCGGGCGTACGGCCAATCAGCGGCTCAAGGCTGAAGGCCATGTAATCCTCCATCGCCAGATCGCCCTTGCTGTAGGCCTCCATGAGTTCATGGTCTTTCTTGATGAACGACTCGGAATCGACCCAGCCCAGACGCCCCATCTGCTCGCTCCACAGGCTGGCGCAGTCGCCGTGAATCAGGGTTTCGTCCAGATCGAAAATGGCCAGTGCCATGGTGTAAATCCTCTTTATTCGGTGCGTGCGCAGCTGTCGCGACTGTCTTTATCCTGTGGGAGCGAATTCATTCGCGAGACGGCGTTACCGACAATGCAAATGTGTCGACCGTACATCCCTCTCGCGAATGAATTCGCTCCCACAGGTCAGGTCGGCGGTGAATTGGCGATCACGCCACTTCGCAGAGCGCCGACGCTTCGATGTTCAGGGTGACGCGCCGGCCGTTCGGGTGCAAGTCGTCCGCCGAGCGGTTGAGCACGTCGACCACCAGTTCTACCCCGCGCGCCTCGACGCGGTAGCGAATCACGTTGCCCAGCAGGCTATGGCTGCGCACTTCGCCTTCCAGGGCGCCGGTGAGGCTCAGTTGAATGGCTTCCGGACGAATCGCCACGCGGCTGTTGATCGGGCGCTGCATCAGGCGGCTGGCGTCGTCGGGCTCCAGCAGGTTGTAGTTGCCGATGAAGCCTGCGGCAAATGCATCGACCGGCGCGGTGTACAGGGTTTCAGCGTCGCCGCTCTGCACGATCCGGCCCTGGTTCATCAGGAAAATCCGGTCGGACATGGTCAGCGCCTCTTCCTGATCGTGGGTCACGAAAATCGTGGTCAGGCCCAGTTCCTGCTGGATCGCACGGATCTGTTCGCGCAGGTGTTTGCGAATCCGCGCATCGAGCGCCGACAGCGGCTCATCGAGCAGCAGCAGGCGAGGGCGAGTCACCAGCGAGCGCGCCAACGCCACACGCTGGCACTGCCCCCCGGACATCTGGTGCGGGTAACGCTTGGCCAGTTCGTTCAGCTCGACCAGCTTCAACACTTCAGCCACGCGCTGCCTGGTTTCCTCAGCGCTGACTTTCTGCATGCGCAGGCCGAAGGCGACGTTCTGCTCCACGTTCATGTTGGGGAACAGCGCATAGCTCTGGAACACCATGCCGATGCCGCGCTTCTGCGGCGACACCGGGACGATGTTCTTGCCATCGAGAAAGATCTTGCCGCTGGTGACCGAAGTCAGCCCGGCGATGCAACGCAGCAGGGTGGATTTGCCGCAGCCGGACGGGCCCAGCAGGGTGACGAATTCGCCCTTGTTGATCTCGCAGTTGATGTCGCTGAACACAGCGGTGCTGGCGTAATTCTTTTGCAGGTTTTCGACAGTGACGAAGCTCATGTCAGTCTTTGTCCTTGTTCAGTCGGTTGGCCGCCCAGGTCAGCAGCAGCACGAAAAGGAAATAGGAAATCACCAGGGCGCTGTTGAAGTGGCCGCTGCTGTTGCGCATGTTGTTCAGGTACACCTGCAGGGTCTCGTAACGCGTGCCCACCAGCAGGTTGGCGAAGACGAATTCGCCGAACAGAAACGAAAATGACAGCAGCAGGGCGATCATCATGCCCTTGCGCAGGTTGGGCAGCACCACCAGGAACGCGGCCTGAAACGTATTGGCGCCGAGCAGCTGCGCGGCGTCCATGAGGTCCACCAGATTGATCGCCTGCAGGTTGTTGGTAATCGCCCGGTACATGAACGGCAGGGCCACGGTGAAGTAGCAGCCGATCAGAATCCACGGCGTGCCCACCATCGCCAGCGGCCCCGAACCGTACAGCTGCAACAGCCCCACCGACGACACCACAGGCGGCACCGCGAAGGGCAGCAGGATGAGGATGTTCATCAGCGCGTCGAGTTTCGGGAAGTGGTAATGCACCACGAACAGCAGCGGCAAAATCAGCACCACTGACAGAGTCAGCGCGCCGACGCACACCAGCAGCGACTGGCCGAAGGCGATCAGAAAGCGCGGGTCGCTCCACAGGGCCACGTACCATTTGTAGGTGAAGCCTGCGGGCAGAATGGTCGCCGACCAACTGGTGGCGATGGAATAAATGAAGGTGCCCAGCAGAGGCGCCAGCAACAGCAGAAACAGGATGTACACCACCATGCGGTGGTAGAGCCCGGCCGGGCCGCGTTCAGCGCGAGACATGGTAGCTCCTCTTCAACAGCCACTGATGGACCACGGTTACCAGCGTCATCATGCCCACCAGAATCATCGCCAGGGCGCTTGCCATGTTCGGGTCGAGCGAGATATCACCGGCCACCATCGCCGCGATGCGGATCGGCAGCACGTTGAAGTTGCCGGTGGTCAGCGCATAGACGGTCGCGTAGGCGCCGAGGGCGTTGGCCAGCAGGATCACGAAGGTGCCGAGCAGGGCCGGGGTCAGCACCGGAATGCCGATGTGCCGCCAGAAATCCCAGGTGCTCGCGCCCAGCAGCGAAGCCGATTCACGCCAGTCATCGCGCAGGGCGTCGAAAGCCGGGTAGAGCAGCAGCACGCCGAGGGGAATCTGGAAGTAGGTGTAGAGGATGATCAGGCCGGTCTTCGAATACAGGTTGAAGTCATCGATGATTCCGGCCTGCTTGAGGATCAACGTCAGCGCGCCGTTGAAGCCCAGCAGAATGATGAACGCGAAGGCCAGCGGCACGCCGGAGAAGTTGCTGGTCATGTTGGCGAAGGCGCTGACGAAATCCCGCAGCCGCGACGGCACCTTGCGCAGCGAGTAGCTGCCCAGGATGGCGATGACGATGCCGATCAGACTCGACCAGAAACTGATCTCCAGGCTGAACTGCATGGCCTGGCGATAGAAACGCGAGTTGAAGGCCTTTACGAAATTGTCGATGCCCCAGCCTGCGTCCGAATACAGGCTGTTGATCGCGACCCACGCCAGCGGCGCGATCTGAAATGCGATGAAAAAGAGCGCAAAGGGCACCAGGCACAAGAGGCCCAACCATTTGCCGCGACGCTGTGAACTCACTTGAGCACCTCTCTGCAGACAGGTTTGTCGTGGGGCACGCCGAGCAACTCGCAGACCGTGCCGCAGATCTCGGTCTGTTTCGGTTGCGCGTCAGGGTCGAGGCTGAAGGCGTCGCCGATGACGAACAGCGGCACTTCGCGCTCCTCAGGCAGGATGCCGTTGTGCGAGCGGTCGTTGTTCATGCCGTGGTCGGCGGTCACCAGCACCTGGTAACCGGCGTCGAGCCAGCGCTGCAGGTACTCGGCGAGGATGATGTCCGCCGAGCGCGCGCTGTTGCGGTATTGCGGGGTGTCGAGGCCGTGCTTGTGCCCGGCGTCGTCGATGTTCATTGGGTGGATGAACAACACATTCGGTTGATGCGTGGTGCGCAAGTGCTCGGCATCGTCGAACAGGTGGGAATCGGGGTAGTGATCGACGTAGTAAAAATGACCGTGCTGAATCGGCAGGTCGACGTCATCGGTGTGGCGATCGCGGGAGGCAATGAACGGGCTGCGGTTGTACAGCTCGCTGACCCAGTGATAGGCCGCCGCTGCGGTGCTCAGCCCGGCAGCGGCGGCGTAGTGAAAGACGCTGCGCTGGTTGGACAGGCGCGAAACATGGTTGTGCACGATGCCGCTGTCGAGGGGCGCGACGCCCGTCAGGATGCATTCGTACAAGGGGCGGGACAGGGCGGGCAGTTCGCACTCGAGCTTGTACAACGCTGCGCGGCCTGCGTTCCGATACGCCAGCAAATGCCCCATCGCATGCTGCGCCACGCTGTAACTCAGGCCGTCCAGCAGGATCAGAATGACGTTGTGTTTCATACTCGCTCCGGGGGGCAATGGGCGATGTGGAATGATGTCTGTGGGAGCGAATTCATTCGCGATGGAGGGTACAGGCGACATCAATGCGTCGTCTGTACCTCCCATTCGCGAATGAATTCGCTCCCACAGGGTCCAGCCATTGGGGTCTTACTGCATTTCTACAATGACCTGCTCGTTCCACTTCTGCGGCAGGGCTTTCGAGGTTTTCTCCCACGCGTCCGGGTTCTTGATCGGGGTCACGTTCTTGTACTGCTCGTTAGGCAGCAGCTTGGCCTGGACTTCTGGCGGCAGCTTCAGGTGATCGGCACGGATCGGACGGGCGTTGCCGTTGGCCAGGTTGATCTGGCCGGCGTCGCTGAAGATGTACTCACGCGCCAGCTTGGCCGCGTTCGGGTGTTTGGCGTATTTGTTGATGATGGTGGTGTAACCGGAAATCACCGAACCATCGGAAGGGATCAGCACCACGTAGTCATCCGGGTTGGCCATCTTGGCTTTGTAGCTCAGGCCGTTGAAGTCCCACACCACGCCCACTTCCACTTCGCCTTTTTCCATGGTCTGGATGGTCGGGTTGTTGATGCCCAGACGCTTCTGCTTGGCCAGTTCGGTGAACAGCTGCAGGCCTGGTTCGATGTTGGTTTCGTCGCCTTTCATGGCGATGGAGGCCGCCAGTACACCGTTCGCTGCTTGAGCGGCGGTGCTGACGTCACCGATGGTGACCTTGTATTTGCCGGTCTTGAGGTCAGCCCAGGATTTCGGCACGTCCGAGCCGTGCAGCAGCTTCTTGTTGACGATGAAGGCGATGGTGCCGGTGTAGGCCAGCGCCCAGTGGCCATCTTTGTCCTTGGCCCAGTCCGGTACCTGATCCCAGGTGGTCGGCTTGTACGGCTGGGTCACGCCTTTGGCCACGGCGATCGGGCCGAATGCCGCGCCCACGTCACCGATGTCAGCGCTGGCGTTGTCTTTTTCCGCATCGAACTTGGCCACTTCCTGGGCCGAACTCATGTCGGTGTCCATGTGCACCAGGCCGTACTTGGCGGTCAGGTCCGTCCAGGTGCCTTTCCAGTTCGCCCAGTCGTCGGGCATGCCCACACTGTTGATCGCGCCTTCGGTCTTGGCGGCGGCTTCCAGCGTTTTGAGGTCGGTGTCCGCGGCCATGGCCGATGTGCTCAGCGCGATGGCCGAACCCAGGAGTGATGCCAGCAAAAGGTGTTTCATTCGAAGCTCCTTTGTGCACTTCTCGACGTTGATGTGGAAAGGGTCGGTGAAGTGTTGGTTGCGGGTGGGTGTGTCTAATGGTTTGGTCTAGGTCAGCAATACCTGAGCCAAGTTAGGCCAGTCTCATGACACTTTCGTGTCTGGACCGACCTTTGCTGGCGTTTGCAGAGGCTTGCGCCTGGCAATAAGCAGTGCCGTGTAATAAGCGTAGACCATGGCCAAGTCGCTGATATGAAAAGGCTAATTTCTTTTTATTGTCTGGTTTTTCAAGCGGATCGCGCTGGAATGTCATGCAACAGTCATCTAGTCTGCCTACGCTCTAGAGCACTGAAACGGGCCTTCCCGCTGCTGACCGTGCCCCCGAATCGCACTGGTCTAGTCCAGATAGGTAACGCAATGCGCCAAGATGTGCCACGAGCGGTGACGACCATTTGCAATGCTCTGCAGGAGCAGATCGAGCACGGTCTGTTGCCCCCCGGCAGCAAACTTCCCGCCGAACGCAAACTCAGCGAGGTCTTCGACACCACGCGCATTACCCTGCGCGAGGCACTGGTGCAGCTGGAGGCGCAGGGGCTGATTTATCGCGAGGAACGCCGAGGCTGGTTCATCTCGCCGCCGCGCCTGGCCTATGACCTGATGCGTCGCAGCCACTTTCACGCCATGGTCGAGGCGCAGGGGCGAGTGCCGGCCACCCAAGTGATTTCCGCGCGCCTGCAACCGGCCTCGGCGGCGATCTGCGGCTTGCTGCAATTGCCCGCGCTGTCCAGCGTGATCCAGGTCTGCCGCGCTCGCCGTATCGACGAGCGACTGGTGCTGTACGTCGAGCATTACCTCAAGCCTGAGTATTTTCCGCACATTCTGGATTTCGACCTCAACCAGTCGCTGACGGAACTGTACGCCCGCCATTACGACATTCGTTACGGTCAGGTGCGTTTCGAGATGGTGCCGACGGCGCTACCCGTTGAGGCAGCGGCGGCGTTGAAGGTGTCGATCGGAAGCCCCGGTTTGCGCATCGCCAGGGTCAACCATGACCAGCGCGCGAGGTTGATCGATTGCGACCTGGAATATTGGCGGCACGATGCGATTCATGTGAGCGCGGTGGTGGGGGAGCTCTGAGCCAGCGTGCTCTGTCAGACGTACGCAGAAACCCTGTGGGAGCGAATTTTTTCGCGAGACGCCTGTTCGGATGATAGCGATGTGTCGAATGTACAGGCCTCTCGCGAATGAATTCGCTCCCACGGGAGATCCGATTTGCAGGCCGGAGGGTGTCGTCCAATCACCTACAAATCAATCACCAGATCCGACGTCGGCTTGCTGCAACACAACAACCGCAACCCCTTGTCGATCTCGCGCTGGCGAATTCCGCCGTTGTGGTTCATCTCGACCGTCCCTTGCAGCAGCGCGGTCTTGCGCATACCCCTTGGCTGCAGGATGACGGCACGATCGCGCCGGCCTTTTTCGCTGCCGACAATACCGTTTGGGTCGCAGGCATGCTGAAGATCTTGCCGGAGCGGGACAGGGTGACGGTGAACAGCGCTTGGCCCTGTTCGACACTCGGGGCGGCTTCGATCAACGGCTCTTGCATCAACGCCGCGATGTCGAAGCTTTCTTCGTGGTAATGGGCGAAATCGAAGCCGCCGTTTTTCAGCAGCGCCTTGACCGCGTCCATGTAGCCTTTCGGCCCGCAGGTGAAGACCTCGCGCTCTCTGAAATCCGGCACTGACTCGCTCAACAGCTCCAGACTCAAGCGACCCACCGGCCCCGTCCAACCCGCTTCGGCACCCAACCCCTCGCAGGTGCGAAATTGCGTCACGGCGTCGACATCCAGATGCTCCACGGCATCGCAGACGAAGCCTTGGTCTTCCCAGCTTTTCTTCGCGGCAGCGTTGCGTTGTTCGTATTCATCCAGCGCCTGCAGCGACTCCTCGCTGAGCCCCTCGGCGCAGAAACCAAAATCTTCGGGCAGGAACGACGCCGTCAATTCCGGGTGCGTGCCTGCGCAGTGATAACACTCGCGGTTATTTTCGATCACCAATTTCCAGTTACCGTTCTGACTTGCCCCCAGGCTTGAGCCGCGCGCCACGATGGCGGCAGACGTTGCGAAATGCCTGAATCTGCTCGTCGTCATCGCGTACCAGACTGATCGAGGATTTGCCGATGTCGAGGGTCGATACATCGCCGGGCTCGGAGATATCCGCTGCGACGCCGACCAGTATCCAGTGTTGGGTAAGGAAGATATCCACGTCAGTGTTGAATATGTCTTCGCGCGCGAATAATGCGTCGTTCATGCCATGACCCGGTGTTCGTTTTTCAACTAACTGGCGATGAGTCTCGATGGCGACGGCACCGCAAGGCGGTCATCGAAGGGATCAGGCGTCGGTAGCCTTTGACCTTCTTCGGGAGCTCGTCGGACTGCATGGGTGATTACGCCTGATTCAGAAAGAGGGGTTGAATGTCATTCGAATGTACACGGATGTACATCAAGAAATCAGGGGCGTACAGTTCATTCACTCACAATCGAACAAAGGCGACATCAGATGTCGGTAGCAGGCAAAGAACGAGGCAAATCCCAGGACTCCGGCTGGCGCGGTTCGGCCGAAGGGTGGCTGGAAGCGGCCTACGATGCCTTGAAGGAATCCGGGGTGGACGCCGTTCGCGTCATGCCCCTGGCCAAACGCCTCAACCTGTCGCGCACCAGCTTCTATTGGTTCTTCCAGGACCGCGAACAATTGCTCGCCGCGTTGCTGGCGCGGTGGAAGGACAACAACACCGGCGGTATGGTCAAGCAATCCGAAAGCTACGCGGAAAACATCACCGAAGCGATCCTCAACGTTTTTGAATGCTGGCTGAACCCCGAGCTGTTCGATTCTCAGTTCGAATTCGCCGTGCGCAGCTGGGCGTTGCAGTCCGAGGAAGTCGCCTCGGAAATCGCTGCTGCCGACGATTCGCGTATCAATGCACTGGCTGCGATGTTCCGGCGTTTCGGCTACGACCCCGAGGCCGCTGACACACGAGCGCGGACGATTTATCTGACGCAGATCGGCTACATCTCGATGAAAACCAACGAAGACATTACCGAGCGTTTCAGACGCATCCCACACTACGTCGCGATTTTTACCGGCAAGGCACCAAAGAAGCGCGAACTCGACCGCTTCTATGGTGCCTTCGGTTACGCCGAAAAAGAGCCCGGCGAGTTCGTGCCGCTGGCCGAGACCTTCGAGGAGACGGCGCACAGTGAGTAAGCGCATCGGCATCATCGGCGGGACCGGTTGGCTGGGCGGGGGATTGGCGCAGGCGATGCTGGACAGCGGTTTCATTGAGGCTGATCGGCTGTTTTTGTCCAACCGCACCGGCAGTCATCCACTGGCGCAAAGCGGTGCCCATGTGCTGGCGGACAATCAGGCGTTGGTCGACGCTTGCAATGTGGTCGTGCTTTCCGTTCGCCCCGAGCAGTTCAAGGGGCTGAACGTCAAGGCGCCCGGCAAACTGGTCATTTCCCTGATGGCAGGCGTCACGGCCAAGGCGATCGGCGAGGCAACCGGGGCTTGGGTCGTTGTGCGGGCGATGGCCAATGCGGCGGTTGAAATCAGGCAGTCGTTCACGCCTTGGCATTGCGCGCAGACGTTGGATGAGGCCCAGGTAGCATTCATTCAGGGATTGCTTGAATGCGTGGGCACTGCCAGCCGAGTGCCGACCGAAGACGGCATCGATTACCTGAGCGCGCTGTCCGGCACCGGGCCTGCATTTCCTGCGCTGTTGATGACCGCACTGACGCAGCAGGCGGTGATCGCCGGTATTCCTGAAAGCGTTGCTCTGCAGGCAGCGAAAGGGGTGGTGGTATCGGCCAGCCAGTTGCTTGCCAATCACGATCCGCAGGAAATGATCGATTCGCTGGTGGCGTATAAAGGGGTCACGGCCGCGGCGTTGCAGAGCCTGATCGATGCAGGGTTTGAAGAGCAGATCGGGCAAGCGTTGCAGGCTGGAGCGGATATCGCACGCAAAGGAATGTGATCGCGCCCGCGTTGACGGGCCAACACTTTTATTCGGGCGGATACGAAGACCTGTGGGAGCGAATTCATTCGCGAGGCGGTCATACATCCGATGCATGTGTATCGGACGTACTGTCCTCTCGCGAATGAATTCGCTCCCACAGGTCCGCGTATCCACACGTTCTGCGGCGTACCGAGATCTTGCGTTCAACACCGAAGTCCGAGCTACAAATCCTTCACCAAACGCAGCGCATCGTAGATCGCGGCGTGGGTATTGCGCGCCGCCACCGCATCGCCAATCCGGAACAGCTGAAAACGCCCCTGAGGGTTGGTCACCAGGTTCTGCGCCTTGCCAGCAATCAAATCGTGCTGTTCCACCGCGCCTTCGTTGCTCGAAAGCGGACGCAATTCGAAATACAGCTCGTCCATCGGCAGGGTGCCGTGGTTGATCACCACCTGATCGACGATGCGTTCCTTGTTGACCTTGCCGTAGTCGCTGCCGAAGATCGCCGCCAGTTTGCCATCGCGTCGTTTCACGGCTTCCACGCGGTAGGTCACCGTAAACACCACGTCCAGGTCCTGCAGGCTGCGCATGTAGGGCACCAGGTTCATGGCCATGACTTCGGGCGAGAAGGCGCGATCCGGTGTGACGATTTCCAGTCGCGCGCCGCTCTGGGCGATGACTTCAGCCGCTTGCAGCGCCGCGTGATCGCCGGCGTCGTCGAAGATCAGCACGTTCTTGCCCGGTTTGGCGTCACCGGAAATGATGTCCCACGCCGAAACCACCAGTTCGTTGCCTTCTTTGAGCACCTCAGTATCCGGCAGCCCGCCCGTGGCGACGATCACCACGTCCGGTTCCAGATCCAGCACCGTTTGGCCCTCGGCCCAGGTGTTGAACTGAAACTTCACTCCCAGCCGTTCGCACTGGGCCATGCGCCAGTCGATGATGCTGATCATCTCGCGACGACGTTCACTCAGGGCCGTCAGGCGAATCTGCCCGCCCGGCTGATCGGCCGCTTCCAGCACGGTCACGTCATGCCCGCGCTCGCCCGCCACCCGCGCCGCTTCCAGCCCGCCGGGGCCTGCGCCGATGACCACGACCTTGCGTTTGATCGCGGCCTTGGGGATTTCGTGGGGCATGGTGGTCTCGCGACCGGTGGCAGCGTTGTGGATGCAATATGCAGCACCGCCCTGATAGATGCGGTCCAGGCAGTAATTGGCGCCGACGCAGGGGCGAATTTCTTCCTCACGTTTTTCGATGATCTTGCGCACGATGTGCGGGTCGGTCATGTGCGCGCGGGTCATGCCCACCATGTCGACTTTGCCGGAGGCAATGGCGTGGCGGGCGGTGGCCACGTCCGGAATCTTCGCCGCGTGAAAAGTCGGGAAGCCGGTGGCGGCGCGAATCTCGCCAGCAAAATCCAGGTGCGGCGAGTTGCGCATGCCCTGAATCGGGATCACGTCGGTGAGCCCGGCATCGGTGTCGATGTGGCCTTTGACGACGTTGAGAAAGTCCACCAGCCCGCTGTCCTTGAGCATGTGGGAAATCGCGATGCCGTCCTCGGCGCCAAAGCCACCCGGCAAGTCTTCGTCGCCGGTATAGCGCACGCCCAGCAGGAAGTCGTCGCCGCATTGCTTGCGAATGCCACGCAGGATGTCGAAGGTGAAGCGCAGGCGGTTTTCCAGCGAGCCGCCGTAGGGGCCTTCGAGGGTATTGGTCAGCGGCGACCAGAACTGGTCCATCAAATGGCCGTAGGCCTGAAGCTCAAGGCCGTCCATGCCCGCGGCCTTCATGCGTTCGGCAGCGTCAACGTAGTCCTTGATGATGCGCTGGATGTCCCAGTCTTCCAGCTGTTTGGGAAAGGAGCGGTGGGACGCTTCGCGCCGGTGCGAAGGCGACACCACCGGCAGCCAGTCAGCCTTGTCCCAGCGGGTGCGACGGCCCAGGTGCGTCAGCTGGATCATCACCGCCGCGCCGTGTTCGTGGCATTCGTCGGTCAAATCCTTCAGCCAGCCCACCACCTCGTCCTTGTACGCCAGCACGTTGTTGAACACTGGCGGGCTGTCCCGTGAAACCGCCGCCGAGCCTGCGGTCATCGTCAGCGCCACGCCAGCCTTGGCGCGCTCCACGTGATACGCCCGATACAGGTCCTTGGGCATGCCGTCCACCGGGTAGGCCGGTTCATGGGATGTGGTGATGATGCGATTACGCAGGGTCAGGTGCTTGATCTTGTAGGGCTGCAGCAGTGGATCGCTGGACATCGTGTTGCGCTCCTCGGGTGAAGGTCAGGCTCGGTTTGAGATGAAATTAGGAGGAATGTACACAGGTGTCAACTGGATCTGACGTAGGTGTACATTTCCCTTGCGTCCCTACCGAGTGTGTGGATAAGATCGGCGCAGTCAGCTGGCTCAGACCGGCGCGATTCACCACTTTCACTGCCACACCCAGTTACATCCATACACAACAGGGGAGATGCACGATGGTTGCTTATTCGCCGTATAAGAAAAAAAGTATTGGTTGGTTAGCAGGTGTCGCATTGGCGACTGCGAGTCTGTTCAGCGCGGCAGGCCAGGCGGCAGAACAGCCGCCGGTGCGCATCGGATGGGTCAATTGGTCGGACACCGAGATCACGGTCAAGCTGGCGACGCTGGTGCTGGAGGATCAGCTCAAGCAGCCGGTCAAACTGGTCATGGCCGACATCGGCATCCAGTTCCAGGCCATGGCCAACGGCAACATCGACATGATTCCGATGGTCTGGCTGCCCGGTACGCACAAGGCCTTCTACGACAAGTACAAGGACAAGATCGAAGACCTGGGCGTGTTGTATGAGGGCCGGATCGGCATGGCGGTGCCAGACATCGTGCCAGCCAGCGAAGTCGCAAGCCTGGCCGATTTGAACAAGCCGGGCATCAGCGAGAAGTTCGACGGCAAGATCCTCACCTCCGAAGTGGGCAACGGCCAGTACAAGCTCACCGAGAAGGTGCTCAACGACAAGAAAATCGTCGGCTACAAGATGGTCGCGTCTTCGGAAACCGGCATGTTGAGCGAGCTGGATCGCAACCTCAAACGCGGCAAGTGGTCACTGGTCAACGCCTGGAGCCCGCACTGGATGTTCTCCAAATACCCGCTGCGCTATCTGGATGACCCGGAGCACCTGTTCGGCGGCGCCGAGCAGATTCACGCCTTTGGCCGTAAGGGATTCAGCGAGCAGTATCCGAAGGTGGCGCAGTTCTTCGCTCATTACTCCATTCCCAAGGACGATCTGCAAAAGATGATGCTGGAAGCGCGCTCCAGTTCGGCCGAGAAGGTGACCGCCGACTACTACGCGGCCAACAAACAGCGCTTCGCGGCGATGTTCAAGGACAACACCACGGCGGCGACGACGCCTTGATCTGACGTTCAACCTCAAATGCGAAACCCCTGCAGCAGTCCGACTTGTCGGCGGCAGCGACCACACGGATGTCGCTGGCGAGCCGGACTGCTACAGGGGTTTCGTGTTTTTCATTGCCGTTTACGTTGCTTTGGGGCGGTGAGTGCTTCAACGGTGGGAGTGAGCACGCAGTGACAGACTGGCGAGTCAGTCACCTCACGCTTCATCCTGCTTCCCGCGAACCCCGCTCACACTGCCGCCACTGGTGCTGACCTGCACATTCAGGCGCGGCGTGGCCAGGTCCATTCCGGCTTCATCCAGATAACGCTTGAGCGACAGGTTGAATGCTCGCGACACTTCCCATTGCTTGATCGGCGCGGTCTTGAAGCGCGCACGCAGAATGGCGTTGCCCGACTCGAAACTCTCCACCCCTTGAATCTCCAGCGGCGACCAGATGTTGCGCCGTTGCAGTGGATCTGTGCGCATCTTCTGGCCCACGTCACGAATCATCTTCAACGCATCGTCGATGTTCATGTTCGACGGAATCGCGATGCGGAAGATCGCGTAGCCGAACTCGCGGGAGTAGTTCTGGATGCTCTTGATCTCGCTGAACGGAATGGTGTGCACGATCCCGTCGATGTCGCGCAGGCGCACGGTGCGAATCGTCAGGCCTTCAACCGTGCCCAGATGGCCGCCGACATCGACGTAGTCATCGATGGCCAGGGAGTCCTCGATGATGATGAACAGGCCGGTGATCAGATCCGCCACCAGCGACTGCGCACCGAAACCGATGGCCAGACCGATCACACCGGCACCGGCCAGCAAGGGCGTGACGTTCATGCCCATATTCGCCAGCGCAACGATCACCGCGATGATGAAAATGGTCACGAACAGCACGTTGCGGATCAGCGGCATCATCGTTTGCGCGCGCGCGTTCGCCAGGCCTTTGCGCGAGCGGGTGAGGGCATGATGAATCGCGGTGTCGGCCAGTATCCACACCAGCCAGGCGAACATCAGCGTGGTCGCCAGACCCAAGATGCGCACGCTGATGTCATGGCCATCGCCTTCTGAAAAACGAATCAGCGACAGGCCCCAGACCCGCAGCCCCAACTCGATGAACACGAGCCAGACCAGCAGATGCACCACGGTGTAGAAAAAACTTTTCAGGCGCTCGGAATACAACGCATGGCGTTTATGGCCGTGAGAGGGCTTCAGCGAATGGCGCCGTACCAGCCCGTTGATGACCATGCACAGCACCAGCAACACGGTGCAGATCAGCGACTGGCGCAAGGCCGTGCTGGTGTCGCCCGCCGAGAAGAACGTGGCGAACAGCGACACACCCACCAGGACCAGCGCAGGCAAGTACCAGAAGCTGCCGATGATCTCGATGGTGTCGCTCAGGGCTCGGCGTTTCAGGCGTCTGGCCAATGGCTGGTTGCGGATCAAGTGCGCGATGGGACGGCGGAAACGGATGATAAACAGACCCGTGGACACCGCTGCCATGACATTGGCCAAGGTCGCCGTGGTGTGCGCCAGATGCACGCCCAGGCTCGCCACCAGCCGCGGATCGCTCAAGGCTTCTCCGAACGCGGCAAAACTGCCGATCCACCACAGCGGTCGAAAGGCCTGATGGCGCAGGATGTACAACGCCTGATGACGATGAGGGCCGTCGAGCAGGGAAAACGCAATCACGCAGATCGCCGAGAACAGCGTGCCGACCACCAATGCGTAGGCCAGCACCATCGCCAGATCACGCCCCAGCGACGGCGGCAGCGAATAGCTCAGGTATATCGTGATCACCAACGCAATCAACCACGGGCCTAACTTGCGCAGGGCAAAACGTAGCATGTCGGTAGGACGAGGATGCTGCGGTAACTCCTCCGACAGCCCGAAACGCACTCGCACCCGATGACTGAGCCAGATAAGCGCTGCCGCCAACAGACTCCACAGGGCGATCACCACGGCGAAACCGAAGATGATCGGCCACCACTGATTGGCTGGCAGCATCAGGTCGATCAGCTCTTGCTCGGCCAGAGAAATCTCGTCTCCCCAGCGACTGACGGGGCTGTCGTCACCGGTGAACTGCTTCTCGAATTCCGACAAGGTGCTGCCGATCAGGCCCAGCACGCCTTGTTCGGCGGCGGGTTGAGCTTTTTTCGTGGCGTCGCGCAGTTTCTTCAGATCGTCCAGCAACCTGGCGCGCTGCTGATCGTTTTCAAGGGCAGTGATCACCTCATCCAGCGACTGGCCCAAGGGCTCCTGCGCTTGCGGCTGGGCTTTCTGACCGCTCAGCAGACTGGGCAGCCCGGCGGCCTGAGTGAACGCGAACGGGAACAGCGCCAGCAGACAGATCAGCAGC
Source organism: Pseudomonas sp. GW821-FHT02A11 (assembly GCF_059421985.1). Classification (NCBI taxonomy): domain Bacteria; kingdom Pseudomonadati; phylum Pseudomonadota; class Gammaproteobacteria; order Pseudomonadales; family Pseudomonadaceae; genus Pseudomonas; species Pseudomonas sp. GW821-FHT02A11. The sequence continues at coordinate 56,732 of NZ_JBWKWB010000021.1, forward strand.
AGGCGCGACAGGGTGTGGGTGCGAGAAAAGGCAGTCACCGGGTCATCAACCTCGAGTCGGCAGGGGCGTTACATCACATTGTGGGAGCCAGCTTGCTTGCGAAGAGGGAGCGTCAGCTAATGCACCTATAACTGACCCACCGCTTTAGCCAGCAAGCGGGCTCCCACAGAAGGCATTGACCATCAGATTGGGAGTGCCCGCGTAATGGTCTTAAGGCAACTCGGCACTGGCATAGAACGCCGTCAGCACCTTGACCAGATGCGCGAGGTCCTGGCTACCGGCCAGTTCGCGGATCGAGTGCATGGCGAAGGTCGGCAGGCCGATGTCCACGGTCCGCACGCCCAGGTGACCGGCGGTGATCGGGCCGATGGTCGAGCCACAAGCCATGTCGCTGCGCACCACGAAACTCTGCACCGGAACTTCTTCGGCCATGCACAGATGACGGAAGAAGCCGGCGGTTTCGCTGTTGGTGGCGTAGCGCTGGTTGCTGTTGACCTTGATCACGGGGCCGGCGTTGAGTTTCGGGCCGTGGTTGCCGTCGTGTTTCTCGGCGTAGTTGGGGTGCACGCCGTGGGCGTTGTCGGCGGAAATCAGCAGCGATTTCTGTACCGTGCGCACGTAGTCGTCGCCCTCTGGCAGCAGACGCTGCAGCACTTGCTCCAGCATCGGGCCGTCAGCGCCACAGGCCGAGGTCGAACCGACTTCTTCGTGGTCGGTGCAGACCAGCACGCAGGTTTCTTCACCTTCGGCATTGAGCAACGCCTGCAGGCCGGCGAAGCACGACAGCAGGTTGTCAAGGCGTGCGCCAGCGATGAAGTCGCCATTGAGGCCGATGACCGCGGCGCTCTGGGTGTCGTAGAAGCTCAGCTCGTAATCGAGCACCACGTCGGCGTTCAGGCCGTGCTCACGTGCCAGCTGGTCGGTCAGCAGGGCGCGGAAGTCTGCACGTTCATCACCGGCTACCTGGGCGAGGATCGGCGGCAGTTCGTTCTGCGCGTTGATCGGCCAGCCCTCGTTGGCAGCGCGGTTGAGGTGGATCGCCAGGTTGGGAATGATCGCGATCGGTTGCTTGAAGTCGATCAGCTGGCTCTCGACCTTGCCGTCACGGCGGAAGGTGACGCGGCCGGCCAGGGACAGGTCGCGGTCGAACCAGGGGGCGAGCAGGGCGCCGCCGTAGACTTCAACGCCGAGCTGCCAGAAGCCTTGGCGTTGCAGTTCAGGCTGCGGTTTGACCCGCAGGCACGGGCTGTCGGTGTGGGCGCCGACCAGGCGGATGCCGCCGAGCAGGGGCGACAGGCGGCCGAGTTTGAAGGCGACGATCGAGGAGTCGTTGCGGGTGACGTAGTAGCGGCCACCGGCTTCGGTGCGCCATGGCTCGCGTTCGTCCAGGCGCTGAAAACCTGCGCCTTCGAGACGTTGCACCAGGGTGGCGGTGGCGTGAAACGGGGTGGGAGAGGCCTTGAGGAAGTCGATCAGGCCTTGGTTCAACTCTTCGCGCATAAGTTACTCCAGACAGCAATGGCGGGAGTTTACAGGCGTATTACCGTCGGAGCGAGCGCGCTTATGGAAAGGTTGAAATGGTTGTCAGGTGTTGGCTTTAGGGCGCTACACGGATGCCCTTTGGGCGCTATCGCGGGCAAGCGCGCTCCTACATTTTTTGCAACGTGCCGCATTCTGATGTACCGCGTCGCCAGCCTCTAAAGCCTTGCGCCAAGGCTAACAACTCGGTCCATCAGGCCATGGCACGTTTAAACAAATGTAGGAGCGCGCTTGCCCGCGACAGGCCCGAAGGGCTTCAGCGTCACCCTCTAAAGCCAACCCCTCAAAACGGCGCCGGACACTCAAACCGCATCCGCTCTTTGCTCACCGGATGCGTAAACGTCAACATGCTCGCGTGCAGACACAACCGCGGATACGCCGCCAGCGCCTCGGGATCGGCGTACAACCCGTCCCCCAACAACGGATGCCCGATCGACAACATATGCACCCGCAACTGATGCGAGCGCCCGGTAATCGGCGTTAGCTCCACCCGACAGTGCGTGTCGTACCGCTCCAACACCTTCCAGAACGTCAACGCATGTTTGCCGAACTCATGGTCCACCACATGCCGAGGCTTGGTCGGCGGGTCGTAACGCAGAGGCAAGTCGATACTGCCACTGTCCAGCTCAGGTTGCCCCCAGGCCAGCGCCGTGTAGGCCTTTTCGGTTTCCCGGTCGTGAAACTGCCGAGATAACTCACGATGGGTGTCGGCATCACGCGCCAGCAGGATGATCCCGGAGGTCTCCCAGTCCAGCCGATGGACGATCAGCGCGTCGGGATAGCCGTTTTCCTGCAGGCGCGTGATCAGGCAATCCTTGTTGTCGTCGGCGCGGCCAGGCACTGAGAGCAGCAGGGTGGGCTTGTTCACCACCAGCACGGCATCGTCCTGATGGAGAATGTGAACATTGGACAGCGGCATTGAACAGCCTCGTAGCGAAAAGCAATCTCGGAGCAGAAATCGGCGTAGATACAAACGCCAACGGCGGCTCGCTCACCCTCATCCCGGTGAAGAGATCAGGACGAGCGAGCCGCCGTGGCGACTGCCTGTTCGGTTAACGATCAGGCAGGGTGATGTTGAGTTCCAGGATCGAGTAGCTGCCCTCATTGTCGAGCGCAACCTGCACTTTATCGTCCTCGATCTGGACGTATTTACGGATCACTTCAACCAGTTCCTTCTGCAGGGCAGGCAGGTAATCCGGGGTACTGCGTTGGCCGCGTTCATGCGCCACGATGATCTGTAGACGCTCTTTCGCGACCGATGCGGTACTGGGCTTTTTGTTGGCACGAAAGAAGTCAAAAATGTTCATTAGTTACCCCCGAACAGGCGTTCGAAAAATCCTTTTTTCTGTACGTCCAGGAAGCGGTGCTCGCGATCTTTGCCCAACAGGCGGTCGACGGCATCGCTGTACGCCTGACCGGCGTCGCTCTGGTCGTCGAGGATGACCGGCACGCCCTGGTTGGAGGCCTTCAATACTGCCTGAGACTCCGGGATCACCCCCAGCAGGGTCACCGCCAGGATTTCCTTGACGTCTTCCACGCCCAGCATCTCGCCTTTGCTTACGCGCTCGGGGTTGTAGCGGGTCAGCAGCAGGTGCTCCTTGATGGGATCTTCGCCACGCTCGGAACGACGGGATTTACTGGCCAGCAGGCCCAGCATGCGGTCCGAGTCGCGCACCGAGGAGACTTCCGGGTTGGTCACGACAATGGCTTCATCCGCGAAATACATCGCCAGGTGAGCGCCTGTTTCGATACCGGCAGGCGAGTCGCAGACGACGTACTCGAAGGTTTCCTTGAGCTCCATCAGGACTTTTTCAACGCCTTCTTTGGTCAGCGCGTCCTTGTCACGGGTCTGGCTGGCAGCCAGGACGAACAGGCCTTCGATCTTCTTGTCCTTGATCAGGGCCTGTTGCAGGTTGGCTTCGCCGTTGACCACGTTGACGAAGTCATACACCACGCGACGCTCGCAACCCATGATCAGGTCGAGGTTACGCAGACCGACGTCGAAGTCGACGATGACTGTTTTGTGGCCGCGCAGTGCGAGGCCGGTACCGATAGCGGCGCTGGTGGTGGTCTTGCCCACACCACCCTTGCCGGATGTAACCACGAGAATCTTGGCCAAGGTGAATCACCCCTAGAGGAAAAAGGACTCGTCGAGCCCCTGAATAGCCCCGCGTGATGTCACCAAAAATGAGCAAAAATGAAAACGTGGGACCGGTTGAGCGGCTACGTCATTTGCATCGAATCGTCAGCGAATCAGCGTGGCTTTGAAAATGGCGCAGTATCCGTTAAAGGCGGACGATGTTCAACACATCGCCAGACAGACTGACTTGTACCCCGGCACCCCACAGAGGGTCGCGTCGCAGGTCTTCGGCGACCTTGTAATGGCCTGCGATGGAGACCAGTTCGGCGACCATCTGCTGGCAGAAAATGCGGGCTTTGGTATCGCCCTTGATGCCCGCCAGTGCGCGACCCCGCATGGGGCCATACACATGGATGTTGCCATCGGCGAGAAGTTCCGCACCAGGACTGACCGAGGAAATCACCACCAGGTCCGAACCCTGCGCGTAGATCTGCTGACCGCCGCGCACGGGAGCCGTGATTATCTTGGTCGGCTTGATCAAGGGCTCCGGCGGTTTTTCCACCACTTCGGGCTTTTTCTTTATTTCGCCTTCCGTCGGATCGAGGGGTCTTTCCCGCGCACCCGAGGGGGGCAATACGGGCAGGTCAATGGCGATGGCGGCGGCGATGTCTTCGATGCGGTTGGCGCGGATGGCCAGGGTGCGCAGGCCGTGATGGCGGCACACGCGCATCATCGCTTGCAGATCGATCGCGCCTTCGTTGGGCGGCAGCTTGTCCAGCGCCAACACCAGCGGGGTGTTGCTGAAGAAATTCGGCGCCTGGGCGACCTTGGCCGCCAGCTGACGATCCAGCGCTTCAAGGTTGTTGCGGGCCAGTTCCAGCACGGTGATGGCCAGCATGCTGCCCTTCAACTGGAACACGGGTTCCTTGTCTTGCAATTCGATTTGGCTCATGTCGGCATACAGCGGCTTGTCGCTAAAAGTGCCGAGACTTATAACGAGAACGCCCGCGAGTCGCAAGGGAGGGGGCACCTGACGAAGCGTCACAGGCAGCGCCGAACCGATGTAGAATGCCCGCCTTTGCCCTGACGGAAGCTGTAATGGATCGCCCGCGTTTTCGAGCTTACTTTCTTCATCCCCGCTTTTGGCCGCTGTGGCTGGGGCTGGGCTTGCTCTGGCTGATCGTGCAATTGCCGTTTCGTGCGCTGGTGCTGATTGGCCGGGCGCTGGGCGGGATCATGTATTACTTCGCCACCGACCGGCGGATCATCGCGGCGCGCAATCTTGAGCTGTGTTTCCCGCAGTATTCAAAAGCCGAGCGCAAGCGCCTGCTCAAGGAAAACTTCGCCTCCACCGGCATCGCCTTTTTCGAGATGGCCATGAGCTGGTGGTGGAGCCCGCAACGCCTGGCCAGGCTCGCCCACATCGAAGGGATCGAGCACCTCAAGCAGCCGCACGAGCAAGGGCAGGGCGTGATCCTCATGGCGCTGCACTTCACCACGCTTGAAATCGGCGCGGCCCTGCTCGGTCAGCAGCACACCATCGACGGCATGTACCGCGAACACAAGAACGCCCTGTTCGACTACATTCAGCGTCGCGGCCGTGAGCGACACAACCTGGATTCCATCGCCGTCGAGCGCGAAGACGTGCGCGGCATGATCAAGCAACTGCGCAAGGGCCGCGCCATCTGGTACGCGCCCGATCAGGACTACGGCGCCAAGCAGAGTATTTTCGTGCCGCTGTTCGGCATTCAGGCCGCCACCGTACCGGCCACCAGCAAATTCGCGACCCTGGGCCGCGCCTTGGTGGTGCCGTTCACTCAGGAGCGTCTAGCCGATGGCAGCGGATACAAACTGGTGATTCATCCGCCACTCGCCGATTTCCCCGGCGAGAGCGATGAGGCCGACTGCATCCGCATCAACCAGTGGGTCGAGCGCGCCGTGACCGAATGTCCCGAGCAGTACCTGTGGGCGCACCGGCGTTTCAAGAGCCGGCCGCCGGGCGAGCCGAAACTGTACAACAAGCGTGGTTGAACACGAGAGCTGAGCCTATATGACGACAAGCGCAACAGAACAAAAACCAGTCAACAGCGCTTCAACCACCCCGGTGGGCCTGGAATCGGTCACCGGGTTGATCCTTTCCGGCGGCGGTGCCCGCGCGGCCTATCAGGTCGGGGTACTGGCCGGCATCGCCGACCTGCTGCCGGTGGGCGCGAAGAACCCGTTTCCGGTGATCGTCGGCACCTCCGCCGGCGCCATCAACGCAGTGAAACTCGCCAGCGGCGCCACGCAGTTTCGCACCGCCATCCACGAGCTTACCGACTTCTGGCAAAGCTTTCGCAGCCATCAGGTGCTGCGCAGCGACTGGTCGGGAGTGGTTCGTCAGGCCGCGCGATTCTTCGCCCGCAGTCTGCTCGGCATTGGTCGCAAGCAGGTGCCGGTAGCGCTGCTCAACAGCTCGCCGCTCAAGGACCTGCTCAATGAGCGGCTGAATCTTTCCGGCATCGACGAGGCCATCGAGTCCCGCCATTTACGTGCGGTGGCGGTCACGGCGTTCGGTTATGAGTCGGGGAGGGCGGTCACGTTCTATCAGGGCAAGGGCACCATCGATTCCTGGTTGCGTCATCGGCGGATCGGCCTGCCGACGCGTCTGACGGTCGATCACTTGCTGGCCAGCTCGGCGATTCCGCTGCTGTTCGCCCCGGTGAAGCTGGAAGATGAATACTTTGGCGATGGCGCCGTGCGGCAGTCGGCGCCGATCAGCCCGGCATTACACCTGGGCGCCAACCGCGTGCTGGTGGTGGGCGTCAGCGGCAACCCGCGCGGGCCAGGCGCGAACGTGGCGGTCAAGCGCACGGTCAGCGGCGCACAGCCAAGCCTGGCGCAGATCAGCGGGCACATGCTCAACAGCACGTTCATCGACAGCCTTGAAAGCGACATCGAGCTGCTGGAACGGCTGAACCTGCTCAGCCGCATGCTGCCGACGCCTCCCGAGCCGTCGCCGCACATCAGCGAGCAGCCCACGCCTGCACAGTCTCTGGCGCCGGTGGAGGTGCTGGTGATTTCGCCGAGCCAGCCACTGGATGAAATCGCCGCCCGCCATCGCCGCGAGCTGCCGTCGGCCCTGCGCACGTTTCTGCGTGGGCCGGGAGCAACCAAGACCAGCGGGGCAGGGGTGCTGAGTTATCTGCTGTTTGAATCGGGGTATTGCAGCGAATTGATAGAGTTGGGACGCCGCGATGCGATGGCCCAGCGAGAGGATTTGATGCGGTTTTTGGGGATCGTGTGAAGACGGATTCATCCGATAGGCCGGGATCAGGTGTAGGAGCGCGCTTGCCCGCGATTGCGGTAGGTCAGAGGCGCATATGTCACAGGCAGACCGCCCATCGCGGGCAAGCGCGCTCCTACAGGATCGTAGTTATCGGGCGATTGTTTACGCCGTCAATTTGTCATCGCGAAAATCGCGCAACGCTTGTTCGATCTCTTCGCGGGTGTTCATCACGAACGGACCGTATTGCACGATCGGCTCGCCCAGCGGTTTGCCTGCGATCAGCAGCACTTTGGTGTCGACCGATGCGCTCAGCTTCAGCTCGCCATTTTCCGACAGCCGCGCCAGACGGCTCTTGCCGAGCTTTTGTGATTGTCCGGCGATTTCCGCTTCACCTTCGTACACATACAGCAGCACGCGATGGCCTTCAGGCACCTTTGGGCTGACCGACTGGCCGGCCGGGATGTGGAAGTCGAAATACTGCGGCTCGGTGTCCGGACGCTGCACGGCGCCTGCTTGCTGCACCTGGCCGTCGTCGAAGAGACCTGCGATCACCACAACGTCAACGCCGTTCTGCGTGGTGATGCGCGGGATGCGCTCGGGCTGAATATCGTCGTAACCGGCATCGCCCATTTTCGATTTGCCCGGCAAATTCAGCCACAGCTGAAAGCCGCGCATCACGCCTTCTTCCTGCTCGGGCATTTCGCTGTGAATCACGCCGCGGGCAGCGGTCATCCACTGCACACCGCCGCCCTGCAGCAGGCCGACGTTGCCCATATGGTCCTCGTGGCGCATGCGGCCTTCGAGCATGTAGGTCACGGTTTCGAAGCCGCGGTGGGGGTGTGGCGGAAAGCCGGCGATGTAATCGTCAGCCTTGTCAGAGCCGAACTCATCGAGCATCAGGAAGGGGTCGAACGCCTCGATACCCGGACCGCCGAAGACGCGAGTCAGCTTGACGCCGGCGCCGTCCGAGGTCGGCTGGCCGCTCTGCATGGACAGCACTTTGCGATATTGAGTCATGAGGCTCACTCCGAGAAGAATGGGAATGGCGCCTATGGTATGCCTATTGATGCGATGGATGGGTGACGTTTTTGCGAGGGATTGATCGGGTTGTTAGATGGTTTTCAGGATTAATGTGATTCTCTGTGGGAGCGAATTCATTCGCGAGACGCCAGTACATTCGACAGAAATTTATCGACTGTGCCGACTTCTCGCGAATGAATTCGCTCCCACAGGGTTAACCAGCGCCGATCAGCAGTGTGACCGGCAGGCGTTCATCACTCGGAAATCTGCAGCTTGCGCGCTTCGGTGTACACGTACCGCACCTTCTCATACTCGAACGGCGAGTTCATCTGGCCGTAGCGGAAGCTGGTGGTGTAGCGGCGGTCAATGGCACGCAGCAGGTACAGCTCCGGATGATCCTGGCTGACCTGCGCCACGTTCAGGAAGTTGATCTGCGATTCGGCGGTGAAGTCGAACACCAGGCCGCCGGTGTCACGCAGGTTAGAGGGCCCGAGGATCGGCAGCACCAGATACGGCCCGGCAGGCACGCCATAGAAGCCCAGGGTCTGGCCGAAGTCTTCGCTCTGTTTGGGCAGGCCCATCCAGGTGGCCGCGTCCCACAAGCCCGCGACGCCAATGGTCGTGTTGATGATCAGTCGGCCCGTGGTGTCCAGCGAGCGCTTGCCCTTGAATTGCAACAGGCTGTTGAGCAGGTTGGGGATGTCGCCCAGGTTGCTGAAGAAGTTGCTCACGCCGGTACGCAGAAAACTTGGGGTCACGTATTTATAGCCGTTGACCACCGGCAGAAACACCCACTCATCGAAGCGGTAATTGAAGTGGTAGACCCGACGGTTCCACGATTCCAGCGGGTCGTAGACATTGAGGGCGTTGAGCGAGGAGCGCTCGAACTCCTGGGCGTCCAGGCCGGGGTTGAATTTCAGCGACTTCAGCGGCTCGGTGAAACCGTCCGGGTTGTCGACCCGTTTGACCGGTTGCGCCTGGGAGACAATCGGCGCATCGGCCGCGTGAACAGCGCCTGCGCAGAGCAGGGCAGCGATAAGCAATAGACGTTTAGCCACGGAAAAACTCCAGCATGGCGTCGCTGTTGACGCGATAGTTCATGTTGCCGCAATGACCGCCGTAGGGATAAACGGTCAGGCGATCGCCAAAGGTCTTGCGCAGGAATCCGAGGTCGCCAGGCCCCAGGATCACGTCGTCGGCGTTATGCATCACGGCGATCTTCTTGCTGGTGCTCAGGTAATCCTTGAGGGCATACAGGCTGACCTGATCGACCAGCTGCAGCAGGCTGCCGCCGTCGGTGCGGGCGCGCCACATCGGGATCACCTGTTCGGTGACGTAGCAGTCGAAGTCGCATTGCAGCGCACGCTTGAGGAACGGCGTGAGGCTGGTGCCTTCGCTGATCGGCGTCTTCGGCGGAGTGATCAGGCCGCGACGGTTGATCAAGTCCGAGGTGAAGGCAATGTCAGCCGCCGAGAAGCGGAACGAGGTGCCGATCAGCATGGCCATCTGTTCGTTGGACAGGTGCTGCTTGGACTGCTGGAAGTCATAGAGCAGCGCGTCGTTAAGGTCGATGTAGCCTTTTTCGCGGAAGTAACGGGTCAGCTTTTGCAGCACCAGCTCATAGAAGGTGGTGCTGTTGGTGATGCCTTTAACCTCGGTCTGGACCATTTTGTCCAGGTTGGTGATCGAGGTGTAGAGATTGACCGGCGGGTTGATCAGCAGCACTTTCTTGAAGTTGAAGCTGCGACGGGTCTCGTCCAGCTTGCTGACGAACGCCGCGTCCAGAGCGCCCAGGCTGTAACCGGTGAGGTAATACTCGGTGACCTGAAGCTTATTCTGCTGTGCGCGTATGGCCTGCATGACGCGGTAGAGGTCTTCAGCGTCTTCAGTGGTCACGCCGGGGGTGGCAAAGCGTGAGGCAGCGCTCATGAAGTCGTAGCTGGTAGGCGACGACAGCTGTACGACGTTGTACCCGGCTCCGTAATACAGACGCTTGAGGTACTCATTGAGGGTGCTGTTGTATGGCGCGCCGGTGCCTGCGATCAGGAAGATCAGCGGCGCCGGGTGGTCCTGTTTGGCCAGGCGGTAACGCAGTTTTTTCACCGCCCAGAAGTTGTCCGGCAGGGTAAATTCGCGATCCGGACGCAGGGTCAGGCTGTAGTCGTCCTGATCGATGTCGGCATCGTCAGGGACTTTTGCACGCAAATCTGGAGGCGTCGTGGCGATGGTCGCCTCGAACGGGTTGGTCAGAGGGTAGCCATAGCTGGACGGATCGACATCGACCGCCATCACGGACGCACTCAAGAACAGGCCGCCAGACAGGGCGGCGAGGCGTAGAAAACGAAGCATGACTAAATCCCTTGGGAAAGAAGTGCTGTTGAGATACGCAGGCTATGACCGGAGGGCGATGACAAAAGTGCCGTAATGGCAATCTGCATTTACACCCGGCCGTACCCCCTGCAAATCCTAGGCGACAATACACGTTCTGGCCCGCTTGGCGTGTCATGTTGTGCTTATAAAGTGTGAAGGTTGTTGTGCCTGTTCTTGTGGCGGGGTGAGTGCGGCTATGCTGGGCGTCGTTTTTGCGCTTTGGAGCGTTCTGTGTCCCGTCGTCTGCCGCTGGTTGTCTCGCTCATTGCCCTGGCCCTGTGGCTGGCTCTCTCTTACGGGCTGCGTTACGGGCTGATGGAGGATGTGCAGTGGGTAGGGCTGTGCTCGGACGATGCCTTGAAATGGCAATGCGTGGTGCGTTCGAACCTGGGCCTGCTGATTCACTTCGGCGTGTTCGGCTGGGGCGCGCTGGTGACGTCGCTGATCGCCTTCTTTGTGCCAAAAAGGGCGGGGCGGGTGCTCGCGGGCATCGCGCTGATGCTGGGCGTGCTGTCGCTGGTGCTGTACACGGCGAGTCTGGCGGTGTTTGCGGTGGTGATTGCGGGGCTGCGGCTGGTGCGGGCGCAGTGATCCGCTCTGATTCTGCCCGGGGTCGCGTCCGAGCGCAGCTGCAATGAAATCGGTCAATTGGGTGTGTCAGGTATACGGCGTCGTCAGGTTTCACTGCCGCTGCGCAGCAGATCGCGAGCAAGCTTGCTACGGCCTGCGGCCAGAATTAAAAGCCTGACAACCGCCACAACCAGCTTCTGCCGAAGGCGTAGGAGCAAGCTTGCTCGCGATCGGCCGGGAACCGGCAGCAAAACCGGACGCCAAGGTCGACCTGACACACCGCATTGACCGATTTCACTACCGCTGCGCTCGGACGCCATCCCGGGCAGCGCGAAGCTTTTCGCAACGTCAAACCCCAGACAGCATAAAGGGGAGCCGAGGCTCCCCTTTAAATCGTTGCACGTGCTCTTTTCTTATTGTTGTAGGGCGGTCTATTGTTGTTTTTGGCAACCAGTCCCTTCACAGCGTTCTTCAGTGATCCCCATCCGGGATACAAGAGCAAACGTATTTTTTTGAGCGCTTATCTGCTTCGATCCTTGGCCTGAGGCGAGGATCCAACCCATTCCGGACGCTACCTGAAGGTAGTTTTATTGTTCTCTGTCGGGTTGTGGGGCCAGGGCCCCTGTAAAGCACATCTACTCCAAAAAAATCAGTTGGCTGCGTCTCTGTACCGTTGTTCTTGTTATGTCAGAGCCGATTCATCTTATTTTTATTGGGTTTTCACATTTTGTTCTTGTTATGCAGGAGATATAGCAGGTACCGTGCCAACTTTTAAAAACCTTTTTAAATCAATCGTTTGAGAATGCTTGACGTTTTTTCAAGTCTTCGGCGCAGCCCATTCTGTTTCCGTGTTACCCGTATTCTGTTTTGGAATGCCGTCATCGGTAACACAATGTGTTTCGCACACTGCGCACCAGTGCCAGGGTCATCACCACGCTGACCAAGGCCCATGCCAGAGCCTGCGGGTTACTGAGCCCTTCTCGAAACAATTGCGGGGCGATGCCGACGCCGACGATGAACGCCAGCAAGATCACTTCACGTTTTGGCACGCTGACCGGCCGTAACAGATAGAAGAGGGCGGGCAGCCACAAGGTCGCCGTGGCGAAGCTGCGATAGCGCGGGTCGAACACCATGGCCAACATCATCACCGCCGCCGCGAACCCGCTTGCTCCCAGCCACCAGCCCGCCCGTGCGTCGAACCACATGAACGCTCGTCCGCGCCATCCGTTCTTCGCCGACAGTGTGAGCGACGCATGGGCCAGCACCAGCAGATTGAGCACGACCAACACTACAGCCCAAAGGTATTCGCCTGCAAAGCGACTGGTGACCCGCGCAAGCTCGCCCCAGGTCGCAATGCAGCATCCTCCGAACACCGCCAATATCGGCAGGATCAGCGCACTGCGCTGTTCGGTGACGCGTCCGGCGACGACCAGAGCCAACAGGCTGATCACGCCGCTCACTGCCAGCCAAAACGGCCAGTAGGGCAGGTTGGACACCGGCCCCGCCAGCACGCCTTTCTCCAGACGATCGGCATCGAACAGCCCCCAGTAACCGCCCACTGCCCCCTCGGCCTCGCGCTTCCACGGTTGGTCGAAGGCTTCGATCAGGTTGTAGCGCCAGCCGTTTTGCTCGGCCATGGCGACAAAACTGCGGATGAACTTCGCCTCATTTACCCGGCTGGGCAGGGCAGTTTCCCGCTGGCGCCCTTCGCTGGGCCAGCCGGTCTCGCCGATGAAAATGTCCCTGGGGGCGAATTGCCTGGCGAAGGTGTCGTGAATCTGCGCCACATGAGCCAGCGCGTCATCGATGCTCTTGGGGTTGTCTTCCCAGTACGGCAATAAATGGATGGTCAGGAAATCCACCGCAGGCGCGACTTCCGGGTACTGCAGCCAATATTCCCAGACGTCGGCATAAGTCACTGGCTGCTTCACCGCTGCTTTCACCTGGCGGATCAGCGTTGCCAGTTGGGGCCCGGTGACCTCTTTGCGTAACAACGTCTCGTTACCGACAATCACAGCGGTGACAACATCCGGATACGCATTGGCGGCCGCAATCAGCGCCTTGACCTCCTTGGCCGTGTCCTCGGGGTTGGCGTTGACCCACGCCCCCAGCATCACTTTCAGGCCATGTTTGCGTGCCAGTTCCGGGATCGCTTCAAGGCCCGTCATCGAATAAGTGCGAATGCAGTCGAAGCGCGTTGCCAGCAGGGCAAGGTCGGCGTCCATCCGCGCCGGGCGCAGGGTGAACGGCTGATCGAAGGGCGACTGGTCTTTATCGAACGGGGTGTAGGAGGCGCATTGCAGCTTGTGCGTTGGCGTGGCGGCATCAGGGAGCATCACCGGTTTGCCGAGGCTGTACCAGTAACCACACAAGGCGATCAGAGCGATCAGGCAGGACAGCAGATACGTCAAAACAGGCGAGCGGGAGGTGGCGGGCATGATCGAGCCGAATAGGGCAGGGGAGCGCATGTTAGCACTGGTCGGCACTGCCCTGTAGGAGCGCGCTTGCCCGCGAAAACGCGGTGTTCTGGCACTGAAAATCTTTGCTGGCAGGACGCCATCGCGGGCAAGCGCGCTCCTACATGTGACGTGTCGGGCGGCTCGTATTAATCAGACATGCAATTTTCGGACGGACTGCGGCCCTTTTTACGACTTGTCTGTCGCTGATGGCTTACTGATGTCGTTTCCCGGTGCCTGAGTGTCGTTGACAGGAAAGGCACAAGGTCGGTGGGGGTTGATGATCGTCTCGTCAACGCAGCGGGTGCTGCTGCGCAGGCAAGTGGTTGAAGCGTGAAAGTCGGGGGATGCGCCAAATGTGGGCGCGGCGTCCTGTCTTATAAAAACGTTAACGAGACCCAACGACCCGTTGGGTTCAGGACTACCGGGGAAGTAACGATGAAGATGCGAAATATCCTGGGTGCGGGTGCCGTTCTGGCCCTTGCCATCAGTTCTACGCTGGCCCTTGCCGCCGACAAACCCGAGCTGAGCGTCGGTTATGTGGATGGCTGGTCTGACAGCGTTGCGACCACCAACGTGGCCGCCGAAGTGATTCAGCAGAAACTGGGCTACCCCGTGAAACTGCAGGCGGTCGCCGCCGGGATCATGTGGCAGGGCGTCGCCACCGGCAAGCTGGATATGATCCTGTCTGCCTGGCTGCCCGTGACACACGGCGAATACTGGGCCAAGAACAAGGACAAGGTCACCGACTACGGTCCGAACTTCAAGGACGCCAAGATCGGCCTGATCGTGCCGGAATACGTGAAAGCGAATTCGGTCGCCGACCTCAAGACCGATGAGTCCTTCAAGAAGAAAATCGTCGGCATCGACGCAGGTTCCGGCGTGATGATCAAGACCGACCAGGCCATCAAGGACTACGGTCTGGACGGCTACAAGCTTCAGGCAAGTTCCGGCGCCGGCATGATTGCCGAGCTGACCCGCGCCGAAAACAAGAAAGAATCCATTGCCGTCACCGGTTGGGTGCCGCACTGGATGTTCGCCAAGTGGAAACTGAAATTCCTGGAAGACCCGAAAGGCGTTTATGGCGCCGCTGAAACCGTGGACAACATCGGCAGCCTGGACTTGGCCAAGAAAGCCCCGGACGTTGCAGAGTTCCTGAAAAAATTCCAGTGGAAAGACAAAGATGAGATTGGCGAAGTCATGCTCGCCATCCAGGACGGCGCCAAGCCTGAACAGGCCGCCAAGGACTGGGTTGCCAAGCACCCGGAACGCGTCAAGGAGTGGACCGGTAAGTAATCTGCCGTAAAAGATTCATGTGTGACCCGAACCGCCCGACGATCTTTCGCCGGGCGGTTTTTTGACTTGCCTACAACCGCTTCTGCCCGCAGGGCGTAGGAGCAAGCTTGCTCGCGATCTGGCGCGAAGCGGCAGCAAATCCTGTGTACGCGGTGTATCAGGCAGACCGAGGAGGCAGATTTTACTCCTGCCTCGCAGCAGATCGCGAGCAAGCTTGCCCCGGCCTTCGGCCAGAATCAAAAATTTGCGTAGCCCCACAGGTCACTTACGCCAAACATGCCTCCGCTTTTTTCTCATCCTTGAAACACACGGGGTCTCGCCCATCAGCTAATGTCGTTCTAATACTAAGGTCGTCTGGAGTGCGTGCCAGAGCCGACTAAAGTGGATCACGTGACATCCATCTGTGCTGCGAGGACAAAAACAATGAACGACAGCATTTACCTCTCGATTCAGAACAGCCCGCGCTTCAAGGAGCTGGTCTCGAAAAGGGAACGATTCGCCTGGATTCTCTCGGCGATCATGCTTGGGCTCTATGCCGCTTTCATCCTCTTGATTGCGTATGGGCCTCAGATTCTGGGCGCCAAACTCAGCGCCACATCATCCATCACCTGGGGAATGCCAATCGGCGTGGGCCTGATCCTTTCCGCGTTCGTGTTGACAGCCATCTATGTGCGTCGTGCAAACGGCGAGTTCGATGAGCTGAACAACGCGATCCTGAAGGAGGCACAACAATGAGCCGGCGCCTGCTAGCACTCCTTGGCCTTGCGGCCTTTGCCCCGACACTCATGGCGGCGGATGCCTTGACTGGCGCGGTGCAGAAACAACCGCTCAACGTGGCCGCGATCATCATGTTCGTGGCCTTTGTGGCCTTCACCCTGTGCATTACGTACTGGGCGGCGAAAAAGAACAAAACGGCGGCTGATTATTACTCGGCGGGCGGCAAGATCACCGGGTTTCAAAATGGCTTGGCGATCGCCGGGGACTACATGTCGGCAGCGTCCTTCCTGGGTATCTCGGCCTTGGTGTACGCGTCCGGCTATGATGGCCTGATCTACTCGATCGGCTTCCTCGTGGGCTGGCCGATCATTCTGTTCCTGATCGCCGAACGCCTGCGTAACCTGGGCAAATACACCTTCGCTGACGTGGCGTCCTACCGCCTGAAGCAGAAGGAAATCCGTACCCTGTCCGCCTGTGGTTCGCTGGTGGTGGTGGCGTTCTACCTCATCGCGCAGATGGTCGGCGCGGGCAAGCTGATCCAGTTGCTGTTCGGCCTGGACTACGCGGTTGCGGTGGTGTTGGTCGGTATCCTGATGTGCCTGTACGTGCTGTTCGGCGGCATGCTGGCGACCACCTGGGTGCAGATCATCAAGGCCGTGCTGTTGCTGTCCGGTGCGTCGTTCATGGCCCTGATGGTCATGAAACACGTCAACTTCGACTTCAACGTGCTGTTCTCCGAAGCCGTGAAGGTTCACCCGAAAGGCGAGGCCATCATGAGCCCCGGCGGCCTGGTGAAAGACCCCATCTCGGCATTCTCCCTGGGTCTGGCGCTGATGTTCGGCACTGCGGGCCTGCCACACATCCTGATGCGCTTCTTCACGGTGAGCGATGCCAAGGAAGCCCGTAAATCGGTTCTGTACGCGACCGGCTTCATCGGCTACTTCTACATCCTGACCTTCATCATCGGTTTTGGCGCGATCCTGTTGGTCAGCACCAACCCGGCGTTCAAGGATGCAGCAGGCGCGCTGATCGGCGGCAACAACATGGCGGCGGTGCACCTGGCCGATGCCGTAGGCGGCAGCCTGTTCCTGGGCTTCATCTCGGCGGTGGCCTTCGCGACCATCCTGGCGGTGGTAGCGGGTCTGACTCTGGCCGGTGCTTCGGCGGTCTCCCACGACCTCTACGCCAGCGTGATCAAGGCCGGTAAAGCCAACGAGAAAGACGAAATCCGCGTCTCGAAGATCACCACCATCGCGCTGGCCATCGTCGCCATCCTGCTGGGTATTGCCTTCGAAAGTCAGAACATCGCGTTCATGGTGGGCTTGGCGTTCTCCATCGCGGCGAGCTGCAACTTCCCTGTGCTGTTGCTCTCGATGTACTGGAAAAACCTGACCACCCGTGGCGCCATGATCGGCGGCTGGATGGGGCTGATCAGCGCGGTTGTGCTGATGATTCTCGGCCCGACCATCTGGGTGCAGATCCTGCATCACGAGAAGGCGATCTTCCCGTACGAGTACCCGGCGTTCTTCTCGATCATCATCGCGTTCGTGGGGATCTGGTTCTTCTCGATCACCGACAAGTCGAAAGCGGCTGAAGGTGAGCGCGAGCTGTTCTATCCACAGTTCGTGCGTTCGCAGACCGGCCTGGGTGCCAGTGGTGCGGTGTCTCACTGATATGTGGTAATCGCTTGGAATGAAAACGCCCCGACTGAATCGGGGCGTTTTTGTTTGCGCGGGCATCGCGGGTGTGTGACGGGATGTTCAGCGGTGCAGGGTCTTCTGTCGCAGGATGTAAATCGTCACCCCTGTTGCGCTGAGCAGCATGAACCCCCGCGCCCATATCGACGGCACCAGCCAACAGGAAAACCCGATACTCAGCCACATCAGGCCGATGGCGTAGACCTTGCCCTTGAGCGGGATGCCGTTGCCTTCCAGGTAGTCACGAATCCACGGGCCGAGCCGAGGGTGATCGACCAGCCAGTGATAAAAGCGCGGGGAGCTGCGCGCGAAGCAGGCGGCGGCCAGCAGAAGAAAGGGCGTGGTCGGCAATACCGGAAGGAAAATCCCGATCACACCGAGCGCGACGCTCAGCCAGCCGATGCCTTGCAAGAGAACGCGTACGAGCCGGGACCGACTCGTACGGGGTGTTGAATCACCGGAACCGCCGTGCGCCATAGGCGCCGACTCAGTGGTGACGAGGCTTGAGGATCGCCGGTTTTTCATCCGGAGCGTGCAGCAGCAGATACAGCGCGGTCAGCGCTTCAGGGATCTGCACGATCATGTCGTCCATCAGGCTGGCGTCAGCGGCGATGTCGGCGAATTCAGGTTGCTCGTCGAACAGGCCCGAACCGACCATGATCGGCAGCAGCATTTCGCTGACTTCCTCTTCGTCGTTCTCGAACCAGGCCGCTTCACGCAGGAACACGCCTTCCATGAAGCCGATGCACCAGCCGCGCAGTTCGGAGTCGTCCGGCTCGTCGCCCAGATCCAGATCGCAAGGCAGCTCGAATTCTTCGTCGGAGGCCAGCTGACGGGCGATGTGCGCCTTCAGCTGAACGAGCGTGGACTCGATTTCCTCGTGCTGGGCCTTGTCGGTGTAGTGCGGCGGCTCGGCGAACAGGGCGTCGATCCATTCGCGATCAGGCACGGACTCGGCACAGATCGACAGCGCGGTCAGGTAGCCATGGGCGGCTACATAGTCCAGCGCTTCGTCATGCAGCTCATCGGCATCGAGGAAGGCTTGCAGGCGGTGTAATTGCTCAGCGAAGGACATTGAAGGACTACCTTGGAAATAAACGATGCTGAATTCTAGGCTCTGGGGCTTGTAGATGCCAGCGCCGAGGCCTTCGCGGACCGCGTAAAACTGCTGCGCTCGGCAATACTGCGTTAAAAACAGGCAGGAAATGCTCATTTAGAAAACCCTAGACTCCGCTTTCCTGCCTGTTTTTGCCTTGTCTTGCCTTCGCTCGCGACGTTTTACACAGCCCGCGTGGAATCGGCTTTTTGATAATTTCGACCGCTCGTGTCGTCGCTGTCCTATCTGCCCAAGCGCTCCGGTATACTGCCGCGCTTTGCGATTTCGACAGCGCTGCTTCACCCGCTGTGGTGGCACCATCCGGGGTACTTATGCTCGACCAGGCTCAACGCGTACTTAAAGACATCTTCGGCTACGACAGTTTCCGTGGTCGCCAGGGTGCCATTATCGAGCGCGTGGCCAGTGGCGGTGATGCATTGGTGCTGATGCCTACCGGCGGCGGCAAGTCCCTGTGTTTTCAGGTGCCTGGCCTGTTGCGCGAGGGGCTGGCGGTGGTGGTCTCGCCGTTGATCGCCTTGATGGACGATCAGGTCGCGACCCTCGAAGAGCTCGGTGTTTCGGCGGCGGCGCTGAACTCCACGTTGAGCGCCGAGCAGCAGCGCGACCTGGCCAACCGGATTCGTCTGGGCGAAGTGAAGATGCTCTATCTTGCCCCCGAGCGCCTGGTGCAGCCGCGCATGCTGGCGTTTCTGCAAAACCTCAAGATCGCCCTGTTTGCCATCGACGAAGCCCACTGTGTGTCGCAATGGGGCCATGATTTTCGCCCGGAATACCTGCAATTGGGTCAACTGGCCGAGCTGTTCCCCGATGTGCCGCGCATTGCCCTGACCGCCACGGCCGATAAGCGCACCCGCGAAGAGATCGTCACGCGTCTGCACCTGCAGAATGCCGAGCGTTTCCTGTCGAGCTTCGACCGCCCCAACATCTTTTACCGCATCGTTCCCAAGGAACAGCCGCGCAAACAGCTGCTGGCGTTCCTCTCCGAGCGGCGCAGCGATGCCGGCATTGTCTATTGCCTGTCGCGCAAGAAGGTCGAAGAAACCGCCGCCTTCCTCAGCGACAACGGTTATCCGGCGCTGCCCTATCACGCCGGGCTGCCGATCGAGACGCGCTCCGAGAATCAACGCCGTTTTCTGAATGAAGAAGGCTTGATCATGGTCGCGACCATTGCTTTCGGCATGGGCATCGACAAGCCCAACGTGCGCTTTGTGGCGCACATGGACCTGCCCAAATCCCTGGAAGCCTACTACCAGGAAACCGGCCGGGCAGGGCGCGACGGTTTGCCGGCCGATGCCTGGATGGCCTACGGCCTGCAGGACGTGGTGATGCTCAAGCAGATGCTGCAGAACTCAGAGGGCGACGAGCGCCACAAGCGGGTCGAGCAACACAAGCTCGATGCGATGCTGTCGCTGTGCGAAGAGACCCGCTGCCGTCGTCAGGCGCTGCTGGCCTATTTCGACGAAGACATGCCCAATCCGTGCGGCCATTGCGACAACTGTGTCGACGGCGTGCAGACCTGGGATGCCACCGAAGCGGCGCGTCAGGCGTTATCGGCGATCTACCGTACCGGCCAGCGCTACGGTGTCGGTCACTTGGTGGATGTGCTGCTGGGCAAGGAAAACGACAAGGTGCAGAGCTTCGGTCATCAGAAGCTTGCGGTGTTTGGCGTGGGCAAGGGCCGCAGTGACGGCGAATGGCGCTCCTTGTTCCGTCAATTGGTGGCCCGGGGTCTGGCCGATACCGACCTTGAAGGCTATGGCGGCCTGCGCCTGAGCGACACCTGCCGTCCGCTGCTGCGCGGCGAAGTCACTCTGCAGTTGCGCCGCGACCTCAAACCCCAGACCACGGCCAAGGCTTCCGGCAGCAGCCCGGCGAGTCAACTGGTGCGTGGCGAAGAGCGCGAACAGTGGGAAGCCCTGCGTGCCTTGCGCCGCAAACTGGCCGAAGAGCATGGCGTGCCGCCGTATGTCATTTTCCCGGACTCGACGCTGCTGGAAATGCTGCGCAGCCAGCCGGGGACCATGGCCGAGATGGCGCGGGTCAGCGGCGTCGGTGCGCGCAAGCTGGAGCGTTACGGCGAGGCCTTCCTCGAAGTGTTGGGCGGTGCGGCCCCTGCGCCTCGGGTGGTCACCGACCTGCGTCACGAACTGATCAGCCTGGCCCGCGCAGGCATGACGCCGATGCAGATCGCCGGGCAGTTGCAATGCTCGGAAAAGAACGTCTACACAATGCTGGCCGAAGCGATCGGCAAGCAGCAACTGTCCCTTGAGCAGGCGCTGGACCTGCCGGAAGACCTGCTCAGCGAGATCCAGGACGCCTTCCTCGACGGCGAAGGCGAATTGCCGCCCGTGGCTGCGATTGCCGAAATGTTCACCGGCCGCGTGCCCGAGGGCGTGCTGTATTGCGTGCGTGCGGCGTTGCAGTCCGAGTTTGAGGTTTAAGCACCGCACCTGTGGGAGCGAATTCATTCGCGAGGGGATTCGGCTGACAACACCTTTGGGTTGGATGTACCGACGTCTCGCGAATAAATTCGCTCCCACAGGATTTGCGATCCGTCAGGTGCTGCCGCCACCAAGCCAAATGCGCCGCTCTCCGGTCTATCCCGCCCCTGTGCGACGAAACACCACGCCGCGCCCCTTGCCTCGTCAAGGGCTCCATGGTTAGCTGCCTATTAATTAGGAATCGCTTTTAACCGTTGAGTTACCTATGCCGTTAACTGAAGAGCACCGCTTTGGCATGCAGCTGGCCAACCTGTCCCGGGGCTGGCGTGCCGAGCTTGATCGTCGTCTGGCCGACCTGGGTCTGTCCCAGGCCCGTTGGCTGGTTTTGTTGCACCTGGCACGTTTCAAAGAGCCGCCAACGCAACGTGAGCTCGCGCAAAGCGTGGGCGTTGAAGGCCCGACCCTGGCGCGTTTGCTGGACAGCCTGGAGAATCAGGGGCTGGTGAGCCGACAGGCCGTGGTTGAAGACCGTCGGGCGAAGAAGATCCTGCTGTGCGACACCGCCAAGCCTCTGATCGAGAAAATCGAGACCATCGCCACTGCGCTGCGCCATGAACTGTTCGAGGGGATCGACGAAGCTGATCTGCGGGTTTGCATGCGCGTTCACTCGACAATTCTGGGCAATCTGGAAAAATCCTGAGGTCATGGCCCTGCGCCATCCATAAATACGTTGAACCTGCCGAAACATCCTGTTCTATTTGCAGCCATACTGCATCAGTCCACACCACGATATTCGCAGGGAAGCCTGCCTCATAAGGGTTCGCATGCTGAAGAGTTTTCAGGCCGGTAGTCGGCGCGGGAGTCACGGATCGTTTCGCGTTCATTCGGGTCTTCGCACGGGGTTGCTGGCGTTGGCCGTCGCCTCGGCGTCCATGCTACACAGCTCCATGGCGGCAGCGCTGGGGCTGGGGGAAATCAGCCTGCATTCGGCGTTGGGGCAGCCATTCAATGCCGACATCGAGTTGATCGAGGCGGGCGGTCTCACCCCTGAGGAGATCGTCGTCACCCTCGCCTCGGCAGAAGCGTTCTCCAAGGCGGGCGTCGAGCGGGTGTTCTTCCTCAATGACCTGCGCTTCACGCCGGTCATTCGCGGCAGCCGGGCTGTGGTGCATGTCGAGTCGCACAAGGCGGTCACCGAGCCCTACATGGATTTTCTGGTGCGGCTGTCGCGCCCCAATGGCGATCAGCTGCGCGAATACACTGTGCTGTTGGATCCGCCGAATTCGCCTAACGGTCTGGCCGCCACCCGCAGCCGCACGCAATCCCCAGCATCGGCCAGCAAGAATGATCAGTCGCGCCTGCCCGTCGCTCCGCCCAAAGCGGTTCAGGGCAAGCATTACACTGTTGTGTCTGGCGACACCCTGGCCGGCATCGCCCGACAGATTCAAACGCCAGGCAGCAAGGCGACGTCCGCCGAGTTGATCAGCGGCATTCAGGCACTCAACCCGCAAGCGTTCCCCAACGGTGAACGCAGCCAGTTGAAGGTGGGGCAAAGCCTGCTGTTGCCTGACAATGCCACCGAGCCCAAGGCTGCGGCGCCAGCTTCCACTGCGACTCCGCCCACGACGTCAGCCTCGACACTCGCACCGCAGCCCGCTCCGACCGCTGCCAACGGCGCTGAGCAATTGACCGCGACTGCGATGGAAAACCAGCAGCTGTCCAAGTCCGTCGAGGCGTTGAAAGGGCAGGTCCAGCAGATCACCGCTGATGAGTCGGACAAAGACAAACAGATCATTGAGCTGCAAACACAGTTGGCCGAAATGAAGGCCTTGGCCGCTCGACCGGCTCCTGCGCCTGCCCCGGCCAATGCCCCGGTCCAGAAGTCCGAGCCTGCCGCGCCTGCGCCAGCGCCGGTCGCAGTGCCTGCTCCGGTTGCTCCGCCACAAGCTGACGATCTGCCGTGGACGACAATCATCGCCGGCCTGCTGTTGGTGCTCCTGCTGCTGGCACTGGCCTGGTCGGTACGTCGCAACCGCATCAAGAACCAGCAGGCATTGCACGCCGAACCGTTGCAACCGGTGGAGCCGATCATCAAGCCAGCCCAGGCCACCGTGACGCCGGTGTTCGAAGTGCCGGCGGTGACGCCACGCCCGGCTGCGGCCACATCGTCCACTGCTGCGCCAGCAGGGCAGCGTCTGGCGGGCGCCGCAACCGATGCTCTGGACGGCGCGAGCATCTACATCGCTTATGGCCGTTTCGCCGAGGCCTTGGCCATTCTGCGCGAGGCACTGGACAAGCAGCCTCAACGAACCGATGTGCGCATGCGCATCCTGGAGTTGCTCGGCGAGCAAGGCGATGTCGAAGGTTTCGATCAGGAAGAGAAGGTGCTGCTGGCCCACGGCATCGAGCCTGACAAGCTGGCCGAGATCCGTGCCCGTTACCCAAAACTCAAGACCGAGCCTGCGCCAGTGGCCCCAGCGACTTCTGTCGCACCGGCCGTGGTGGCAGGCGCTGCCGTTGCCGCAGCAGCCATTGCAGCCGCCGCCGCAGAGAAACCACCGGCGCAACTGGACGAGAACGCAGCGGCAGCCCTCAATCCCGAGCCTGTCGATGACTTCCAGCTCAACCTGGATGATCTGTCCATGGACGCGGACTGGGATCTGGTCGACCCGTTCGACAGCGCCCCTGCACCGCGTAAACCCGATGTGCCTGCCGAGCCTGAAGTGGACCCAACGTTCGCCTCCGACCTCAAGCAGTTGCCTGAAGTCTTCGAGATGCCCGACGAGCAATTCCTCAGTGATTTTGCTGAAGAAGAGCAAGCGCCACAGATCGAATTCGAACCGGCGCCCGAGTCCATTGCCCAGAGCGACAGCGACTTGCTGGACGATGCCTTCCTCGACAGCTTCATGACCGACGACACCGAATTCGACCTGATGGATCTGGACGACGCGCCCCTGAGCAAGATCAACGAAGCGCAGGTGTTGATTGACGATGGCAACCTCGAAGAAGCCCGCCGTCTGTTGCAGGAAGTGATCGACGAATCCGATGACGGCCCGCGGCAAACTGCCCGCGATTTGCTGGCAGGGCTGGGTTGATCGATGAACGCCAAGGCCGAAATCACCATCACTTACTGCACGCAGTGCCAATGGCTGTTGCGTGCGGCGTGGCTGGCCCAGGAGCTGCTCAGCACCTTTGGTGACGATTTGGGCAAGGTCTCGTTGGTGCCGGGCACCGGCGGCGTGTTCATCATCACCTGCGATGACGTGCAGATATGGGAGCGCAAGGCCGACGGTGGCTTTCCCGAGGCCAAGGTATTGAAACAGCGGGTTCGCGACCGGATCGATCCGGATCGCGACCTCGGCCATAACGATCGCGGCAACGACTCCAGCAGCGGGCTGGACAGCTGACAGGCCGTCGATAGAATTCTCGCTGTCGGCAAACGCAAAGCCTCTGTCCGACAAAGGTCCATCAGGCATAAAACCCCAATGCGAATGAAGTCGCTCCCCCAAGGGAGGGCGCGGTTCATCTGACATCCGGCTGTGTCATCAAATTTCCATCTGCTCGTCACGTTCACTTCACCGGCCCGGTCCACCCTTGCTTAAAACCGAGCGGAGGCTGTCCATGAGCATTGCCGAGAACGTGAAGCCCAGTCGTAAACAACGTGTCCGGACCTTGTGGATTTCAGACGTTCACCTGGGAACGCGGGATTGTCAGGCCGAGCATCTGTGCGCCTTTCTCAAGCAGTATCACGCCGACAGGATTTATCTGGTCGGCGATATTATCGACGGCTGGAAACTGCGCGGCGGCATGTACTGGCCTCAAGCGCACACCAACGTCATTCGCCGCTTGCTGACCATGAGCAAACGCGGCACCGAGGTGATCTACGTCACCGGCAATCATGACGAATTTTTGCGCCGCTACTCCAGACTGATCCTGGGCAACATCCAGCTGGTGGACGAAGCCGAGCATGTCACCGCCGACGGCCGTCGCCTGTTGGTCATCCATGGCGATCAGTTCGACGTCATCACCCGTTATCACCGCTGGCTGGCGTTCCTCGGCGACTCGGCCTACGAATTCACCCTGACCCTCAACCGCTGGCTGAATCACTGGCGCGCCAAATACGGCAAGGGTTATTGGTCGCTGTCGGCGTACCTCAAGCACAAGGTCAAAACAGCGGTGAACTTCATTAGTGACTTCGAAGAAGCCATCGCCCACGAGTGTGTGAAGCGTGGCCTGGACGGCGTGGTGTGCGGGCATATTCACCATGCGGAGATCCGGCAGGTGGGCGGTGTGCAATACCTCAATTGCGGGGACTGGGTCGAATCCTGCACCGCGCTGATCGAGCACTGGGACGGCACCATCGAGCTGTACAAGCTGGCCGACGCCCGCGTGAAAGCCAAGAGCCTGCAGGTGCAACCGGCCGCGGAGACGGTTTGAAAGCGCAGAGCGGTTCATCCACAGGGGCATAAGTTCTGTGGATAGGCCGTTATCAGAACGGCACCTTGCCCGTCAGCATGTCCTTGTACATCACGAAATCGCCCAGCAGGCTGTAGAACGGATGCTTGAAGGTGGCCGGGCGATTTTTTTCGAAAAAGAAATGACCCACCCAGGCGAAGGTGTAGCCCGCCAGCGGCAAGACCCACAGCAATAGCCAGTTGGCGCTGAGCAGAGCGGTCGCCGCGATCAGGATGACCAGCGTGGTGCCGACGAAATGCAGGCGACGGCAGGTGCTGTCGCGGTGTTCCTGCAGGTAATAGGGGTAGAAGTCAGCGAAGTGCGCGAAGGTTTTGACGTTATCCACTGCATGCCTCTCTTGTTGTTCTGCACGTCCTCAGTTTAGCCGAGTGCCGCTGCTGACCAGTGACAATGGGTGCCAACGTAGTATCCTTCGGCTATCAGTCGCAGGGGGCGCCTGACTGGAGCAAGAAGACGTGGCCATGGAAAAAACGACTTCTTCAAGCTGGGCGATGGGGATCGTCAAGTCCCTTGAAATGGATGGTCTGGATTGTCGCACGCTGTTCAAGGAACTGGGGTTGGTGTACGCCGATCTCGAGAACCCTGACGCCCGTTTTCCACAGGACTCCATGACCCGGCTTTGGCAACGGGCGGTGGAGTTGTCCGGCAACCCGGCAGTAGGGCTGAACATGGCCAGGGTGGTGAGGCCTGCATCGTTCAGCGTGGCCGGTTACGCGCTGATGTCCAGCCGCACCCTGAAAGAAGGCTTCGAGCGGCTGGTGCGGTATCAACGCATCATCGCCGACAGCGCCGATCTGAGTCTCAAACTGCTGCCCGAAGGCTATGCGCTGATCCTGACGGTGCATGGCGATCTGCTCCCTCCCACACGACAAAGCGCCGAAGCCTCACTGGCCTTCGCTTTGGCGTTCTGCGGTTGGCTCACGGGCCGACCGCTGCACCCGCGTCAGGTGTTGATCCAGGGTGATACCCCCCGGAATGTCGAGCCCTACAAGAAATTCTTCCATGCGCCGCTGACCTTCAACGCGCCTTACGACGCCCTGGTGTTCGAGCGCGCCGACATGGAAGCGCCGCTGCCCACCGCCGACGAGGCGATGGCCAAGCTGCATGATCGTTTCGCCGGGGAGTTCCTGGCCCGCTTTGCCAGCAACCGCGTGACCCATCAGGCTCGCCAAGTGTTGTGTCGCTTGTTGCCCCAGGGCGAGCCCAAGCGCGAGGCCGTGGCGCAGAGCCTGCACCTGTCCCAGCGCACCTTGCAGCGTCGCTTGCAGGAGGAGGGCACCAGCTTTCAGACCCTGCTCGACGACACCCGCCGAGAGCTGGCCGAGCAGTATCTGGCCCAGCCGCAGATGACCTTGCTGGAGATTGCGTACCTGTTGGGGTTTGCCGATCCGAGTAATTTCTTCCGCGCGTTCCGGCGCTGGTTCGACGAGACGCCGGGGGAGTATCGGATCAGAAAATCGATCGAGTGAGCGCTGATGCCTCTGTAGATCAATGCCGCCAGAACGCCGGGATGCACAGCACCAGCACGGTGATGATTTCCAGCCTGCCTAACAGCATTCCCACCGAAAGAATCCACTTCGCCGCGTCCGGCAGGGTCGCGAAATTGCCTGCCGGGCCGATGGTTTCGCCAAGGCCTGGCCCCACCCCGGACACTGTACTGGCCGCGCCGGTCAGGGCGGTCATCCAGTCCAGGCCCAACAGCGACAGCAGCAAGGCGATCAGGCAAATGGTGAAGGTAAAAAAGAATGAAAACGTCAGGATCGAACGCACGATTTCGTCGTCCAGCCGATGGCCGTTGTACTTCTGCTTGATCACCGCCCGCGGGTGGATCAGCTGGTTGAGGTTGGCCTTGAGGAGGATGTACGCCACCTGGAAGCGAAACACTTTCACCCCGCCGGCGGTCGAGCCTGAGCAGCCGCCGATGAAGCCGATGTAGAAGAAAAACATCAGCGCGAAGTTGCCCCACAGGCTGTAGTCACCCAGGGCAAACCCTGTGGTGGTGACGACCGAGGTGACGTTCAGCGCCACATGTCGCAGGGCGTCGTACCAAGGCAGGTCGGTGGTGGCCCAATACCAGAGCGTCATCAGCAGCCAGGTCACCAGCAACAGGCCGATGAAGCCTTGCACCTGTTGATCTTTGATCAGCGCCTTGCGATGGCCGCGTAGGGTCGCGACGTACAGGGTGAAGGGCAGGCTGCCGAGGATCATCATCACGATGGCCACCCAGTGCACCGCCGGTTGCGGCCACTTGGCCAAAGACAGGTCGGAAGTGGAAAAGCCACCCGTGGAAATCGCCGACATCGCGTGGTTGATCGCATCGAACAGGCTCATGCCCGCCCACCAGAACGCCAGGCTGCCGATGACGGTAAAGCCGACGTACACCAGCACGATGAATTTGGCCACCATGTGCGAGCGTGGCATGACCTTCTCGGAGCGGTCCGAGGATTCGGTCTGGAACAGGCGCATGCCGCCGATGCGCAGCAGCGGCAGGATCGCTACCGCCATCCCGATGAAGCCGATGCCCCCCAGCCAGTGCAGCAGCGAGCGCCAGATCAGAATACCCGGCGACATGCTGTCCAGCCCGCTCAACACCGTGGAGCCGGTGGCGGTAATGCCTGACATGCTCTCGAAGAACGAGTCGGTGTAGCTGATGTGCTGGGTCAGCAGAAAGGGCAGTGCGGCGAATACACAGACGATCACCCAGCTGCTGACGGTCAGCAGGTACATGTCACGGGGGCGCAGGTGCACGTGTTCCGGGCGACCCTGACCCACCAGCGCCAGCCCTGCGATGAAGGTGATCATGCTCGACCAGAGGAACGACGGCATGTCGCCGGTGCGATGAAAGATCAGCAGGGTCGCCATGGGCACGACCATGGCAATGGCCAGGGTGATGAGGAAGATGCCGATGATGAAACCAATGATACGGAGGGTCGGCAACGCCATGCAGTCGCTCTGATTGGTGGGGTGGAAAGCCGCACATTCTACCTGTGGGTAAAACCGTGTAAACCTGAGCCCTTTCCGAGAGTCTTGTAAGTAATTGCCGCGTTCACCGTAATTGAAGTTCAAGAACGCGTTCGCGGCACTACAATGCCCCATCAAATTTCAGGAGACGATTCAATGGAAGCGCTCGATGCACTGCTCAATCGCGTGTCTGTCCCTCGGCTGGTCGAGCCGGCACCCGATGCCGCCCAGCGCGAAATCCTCTTTGGCGCGGCCTTGCGTGCCCCCGACCATGGCGGGCTGCGGCCGTATCGTTTTCTGACCGTGGAAGGCGAGGCGCGCAATCGCATGGGCCAGCTGCTGGCCCAGTCGCTGATCGAAAACGGTGGCGGTGCGGACGAGAAAGCGTTGGAGAAAGCACGACTGGGCCCATTGCGTGCGCCATTGGTGGTCGTGGTCATCGCCAAACTGAGCGATCACTTCAAGGTGCCCAAGCAAGAACAGCTCATCACCGCCGGCTGTGCCGCCCATGGCGTGTTGCTGGCCGCCTACGCGCTGGGCGTCGGCGCGGTGTGGCGCACGGGCGAGCTGTCTTACTCGCCTTACGTGGCCAAAGGGCTGGGGCTGGCGGCCGATGAGGAAGTCGTCGCGTTCCTGTACCTGGGCACACCCCAGAACCCACCCCGTGAAGCCGCCAAGCCGGATGTGGCGGAGTTCGTGACGTCGTGGCAGGGCTGATGTCGGGGGCGTAGCAGGCGGAATGCGATCCTGTGGGAGCGAATTCATTCGCGAGGGGCCCGGACATCCGATACATCTTCGTCGGCTGGACCACCGCATCGCGAATGAATTCGCTCCCACAGGGAAGATCGAGGCTAGGTCGTGGTCTCCCGTGGAACGACGATGCTGGCCACGAACCCGCCCTCTGGATGATTCTCGAACAGCAGATGGCCGCCGTGCTTTTCAGCGGCGCGTTTGGCGATGGCCAGGCCCAGACCGTAACCCGGAGCGGTCTGATTCGGCGCGCGGTAGAACGGCTCTCCCAATTGCGCCAAATGCTCTTCGCTGACCCCCGGCCCATGATCGCGCACGCTGATGCGCAGGCCCTGATCGCCATTCTGTGCGGTCAACTCGATGGGCTGACCGGCCGGGTTGAAGCGCAAGGCATTGCGCAGCAGGTTGTCCAGCGCGCGTTCCAGCACGTTGGGCCAGCCCTGCAGCTCAATTCCCGGCTGCAATTGCACCGCTACGGTCTGTTCGATACTGCTCATTTCAGTCTCGGCTTTCAGATGATTAAGCAAACCCGGCAGGTCGATGGGCGTTGCGCTTCCGATGTCGGCATCCAGTCGCGCCAGCGCCAGGATCTCACTGATCAACTCCTCCAGCCGGTCGCATTCGCGGGTCAGCCTTGGCCAGAGTTTCTCCCGCTCCGCAGGCTCGGCGCGTTCGGCCAAGGCCAACGCGATGCGCAGTCGCGCCAAGGGGGAGCGCAGTTCATGAGAGACGTCACGCAGCAATTGCCGCTGGCTGCTGATCAGGCTCTGCAAACGTGCGCCCATGCGGTTGAAGTCGTTGGCCAGCACGCCAAATTCGTCGCGACGGTTGGCCAGTTGCGCGAGGCTGTTCTGTTGATAGGTGGTTTGCCCCAGGTCATGCACGGCGCCGCGCAGACGGCTCAGCGGGCGGGTGATCGACAGGGTGACCAGCAGACTGAACAGCGTCAGCACGACCAGCGCGATGCCCAGCGCACTGAGCGGCCACATCAGGCTCTGCCGGTGCCAGGCGTCCAGTTCCGGGTGCGGAATGCGGTAGATCAGCAGATAGGTTTCGCTGCTTTTGGGGCTGGTGTATTCGGTGGTCAGGCGGCGCCAGGGCAAGGGGCGCTCGTCATCCTTTTGCTGGCGCGCTTCGAACGCTGCCGCGCGGGGCGGGAAAGTGCCGGGAATCACGGCCTCGCCACTGTCGTTCAGCACCTGGACGTCGATGTGGTATTTGCGCTTGAGGTTCTGCAGGTAATCCTGCGCAGCGTCCTCGCCTTGGTTTTCGTAAAGCGTGGTCCATTTTTCCGGCAGGTTGTGCAGGCCGGGATGGCGACTGAGGATCCAGGCATCCTGATTGAGCATGTGCCCCAACAGGATCGACAAACCCGCCACCAACGCGATGGCAAGCCAGAAGCTCGCCAGAATTCGCCAAAACAATGAACGCACGTGAAGCCCTCGACCCTGCCCCTCAATGAAAAAAGCCCGACACGCCGGGGAGAGCGTGTCGGGTTACAGAGTGTAATGCCGCGCCAGCAGCAGTTACTGGGTTTTCTGCGCTTTTTGCGCTTTCCAGGCCTCGAACTCGGCACGGTCGGCGCGACGCTGTTCACGATCCTTCTGGATCTGGTCGAAGGTCTTCTGCTGATCGGGGGTCAGCATGGCGCGAATGTCAGCCTGGGTCTTGGCCCGCTTTGCGGCGAACTCGTCTTTCATCGCCTTTTGATCGGCAGGCGAGAGTTTGGCCAGGTACTTTTGGGTGATCTCGGAACGGCTGTGCCATTGCTCGCCCATCAGTTTGCCGACGGCCTGGCGCTGTTCAGGAGTCAGGTTCAGCTTGTCGAACGGACCTTTGCGGTGATGCATGCCAGGACCGTCAAAGCCTGGGCCGCCAGGACCGCCCATGTGGCCGCCATCGGCAGGGGTCGCCATCGCAACGGTTGGCAGGGCAGCAGCGAACATCAAAGCCATCAGAGTCTTACGCATGGTGAATCTCCTTGTCTCGAATCCGGCTCTGTGCCGGTTGTGGCCAGTTTAGGGAGATCAAGGTCAAGCGAGGTCAGGCGTGGGTAAAGCTTGGGTAAAGAGGGTTTGTCATGGAGCTGACATTCCCGAATGGCGGCTGGTACGGCGGCGTTATCTGTGGGAGCGAATTCATTCGCGAGACAATCGTCCATCCGCTAGAGATGCCTGGGAGGTACCTCACTCTCGCGAATGAATTCGCTCCCACAGGTCAATCCGCGTCGTCTGTTAAACCGCGTAGTAATAACCGCGACTGCGCAACGCCACGATCCGCGGGCGGCCATCGGCATGGGGGCCGATCTTCTTGCGCAGATTGCTGACGTGCATGTCCAGACTGCGATCGTACAGCGTCAGCTTGCGGCCCAGCGCCAGTTGCGCCAGCTCCTGTTTCTCCAGCGGCTCGCCGGGCTGACCCAGCAGGGCTTCGAGCAGGCGTGCCTCGGAAACGGTCAGCGTAAATTCCTGATCGTCGATGGTGACTACACCGCGGGCCGGGCTGAAACACAGGTCCCCCAGCTCGATCTGGCTCGACACGGCAGTCGGGTGGCTGCGACGCAATACGGCACGCAGACGGGCCGTCAGCTCGCGCGGATCGCACGGTTTGGCCAGGTAATCGTCAGCGCCCAGTTCCAGACCGAGAATGCGGTCCAGCGGCTCGCCACGGGCCGACAGCATCAGTACGGGCAACTCGGGGTGATCGGTGCGCAATTGCTTGAGCAGTTCCAGACCGCTGCCATCGGGCAGCATCACGTCCAGTACCACGGCAGCCGGGGCCGATTCGGCAAGGGCCTTGCGGGCGCTCTGGCCGTCGTGGCAGGCCCGCACCAGAAAACCTTCCTGGCTCAACCAACTGCTCAGGAGCTCACACAGCTCCTGGTCGTCATCAATAAGTAACAGCTCGCTCATGACTCACTCAATTTAGCCATTGCCGACGCTGTCTACGCCAGCCGCTGGCAAAGATACCGCACAGCAGGGCCAGCATTGCAACGCCGCCCCCCGTGACGAACCATTGTTGTTGCTCGGTCAGGATGCGCGCGGGCATCGCTGATTGAGCTTCTTTGAGCTGCAGTTTAAGCCTTTGGTTCTCCTGACGCAGGCGTCCGACTTGAATACTTTCGCGTTCGGCGTCGGCATTGTGCAATTGCCGGGTCAATTCTTCGCGCTGCTTTTCGCTGTCGGCCAGACGCTGGCGCAGGTCGGTCAACTGACTGGCCGTGCTCGGCAAGGGCAGCGCATGGCTGATCGAGTCGGTGGATTCATCGGCCTGAACATCGAAACTGGTTGCCGCAACGACCAAGGTGGCCGCCAGCACACACCACACACGTGGACGCATCTGAACTCCTGACTTTTCTCGCGGCACCGAACAGCGCACCGGCTTTATTGGGCATTTGGCAGGGTATCGGCACAGGGATGCGAATAATGAGCAGTCAGGGCAGCGTGACGCGAACCCGGTCTCACGGCGAGACCGGGCCAGGTGCAGCGTTACGGCAGGACTTGCTTGAACGGCTTGACCACCACGTGATCGTAGACACCGGCCTTGATGTACGGATCGGCGTCAGCCCAGGCCTGAGCGGCATTGAGCGACTCGAACTCGGCGACGATCAGGCTGCCGGTGAAACCCGCAGGGCCCGGATCGTTGCTGTCGATGGCAGGCAGCGGGCCGGCCAGGACGACACGGCCTTGGTTATTCAGAGCGGTCAGGCGTTCCAGGTGCGCAGGGCGCGCTTGCAGGCGTTTTTCCAGCGAGTTGGCGACGTCCGTTGCCACGATTGCGTAGAGCATGTCAGTCCTCGGTCTTTTTTGTTGAAGGCTCGGTCGATGCGTCGGCATCGTGAATGTGACGCGCCAGGAAGATGCCCTGGCCGATCAGGAAAATCAGGGTCATGCCCAGGCTGCCGAAGACTTTGAAGTCGACCCAGAAATCCTGGTAGGTGAAGGCTACGTAAAGGTTGGCCGCGCCGCAGAACAGGAAGAACACGATCCAGGCGATGTTCAGCTTGACCCAGATGGCTTGGGGCAGCGTCAGCGCGTGACCCATGATGCGCTGGATCAGCAGGCGATCACCGATGAAGTGGCTGCCGGCGAAGATCAGCGCGAACAGCCAGTTGACCACCGGCGCTTTCCATTTGAGGAAAGTCTCGCTGTGGAAGGCCAGGGTCAGACTGCCGAACACCAGGCACGCGACGAGGGTCAGCCACTGGCTTTTCTCAAGCTTGCCCTGACGCACATAAAGGATGCCGTAGACCACGATGGAACTGGCGATCAGCATCGCGGTGGCGCTGAAAATCCCGCCTACCATGAAGCTGTGGCCCAGGATATCGACGGCTTGGGGGCTGATTTTGTAGACGATGAAAAACAGGATAAGCGGGATGAAATCGATGAATTGTTTCACAGTAAGAGCCAGAAGCTGGATGTGACGGCATAATAACAAACATCAATGACTGCGAAAGCGCCCCTATGAATGTCGATCTGCACTGCCACAGTACCGCCTCCGACGGCGCGCTTGCGCCCGCGGCACTTGTTGCCCGTGCCTTCGAGAACGGTGTGCGGGTGCTCGCGCTGACCGACCACGACACCATCGAAGGCCTCGAAGAAGCCCGCGCGGCGGCCCTTGCGCTGCACATGCAGCTGATCAACGGCATCGAACTGTCCTGCACCTGGGGTGGTGCCACCATCCATATTCTGGGCTACGGTTTTGATGTCGATGCAAGGCCCTTGCTCGACGCCATTGAGCAATTGCACAGCGGTCGCTGGCTGCGCGCTGAAGAAATCAGTCGCAAATTGGCGATGAAAGGTATGCCGGGTGCGCTGGAAGGTGCCCGCGCCGTGCAGCAGGCCTTGGGCGACAGTGGCAATGCCCCGGCCAGACCGCATTTCGCAGACTTTCTGGTCAATGAAGGTTTCGTGAAGGATCGCGCCGAAGCGTTTCGTAAATGGCTGGGCGCGGGCAAGCTGGGCGACGTCAAGCAACACTGGCCGACGCTGGAAGACACCGTCGCCACCTTGCGCGCCGCCAACGCCTGGGTCAGCCTTGCCCACCCATGGCATTATGATTTCACCCGCAGTAAACGTCGCAAGCTGGTCGCCGATTTCCTTCAGGCGGGCGGCCAGGCGATCGAAGTGGTCAACGGCCTGCAGCCTGCCGATCAGGTGGGCAGCCTGGCCATTCTGGCCCGGGAGTTTGGCTTGCTGGTGACTGCTGGCAGCGACTTCCACGCCCCCGGTGCCTGGTCCGAGATTGGTGTCTATCGTCCACTGCCGGAGGATTTGCCGCCCTTGTGGCGTCGATTCAAACATGACCAGCCTACTGCCGTCTGAACAGGAAAATACCGTGAGTCAATTTTTCCAGGTCCACCCGGAAAACCCGCAGGCGCGCCTGATAAAGCAGGCCGTGGACATCATCAAGCGTGGGGGGCTGGTGGTCTATCCCACCGATTCGTCCTACGCGCTGGGGTGCCAGATGGGCGATAAAGGCGCCGTCGAGCGCATTCGCCGCCTGCGCCAGCTGGACGACAAGCACAACTTCACCCTGATGTGCTGCGATCTTTCGCAACTGGGGCTGTTTGCCAAGGTCGACACCGCAGCCTTCCGCGAGCTCAAGGCCCACACGCCGGGGCCGTATACCTTCATCCTCAACGCCACCCGCGAAGTGCCGCGCCTGGTACTGCACCCCAAGCGCCGCACCATCGGCCTGCGTGTGCCGCGCCATCCGGTGGCGCAGGCGCTGTTGCAAGAGCTGGGCGAGCCGCTGATGAGCGTGAGCCTGATCATGCCCGGCGAAACCCTGCCGATGAGCGACCCTCATGAAATGCGCGAAATCCTCGAACATCAGGTCGACCTGATCATCGACGCGGGCCACGGCGGGGTATCGGCCTCCACCGTGGTCAACCTGTCCGAAGGCGAGCCGCAAGTGGTGCGCGTGGGCTGTGGCGACCCGACGCCGTTCGGGGTCGAAGTCGAGTGACCGACGCCCAGACACTGGACCCTCAGACCGACGCTCAGCAGGAGCTGCCGTTTGCGCTGGTCTATGGCCAGGCCGTCACGCAGCTGCCGATCGACCTGTACATCCCGCCGGACGCGCTGGAAGTGTTCCTCGAAGCGTTCGAAGGCCCGCTGGATTTGCTGCTGTACCTGATCCGCAAACAGAACATAGACATCCTCGACATCCCCGTGGCAGAGATTACGCGCCAGTACATGGGCTATGTCGAGCTGATGAAAACCGTGCGTCTTGAGCTGGCCGCCGAATACCTGGTGATGGCCGCCATGCTGGCCGAGATCAAGTCGCGCATGCTGCTGCCGCGCTCCGACGTCGCCGAAGCGGAAGAAGACGACCCCCGCGCCGAGCTGATTCGCCGTCTGCAGGAGTACGAGCGCTTCAAGGCCGCCGCCGAAGGCATCGATACCTTGAGCCGCGTCGGTCGCGATGTGATCGTGCCCAAACTCGACGCCCCTGAGGCCCGCGCCCGCAAACTGTTGCCGGACGTGGCGCTGGAGGAACTGCTGGTGTCCATGGCTGAAGTGCTGCGCCGTGGCGACCTGTTCGAAAGCCACCAGATCAGCCGCGAGACGCTGTCCACCCGCGAGCGCATGAGCGACGTGCTGGAGCGCCTCAAAGGCGCGGGTTTCGTGCCGTTCGCCGAGCTGTTCACAGCCGAGGAGGGAAGGCTGGGCGTGGTCGTGACTTTCATGGCGGTGCTGGAGCTGGTCAAGGAGCAGCTGGTCGAGCTGGTGCAGAACGAACCGTTCGCTGTCATTCATGTGCGCGCACGAGCCGAATAGAAAATGCTCGCACGCGGGCGCCGAATCAAAGAGCTCTGATCGATGAACCTGAACGAACCCCGTGAACTCGCGCCCCTGCTCGAAGCCTTTCTGCTGGCCTCCGGCAAGCCACAATCCCTTGATCGGCTCTATGAGCTGTTCGAAGAGGGCGAGCGCCCGGAACCTGCGGTCTTCAAGAAAGCCCTGACGCTGCTCAGCAAGTCCTGCGACAACCGCGCCTTCGAGCTTAAGGAAGTCGCCACCGGCTATCGCCTGCAGATTCGCGAAAAATTCGCGCCCTGGGTCGGCCGTCTGTGGGAAGAACGCCCGCAGCGCTATTCCCGCGCCTTGCTGGAAACCATGGCGCTGATTGCCTACCGCCAGCCCATCACCCGTGGCGAAATCGAAGACGTGCGCGGCGTGGCGGTCAACAGCAACATCGTCAAGACCTTGCTTGAGCGCGAGTGGATCAGGATCGTCGGCTACCGCGACGTGCCAGGCAAACCGGCGATGTTCGCCACCACCAAGGCGTTCCTCGATCACTTCAACCTCAAGAGCCTGGATGAACTGCCGCCTCTGGCGGATCTGCGGGAAATGGAAGCAGAACCCGTACTCGATTTCGATGACGCCCCGGTGCCTGCGCATTTGCAGGCCTTGGCCGATGCAAGTCTTGAGCAGGACCCGGACGCGGAGCCTGAGGCGCCCCGGGACGAGACGAGCTTCCGCAGCCTGCTCGCCGAGTTGGACACCATGGAAGAGGGCCTGAAAATTGATTTCGACGATTTATTGCTCGATGAGGGCGATAAAGCGTCTGAATTGGAAGACGCGCCTGCGGATGACGAAGATCCCCGCTAGCCGTCGATTGTGAAAACATCCCGATTCCATGCCGAGCCACAACTCGGTGGGAGCGAATTCATTCGCGAGACGTGGGCCATGACGGCCTGGCTGTATCGACTGGATCGTCCTCTCGCGAATGAATTCGCTCCCACCAGTTTTCACCGCGGCATCCTCAGAGATTCAGGCCAGCCCATGAGCACCAAAGACCCCTGCATCAGCATCTGCAAATTCGACGATGACATCTGCATCGGTTGCGGGCGCAGCAAGCGCGAGATCAAGTCCTGGAAGAAAATGGACAAGAGCGAAAAGCGCTCGGTGCTCGCTGAATCGGCCATGCGTCTTGTAAAGCTTACGCCGTCCAGTCGGCGGAAAAAGAAATGAGTCTGGGGATTTCATCTACTCTCTGATGCGCAACGCGCGCCATGCGCGTATGATTCGCGACCTTTTGGCGATCCACACTCGCCAGAACGTTTCCAGTTTCAGCCCGACGCTCTTGTCCAGAGAGCAGGGCAACAGGCCGTGCCCACTCGCGCACGGCCTGATTCGACACACCGGGAGGTGCCCAGATGAGTGAACAAGACAAGCAGGACAAAGAGATCGGCCCAGCAGGCGAAAAACTGCAAAAGGTGCTGGCGCGCATTGGCGTTGGCTCGCGCCGTGACGTCGAGGCCTGGATCGGGGAAGGCCGCATCAAGGTCAACGGCGTTCAGGCAAGCCTGGGCCAGCGCGTCGATCTGCATGACGCCATCACCGTTGACGGTCGCGTCATCCGCCGCGAAGAAGCGGCCGAAACGGTCCGTCGCGTCATCATGTACAACAAGCCAGACGGCGAAATCTGCACCCGTGACGATCCGGAAGGCCGTCCGACGGTGTTCGATCGCCTGCCGCGCCCCAAAGAAGGCCGCTGGATCAACATCGGGCGTCTGGACATCAACACCACAGGTCTTCTGATGTTCACCACCGACGGTGAGCTGGCCAACCGCCTGATGCACCCGTCGTTCGAAATGGACCGCGAATACGCCGTGCGTGTACGTGGCGAAGTCGACGACGACATGCTGCTGCGTCTGAAGAACGGTGTGATCCTCGAAGACGGTCCGGCGCGCTTCACCGACATCCAGCAAGCGCCGGGCGGTGAAGGCTTCAACCATTGGTATCACTGCGTGGTGATGGAAGGCCGTAACCGCGAAGTACG
This sequence comes from Pseudomonas sp. GW821-FHT02A11, assembly GCF_059421985.1. NCBI lineage: Bacteria > Pseudomonadati > Pseudomonadota > Gammaproteobacteria > Pseudomonadales > Pseudomonadaceae > Pseudomonas > Pseudomonas sp. GW821-FHT02A11. Next base: position 94,283 of record NZ_JBWKWB010000021.1, read on the forward strand.
TCGCCTGTGGGAATCCCAGGGCCTGGTGGTCAGCCGCCTGAAGCGTGTGCGTTTCGGTCCGGTGTTCCTGAACTCCGACCTGCCGATGGGCCGCTGGCGCGAAATGAGTCAGCAGGAAGTCGACATCCTCAGCGCCGAAGTGGGGCTCAAGCCTGTGGCCATGCCGCAAATGAACGCCAAGACCAAGGACAAGCTGGAGCGTCTGCAGCGTCAGTCTTCGCGTCCGTTGGGCAAAGGCGAGCGCGTGCGTCAGCTGCGTCCGGCCAAGGATGCGGCGCCGACCGAGCGCGCGCCGCGCGAACCG
>NZ_JBWKWB010000022.1:0-66812 GCF_059421985.1 Pseudomonas sp. GW821-FHT02A11
TTTTGCTGAAGGAAGCGCTTGGCTATGAACCTGCGCAACAATTAACGCAGACATAGCCAATGAATTCGCTCCCACAGTTCGAGGGCCGCGCAGCTAGATGTTTTCAACCTTCTGCCAAACCTTCGGCTTGAAGAACAACGTCTCCCCGCGCGCCAGGCCAATCAGGCTGTCGTGATCTTTCACCACTTCCACTTCGATCAACTCAGGCTGGCCTTCAGCCTTGAGCGTCACCCGCGTGGTCGCGCCGAGCGGGCGGATGTCGCGCACTTCAGCCGCGTGGTGCCCCTGCACTTCATGACGCGACAGCGACACTTCATGCGGACGGAACAGCACATGATTGTCGTCACCCAGGTGCAGGCGGTTGGAGTCGCCAAGGAAGTGATAAACGAAATCACTGGCCGGGCTCTCGTATACCTCGCCCGGTGAGCCGATCTGCTCGATCACGCCCTTGTTCATCACCACGATACGGTCAGCGACTTCCATGGCCTCTTCCTGGTCGTGGGTCACGAACACCGAGGTCAGGTTGATGTCTTCGTGCAGGCGCGCCAGCCAGCGACGCAGTTCCTTGCGCACCTTGGCATCCAGCGCACCGAACGGCTCGTCCAGCAGCAGCACTTTGGGCTCCACCGCCAACGCGCGAGCCAGCGCAATACGCTGACGCTGGCCACCGGACAACTGCTCCGGGTAGCGATCCGACAGCCAGTCCAGCTGCACCATGTTCAGCAATTCGTGCACCTTGGCGGCGATCTGGGTTTCGTTCGGGCGCTGGTTCTTCGGCTTCATGCGCAGGCCGAAGGCAACGTTGTCGAACACCGTCATATGACGGAACAGCGCGTAATGCTGGAACACGAAACCGACGTTGCGATCACGCACATCGTGACCGGAGACGTCTTCGCCGTGGAACACGATGCTGCCCTGATCGGGAGTTTCAAGCCCCGCGATGATGCGCAGCAGCGTGGTCTTGCCACAGCCGGACGGGCCCAGCAAAGCCACCAGTTCGCCACTCTGGATGTCCAGATTGATGCTGTTGAGGGCTTTGAAAGCGTTGAAATTCTTGCTGACGTTACGGACTTCGATCGACATGAATTATTCCTCCGCCGCGCTTTGGCGCAGACGGCTAATGCGCGCTTCGCTCCACTGCTTGAGCAGCAGGATGAACAGCGCAAGGATCAATAACAGGCTCGCCACGGCAAATGCAGCCACGTGGTTGTACTCGTTGTAGAGAATCTCGACATGCAGCGGCAGGGTATTGGTCACGCCGCGGATGTGGCCGGAAACCACCGACACCGCGCCGAACTCGCCCATCGCCCGCGCGGTACACAGCACCACGCCGTAGATCAGGCCCCATTTGATGTTCGGCACGGTCACATGCCAGAACATCTGCCAACCGTTGGCGCCCAGCAGACGCGCCGCTTCTTCTTCCTGCGTGCCCTGTTCCTGCATCAGCGGGATCAGCTCACGGGCCACGAACGGCACGGTCACGAAGATGGTCGCCAGCACGATGCCCGGCAAGGCGAAGACGATCTGGATATCGTGATCCTGAAGCCACGGCCCGAACACACCACGGGCGCCGAACATCAGGATGTAGACCAAACCTGCAATGACCGGCGACACCGAGAACGGCAGGTCGATCAGCGTCACCAGAATGGCTTTGCCACGGAACGAGTACTTGCTCACGCACCAGGCCGCCGCGACACCGAACACGACGTTCAGCGGCACGGAAATCAGCACCGCATACACCGTGAGCTTGAGCGCCGAGAGCGCATCCGGCTCAAGGATGGCGGTGAAGAAGCCGCCCAGACCGTTTTTCAGGCCCTGACTGACCACCACGAACAGGGGCAACAACAGAAAGATTGCAAAGACCAGCCAGGCAAGGCCGATCAGGATGCGCCGCGACACCGCGTTGCCCCGACGGGCAGCGTTGGCGGAGGAAGCGGCAATGAGCGATGGACCAGACATAGTGCGCCTCCTCAGTTAGGGGTTTCGATGCGTCGCTGCAAAAGGTTGATCAGCAGCAGCAGAATGAACGACACCACCAACATCAGCACGCCAATGGACGTCGCGCCGGCGTAATCGTACTGGTCGAGCTTGACCATGATCAGCAGCGGCAGGATTTCGGTCTTCATCGGCATGTTGCCGGCGATGAAAATCACCGAGCCGTACTCGCCCACGCCACGGGCGAAGGCCAGCGCGAAACCGGTCAGCCAGGCAGGCAATAACGCAGGAACGAGGATGTAGCGGAACACTTGCAGAGGACGCGCGCCCAGACAGGCTGCGGCTTCTTCGACTTCACGGGGGATGTCCGCCAGTACCGGTTGAACGGTGCGCACCACGAAAGGCATGGTGACAAACGTCAGCGCCAGCGTGATACCGAACGGGGTGTAGGCGATCTTGATGCCCAGGTCCGTGGCGAACTGGCCGACCAGACCTGCGGGCGTGTACAGCGCGGTCAGCGCAATACCGGCAACCGCCGTGGGCAGGGCGAACGGCAGATCGATCATCGCGTCGATGATCTTGCGCCCCGCAAAGGTGTAGCGAACCAGCACCCAGGCCAGCAGCGTGCCGATGATGCCGTTGATGATGGCCGCATAGAACGCCGTGCCAAAGCTCAGTTTGAGCGCAGCCAGCACGCGAGGCGCCGTGACGATGGCCCAGAACTGCTCGGCCGTCAGCTGGGAAGCGTGGATGAACATGACCGCAAGCGGTATCAGCACAATCAAGCTGAGGTACACCAAGGTGTAACCCAGCGTCAGCCCGAAGCCGGGTATGACGGGGGATATGCGTCGAGACATAAGTGTCCTTGGTTGATACACGTAACCCGGAACGGGTCCGGGTCTTTATCGTCGTCAGAGAAAATTCGGCAAAATCTAGCAGATATCACTGCTCTACATGTAGGAGCGCGCTTGCCCGCGATCGCATTCGTTCAAACACCCAAGCGGCGTCTGACACACCGTCTCGCGGGCAAGCGCGCTCCTACAGGCTTATTTAGGAATGTAGATCTGGTCGAAGATGCCGCCATCGTTAAAGAACTTGGGCTGAGCCGACTTCCAGCCGCCGAAATCCTTGTCGATGGTCACCAGCTCCAGTTTCGGGAACTGCTTCTCGTACTTGGCGGCGATGTCCTTGTCGCGAGGACGGTAGAAGTTTTTCGCAGCGATCTCCTGACCTTCCTTGCTGTACAGGTGCTTCAGGTATTCCGTCGCGATTTCGGTGGTGCCGTGCTTCTCGGCGTTCTTCTCGACGACCGCAACCGGAGGCTCGGCAAGAATCGACAGCGAAGGCACGACGATGTCGAACTTGTCCTTGCCGCCATCTTCGTTCAGCGCCAGGAAGGCTTCGTTTTCCCAGGCCAGCAGCACGTCGCCCAGGCCGTTGTTAGTGAAGCTGATGGTCGCCCCACGAGCACCGGTGTCCAGAACGGGAACGTGCTTGAACAGGGTCTTGATATAGGCCTTGGCCTTGGTTTCGTCACCGCCGTTGGCTTTCAGGCCATAGGCGTAAGCGGCCAGGAAGTTCCAGCGAGCGCCGCCGGAGGTTTTCGGGTTTGGGGTGATGACCGCGACGTCTTTCTTGATCAGGTCGGCCCAGTCATGGATGCCTTTGGGGTTGCCCTTGCGCACCAGAAACACGATGGTCGAGGTGTACGGGGTGCTGGCGTCCGGCAGTTTGGTCTGCCAGTTTTCCGGAATGGATTTGCCCAGTTTGGAGATTTCGTCGATGTCGCCGGCCAGCGCCAGGGTCACTACATCCGCAGGCGAGCCGTCGATGACAGAACGGCCTTGCTTGCCCGAACCGCCGTGAGACTGATTGATCTTCACGGTGTCGTCCGGATGGGATTTCTTCCAGAAGTTGATGAATTCAGCGTTGTAGTCCTGATACAGCTCACGCGTCGGGTCATACGACACGTTCAACAGCGTGTAGTCCTTGGCAACGGCGGAACCGGCAAACACGGCACTGGCGAGAGCGGCCAGCGCGTAACGGCGAATGGACATGAATCAAGCTCCTGGAATTTAGGTGTTGTTGGCTTTTTCTAGTTTTGATTTCGGTTCAAGCAAATCGGTAATCCATGGCCGCACGCGCTGAAGCGTCCCTCAGCCTTGCTGTTTGCCCGGATTCTGCAGACGGAATTTCTCTTTGCGTTCGATCTGGACCACCTGCGCGTTATGCACTGTGATTTCAACCGCACCGAAACGCAGGTCACGCAGAGCGCTCTGAATTTCTCGCAGAATGCTTGCTTCGTCCTGGCCGTCGACGCTACGTAGAGATGCGCTCATGATCGTGCTCCTTGAAGGGGGTTGCCCGCAGCGGCGGTGGGGAGGCGGCTGCTTGTGGCGTAGGGGCGATATTAGAGAGGCACGGTTATTCTTAAAAATACTATTTAAGAATGCAGATATAACAAAAAAGAATTTGGCTGATTTTCGAGGCGTACGCCACTTGCGGGCTCCCTCATATTCACTGTGGGAGCGAATTCATTCGCGAGTCGTCGGTACAGGCAACACATCATTTTTTGCTCGTGCCATTTTCGCGAATGAATTCGCTCCCCACAGGGGTGACATCCGATTCTCTGGCTGTCATCTCAGCGCAAAAACCGGCGCATGCTGCCAGTCGATCTGCTCGGCGGGCATGGGCTTGGCAAACCAATAGCCCTGCCCCAGCTCGCAATGATTGTGCAGCAGGAAGCTCGCCTGATCGGCCTGCTCAATGCCTTCGGCCAATACCCGCATGCCCATGGCCCGCGCCAGCGCGATGATCGCGTGCACGATGGCGATGTCGTCGTCATCGTCCGGCAGACCGGCCACAAAGCCCTGATCGATCTTGAGCTTTTGCACTGGCATGCGCTTGAGCCGCAGCAGCGACGAGTAACCGGTGCCGAAATCGTCGATGGACAGCTTCAGGCCCAGCTCGCGCAGGCGATGCATCTGTTCGATGGCCTGCTCGGGGTCGTCCATCACCGCGCTTTCGGTGACCTCCAGCTCCAGATAACCCGGCGCCAGGCCCGTCTCGTCCAGCACGTTGGCAACACGACGATCAAGGTCGCCGCGGCTGAACAGCCGAGTGGACACGTTGACCGACACGAACGACAGCGCGATGCCGTCCTTGAGCCACTGGCCCATCTGCCGGCAGGATTCGGTCAGCACCCAGTTATCAATGTCGGCGATCAAACCGCTTTGCTCGGCAACCGGGATGAACTCACCCGGCGAGACCATACCGTGCTGGGGATGCTGCCATCGCACCAGCGCCTCGACGCCTTCGATGCGGCGGGTCTGCAGGTTGTGGATCGGCTGATAGAACACGCGCAACTCGTTCTGCACGATGGCTCGGCGCAGCTCGCCGGCCAGCTGCACTCGCCGTTGGGCGTGGGCGGTCAGTTGCTCGGTGTACAGCGCGTAGCTCTCGCGGCCCTGGCTTTTGGCCTGAAACAGCGCGGCGTCGGCATTGCGAAGCAGTTGCTCTGCGCTCAAGGCGTCGTTGGGAAACAGGCTGATACCGATGCTCGCGGTGAGAAACAATTGCTGCCCCTCGATCATGAACGGCTCGCGCAAGTCGTCGAGCATGGCCTGCGCCAGTTCGGCCGCCTGAATCGCCTGCTGCGGGCTTTCGACCAGCACCGCAAACTCGTCGCCGCCCATTCGCGCCAGGGTCAGGCCTTTTTCCAGCAACCCGCTCAGACGCCCGCCTACCGCTTTGAGCAGCTCGTCACCGACGTTGTGCCCCAGGCTTTCGTTGATGTGCTTGAAATGGTCCAGGTCGATCAGCAGCAGCGCCAGGCTCTGCTTGTTACTCAGCGCATGGGTCTGCGCCTGCTCGGCGCGGTCGATGAACAGCAGTCGGTTCGGCAGCCCGGTCAGGGCGTCGTAATGGGCCAGATGAGCCAGTTCGCGCTCGGAATGCTTGACCGTCGTGATATCGGAAAACACCGCGACAAAGTGGGTGATCACGCCCTTGTCGTCCTTGATCGAGCGGATGCTCTGCCATTGCGGATAGATTTCGCCGCTTTTGCGCCGATTCCAGATCTCGCCGCTCCATTGCCCGGCACTGAGGATGGTCTTGAACATGTGCTCGTAGAATTCGGGGCCATGGCGGCCGGATTTGAATTTCTTCGGCGTCTGCCCCAACACTTCGTCCTGCCGATAGCCGGTGATTTCCATGAACGCGCGATTGACATGAACGATGAGGCCGTTGGCATCGGTGACCAGCACGCCTTCTAGCGTACTGTCGAACACCGCCGAAGCGAGTCGCAGGCGCTGGATATCCTCGTCACGTCGGGCCTGTGGTCCCATCAGTCGCGACAGGCGGCTGCGCGCCAGAAAGATGCAGATACCGCTGACAGTCACCCATCCATAACCGCTCATCAGTTGGGCACGGGCCAGCTGAATCGAATCTTCGATCAACAGGGGTAACGCGTAGTCGCTGAACGCCAGCCAGAAAATCGACAGCAGCCCATACAACAGTGCGGTTTTGAGCGCATCTCGGGTGATCGCTGACATGGAAAACCAAACGCCTTACGAAAGGACAGAATTATAGAGGAAGAAACATCCTGCGACGCTTATCTAAAACACCGACTGGTTTTATCTGGTGGCTAAGTGATAATGCGCGCTGCCGTACCGGGGTCGACACGTCGCCCCTGCACCTTGCACGCGTTACAACCGAGGGCAACTCAGCCTATGTGGAACAACGGTCTGCTCGACCTTTCCGTCTGGCAATTGGTCGCAGTCATTCTGGCGATGACTCACGTCACCATCGTCAGCGTCACAGTCTATCTCCATCGCTATTCCGCGCACCGCTCGCTGGAACTCAACGCCGGGCTCAAGCACTTTTTCCGTTTCTGGCTGTGGCTGACCACGGCGCAGAACACTCGCGAGTGGACCGCCATCCACCGCAAGCACCACGCCAAATGCGAAACCGATGACGACCCGCACAGCCCGGTCATCAAGGGCCTTTCCACGGTTTTGCGCAAAGGCGCCGAGCTGTACCGCGCCGAGGCCGAAAACCCGGAAACCCTGCGCATCTACGGCAAGAACTGCCCCGAAGACTGGATCGAGCGCAACCTGTATTCGCGCTACCCGAAACTGGGTATCGCCATCATGGCCGTGCTTGATCTGGCGCTGTTCGGTGTCATCGGCATCACTGTCTGGGCGATCCAGATGATGTGGATTCCGGTGTGGGCCGCTGGCGTCGTCAATGGCCTGGGTCATGCCATCGGCTATCGCAACTTCGAATGCCGTGATGCGGCGACCAATCTGGTGCCCTGGGGCATCCTGATCGGCGGCGAAGAGCTGCACAACAACCACCACACCTACCCCAACTCGGCCAAGCTGTCGGTCAAGCGCTGGGAGTTCGACATGGGCTGGGCGTGGATCAAGCTGTTCTGCTGGCTGCGCCTGGCCAAGGTTCAGCGCGTGGCGCCTATCGCCCACCGCGTCGAAGGCAAGGGCCATATGGACATGGACACCGCCATGGCCATCCTCAACAACCGCTTCCAGATCATGGCGCAGTACCGCAAGCTGGTGATCGCGCCGCTGGTGAAGCAGGAACTGGCCAAGGCCGATGCGTCGGTGCGTCATCAGTTCCGCCGCGCCAAACGCCTGCTCTCGCGGGAAACCAGCCTGCTGGACGACAAGCATCAGGTGCGCATCCAGACCATGCTGGAGCACAGTCAGGCGCTGAAGGTGATCTACGAGAAGCGCCTGGCCCTGCAGCAGATCTGGGCACGTACCAGCAGCAACGGCCACGACATGCTCGCCGCCATCAAGGATTGGGTGCACGAAGCCGAAGCCAGCGGCATTCAGTCCCTGCGCGACTTCGCCGACCAGCTCAAAACCTACTCGTTACGCCCCTCCCACGCCTGAGCCATTGATCGGCGCACTGTCCTGACGACGTGCGCCTGTCGGAACTTAGTGCCATTACGCCGATCTCATTATCACCTTCGCACTATGCTGTGAAACATGTTGTGGCTGTGCGCCGCACCTTATTTTTGAGATGCAGTGCTCATGGACAACCCGACGACGACCCACGAAACCTCCACTTCCGCAGAGACCCTGCTGGCGCTTATGCACGCCCAGGCGGAAGTCGCGCGGCTGAGCGAGCGCGAACAGCTGTTCAGCTCGCTACTGGTCAGCGTCAACGCCGTGCTTTGGGCGTTCGACTGGCAAACCCAGCGCATGGTCTACGTCAGCCCGGCCTATGAGCGCATCTTCGGCCGCTCGGCGGGGTTGCTGTTGTCCGATTACAACGAGTGGCGCGACAGCATTTATCCCGACGATCTGGACTACGCCGAGCGCAGCCTGAGTGAAGTGCTGGAAAAGGGCTCCATCGAAGACCGCGAGTACCGCATCATCCGCGCCGATGGCCAGGTGCGCTGGCTGAGCGACAAGTGCTTCGTCAGCCATCAGGCCGAGCACGGCCAGCGCTTGATCGTGGTGGGCATCGCTGAAGACATCACTGAAAAGAAACAGCTGGAAGACGAGTTGCAACGTTTGGCGACCACCGATGTGCTCACTCAGAGCAGCAACCGTCGGCACTTTTTCGAATGCGCCCAGCGCGAGTTCGAACAGGCCCGCCTGCAGGGCACGCCGATGGCGTTTCTACTGCTCGACGTGGATGACTTCAAGTTGGTCAACGACACCTGGGGCCACCAGGAAGGCGACCTGGTGCTGCAACGCATTGCCGAATGCGGGCGCAATACGCTGCGCAGAGGCGATCTGTTCGGGCGAATCGGGGGTGAAGAGTTTGCGGCGGTCTTCGTCGGTTGCGCGCCGGACATGGCCAAACAGATCGCCGAGCGGCTACAACGGGAAATCCAGCGACTGAGTTTTCAGCGTGAGGACAAGACCTTCGGCATCACCGCAAGCCAGGGCCTGACCAACCTGCACACGCAGGACCAAAGCCTGGAAGCCCTCTTCGCCCGCGCCGATGCGGCAATGTATCAGGCCAAACGGCAGGGCAAGAATCAGATCGTGTTGGTGTGACCCTCACGCCCAGCTCATGCACAGCACCTGTGGGAGTGAGCTTGCTCACGAAGGGTCCGGTACAGGCCCAGCAGGTTTGAAGTCTGGCAGTCAGCCTTCGTGAGCCAGCTCACTCCCACAGAGATCGAACAACTGCCCCTGACTCATGCCACCAGCTTGTTGCGCACTCGCTGCAGATCCGACGCATTGACCTTCAACAGCCGCGCCGATTTGCTCTTGGCCAGCGCTTCGAGCGGGTCCTCCTGCCCGAGCCGTCCCATCTGCCCTGCAAGATTCATCGCCAGCACCTCGCGGGTGTACACCCCGGTGTTGTACTGATAAACAGCGGCGATCAGCTCGCGCAGTTCCAGCGGCAGGCGCCAGCGCGTGCGCAAGGCCGAGCCGAATGCGGCGGCGTACTGCTCGAGCGCACGGGCGATCGTGGCCTCATCCAGTGTGCCGCCGGCCTGCAACCATTCCTGAAGACAGCGAATCACCGACAGATCTCCCAGCCCCCGAAGCAGGCCCGCGCAATAGCAACGCTCATGATTGAGGTCCAGGGTGCGAGCGAGAATCCGCGCGTAGCCTGCCGTGCGGCGCGAGACTTCCCAGATCTGGCTGGCCTGCAGAATCAGCGTGTCGTCCGTCAGAATCGCGCCGCGCTTGAGCGCCAGCCCCTGCACCAGATTTGCGCTCTGAGTCGCGCCCAGTACAGTCAACGCCTGCGCGAGGGTCTGCAGGGGTTTGCCCTGATGCTGCGATGCGCTGCCCGCTGCGGCGATCAACACGGCAGTGACGTGAGGGTCTTCGATCAGTTCTTGTTCCAGCAGCTTGAGATCAATCCCGGACGGGCCCCGGCTGCGGGCGATCACCTCACGAACGTCGACGTACAGCGGGCCGCCGTCGGCCAGCTCGCGGCGTTTTTCCAGAAAGGCATCCAGCCCCACACCCGGCGCCAACGCAGGCACTTCGCAGGCGATGGCCGCGCCGTCCTTGAGCAGCAGGTTTTCCAGGCGCTGACGCAGGCTGCCGATATTCAGGGGTTTGGTAAGGTAAGCGGTGGGAGCCAACTGTATGGCTTCGCGCACGCTGGCGCTGTCGTTGCGATTGCTCAGGAGGATGAAACGCACGGCAGGCTGGCGCTTGAGCATGCGCACGCCGCGCAGAAGGCTTAGTCCGTCCACGCCAGGCAACTCGCGGGAGGCGATCACCAGATCAGGGATGTAACCGCGCATGAGTTCAACAGCCTGTTTGCCATCCGGACACACATCCAACTGTGCATCGCAGCGCACATCGAGCACGAGTTCACTGAGCATCTCGCGTGCCCAAGGGTCCGCCTCGGCGATCAACACACGAGGAACAGCAGGCGCCTCTACAACGGTCATCATGACTCTCCGGCATCAGTCTTCGTACATTAGTCAAAGACCGGCCGGTGAGACAGGGCAAAAGCGAATTTTCTGGCGCCAATAAACGAAAAAACCTGCCGAAGCAGGTTTTTTCTGACGAAGTGGTCACGATTTGATCAATCGTAACCACCGCTCACGGGCATTAAGCCAGTTCAGCGAAGCACTCTTCGATGATTTTCAGGCCTTTGTCCAGCTGCTCGTCTGGCGAGGTCAGGGGGACCAGTACGCGCAGGACATTGCCGTAGGTGCCGCAGGACAGCAGGATCAGACCCTTCTCGCGGGCCTTGGCCACGACAGAAGCCACAGCAGCCGCGTTTGGCTTGTGGATGTCGCCGTTTTCGAAGCACTCAACCGCGATCATCGCGCCCAGGGCACGAACTTCGCCGATTACGCCAGGGTTCTTGGTCTGAATGGCTTTCAGACCCGTCACCAGACGCTCGCCAACCGCTTTGCAGCGATCCAGCAGTTGCTCTTCTTCGAACACTTCCATCACGGCCAGGGCCGCGGCGCAAGCGATTGGGCTACCCGCGTAGGTGCCACCCAGGCCGCCTGGAGCGATGGCGTCCATGTATTCGGCCTTGCCGCAAACGCCCGCGAGCGGGAAGCCGCCAGCGATGGATTTGGCGAAGGTGGTCAGGTCGGCAGTGACGCCCATCTGTTCCATGGCGAAGAAGGTGCCGGTACGGCCAGCGCCGGTCTGCACTTCGTCAGCGATCAGCAGGATGCCGTGCTTGTCGCACAGTTCGCGCAGGCGAGCCATGAAGGCTTTAGGCGCGACGTAGAAACCGCCTTCGCCCTGCACTGGCTCGATGATGATTGCGGCGATGTCTTTTGGCTCGGCGTCGTTCTTGAAGATGCGCTCGATGCTGGCGATGGAGTCGTCAACGCTCACGCCGTGCAGCTGGTTCGGGTACAGCGCGCGGAAGATGCCGCCTGGCATCAGGCCCATGCCGGCCGAGTACGGCACAACTTTACCGGTCAGACCCAGGGTCATCATGGTGCGGCCGTGGTAAGCGCCGGTGAACGCGATGACGCCAGCACGGCCAGTGGCAGCGCGGGCGATCTTGACAGCGTTTTCAACGGCTTCGGAGCCGGTGGTGACCAGCAGGGTTTTCTTGTCGAAATTACCTGGGACCTTGGCGTTGATTTTTTCGCACAGCTCAACGTAGGGCTCGTACGCCAGTACCTGGAAGCAGGTGTGGGTCAGCTTGGTCAGTTGCTCTTGAACGGCCGCAACGATTTTAGGGTGCAGGTGACCGGTGTTCAGTACTGCGATACCGCCAGCGAAGTCGATGAATTCACGACCTTCGACGTCAGTGACGGTAGCGTTCTTCGCGGAATCGGCGAAGATCGGGTGGATTTGACCAACGCCACGGGGTACAGCGGCTTCGCGGCGTTTCATCAGGGATGCGTTGGTTTTGCTCATGTCTTCCTCATTCACCGCTCATCGGGCGGCGTGGTTCAAGGATAAAGCGGCGGGGGTCAACAGCGGCAGCATGCGATGATCGACTGCCGCGGCCTCCCGGCCAGCAAATGGGTTTTGCTGCTGAAAACACCCGCGCAACGTCGCTCTCGCGCTGCGCGGGCTAGATATCACTGCCTTAAACGCTCAGGCAGAGGTATTTGATTTCCAAGTAGTCTTCGATGCCGTACTTGGAGCCTTCACGGCCCAGGCCCGACGCCTTCACGCCGCCGAACGGCGCCACTTCGTTGGAGATCAGGCCGGTGTTGATACCCACCATGCCGTACTCCAGCGCCTCGGCCACGCGAAACACGCGGCTCATGTTCTGAGCGTAGAAGTACGACGCTAGACCGAACTCGGTGTCGTTGGCCATGGCGATTACTTCGGCTTCGTCTTTGAAGCGGAACAGCGGCGCCAGTGGGCCGAAGGTTTCTTCCTTGGCCACGGCTGCGTCTTTGGACACGTTGACCAGGATAGTCGGTTCGAAGAAGTTGCCTTCCAGGCTGTTGCCACCGCTCAGCACTTTCGCGCCTTTGCCCAAGGCATCGGCGATGTGCTCCTTGACCTTGGCGACTGCTTTTTCATCGATCAGCGGGCCGGTGGTAGTGCCTTCGGCCATGCCGTCGCCGACTTTCAGCTTGGCGACAGCGGCCTGGAGCTTCTCGGCGAACGCGTCGTACACCGAATCCTGCACATAGATGCGGTTGGCGCAGACGCAAGTCTGACCGTTGTTGCGGTACTTGGAGATGATCGCGCCTTCAACGGCCTTATCCAGGTCTGCGTCGTCGAACACGATGAAGGGCGCGTTGCCGCCCAGTTCCAGCGAAACTTTCTTGATGTCGTGAGCACATTCGGCCATCAGTTGACGACCGATTTCGGTGGAGCCTGTGAACGACAGCTTGCGCACGATCGGGTTGCTGGTCAGCTCGGTGCCGATGTCGCCGGCGCTGCCGGTCACGACGCTGAACACGCCAGCCGGGATGCCAGCGCGCTCGGCCAGTTCAGCCAGCGCCAGTGCGGAATAAGGGGTTTGCGAAGCAGGCTTGAGGACCATGGTGCAACCGGCAGCCAGCGCAGGGCCGGCCTTACGGGTGATCATGGCGGCCGGGAAGTTCCACGGAGTGATCGCAGCGGTCACGCCGATGGGCTGCTTGAGCACGATCAGGCGTTTGTCCGGCTGGTGGCCCGGAATCACGTCGCCGTAGATGCGCTTGGCTTCTTCGGAGAACCACTCGATGAAGGAAGCCGCGTAGGCGATTTCGCCCTTGGCTTCGGCCAGTGGCTTGCCTTGTTCCAGGGTCATCAGGCGACCGAGGTCGTCCTGGTTTTCGATCATCAGCTCGAACCAGCGACGCAGCTTGGCGCCACGCTCTTTGGCGGTCAGTGCACGCCAGGCGGGCAACGCCTTGTCCGCGGCTTCGATGGCGCGGCGGGTTTCGGCAGCGCCCATCTTCGGCACGGTGCCGAGAATCTCATTGTTCGACGGGTTGTTGACCTTGATGGTCTGGCCGCTGTCGGCATCAGCCCAGGCGCCATTGATGTACGCCTGCTGGCGGAACAACTTCGAATCTTTGAGCTGCATGTCGGCCTCCTAAACAGCACCGCGCAAGGCGGAGCGAATTATTGATTATTCAAAGGCGCCTCGGCCGAGGCTGCCGTCAGGGAAACATTCGCCGGGCCCCGCACGCACGGATCGCGAAAAGCGCGGGTGACCGAACGGGAGCGTTTGAAATCTCAAACGAATCCTAGGTTCAACAACAACAAAGGACAATAGGGTGTTCGAAAAAAAGAACAAACGCGCCCGATTTGCGAAACGTTCCAGATCAACGGCGGACTGTCAGCGCCACTGGGCAGCAGGGAAGAACCGCTCGATCAGCTCCGGTTGCCGTACCCGGCTGGCATAAGCCGCGCGATCAAAGGGTTCGCCCGTACGCAGGTCATAGACAACGCCGGTGTCGGGTTTTTCCACTTCACGTAGCCGCACCCTGACGAAGTGATAGCGCTCGCCGCGCACCTCGCGGACCGACTCGATGCGCAGAAAGTGACCGGGGGTGAACACCACCTCGGCTTCGGCGGTGGTCAGCGACATCGGCCCGATCGGCACGCCGCTGTTGAGCCCTTTGCCAATCAGCTCGTAGACCACCGAGGTGTCGTCAAAAACATTCACGCGATCCAGGCCCTTTATTTGCTTCGGTGCCACGAAGTCGCGCAGGGCGTAGGGGTTTTCAGTGAACGATGTAATGTCTGTGGTCACCAGCACGTCACCCGGGTTCAGTTCACCACTGCGAAAATGCGCACCACCGGTCGCTCGCCCCCCGCTGCCGCCGCGCCACAAGCGCAGGGCCCCGCTACGGGTCAGTTGCTCAAGCGCATCGAACAGATCCCCCAGATAAGCCAGCATATCGCTGTCGATTTTCGCACCGTGACGGAACACGCCGTTGGCTTGGGTCAGCTCATCGGTGTACGCGGCGATCAGGTCATTGTTGAAGTACTCCCCCTCGATCCAGGTATAAAAAGGCTTGCCGTCCTTGAGCAGGTAGCGAAATTGCTGCGGGGTTTCCAGCAACGGATTGCTCAGAGTGGGGCTGGGCAGGGCCGCTGCGCAGAGAGTTTCGCGCTGACGCTCGAGCAACGCCTGCGACATTTCCCAGTGCAACTCGTAATTGGGCTGCATATAGGTGTCCCAAAACCCGGACGCCACAGTTTCCGGCTGCCCACTTGCAGCCTGCATCTGTTGAACGACCTCAAGCGGCTTCCAAACGAAATCCGTCACCACCCGCACGGGCACCGTCGGCAGGAACGCGAACGGGTCCTCGTCATCCACCACCAGCCAGCTGCGCGCTTCCGGACTTTGGCGGACCCTGAGGGGCAGCTCGTTCATCTCGATCCAGGTAGAACCGTCCTCATCGACGCTCACGCCGTTGAGCATCCCGGCTTCACTTATGGGTTCCGGGACAATGCGGTTGCCCTCAATAACGTCCAAGTCATCACTGCGCAACTCGACAGGCGCAAGCGTCCAAGACGCCAGCATCCGCTCATGGGGAGGTGCTTCAAATCGCAAGGCCTTGACGCCAAGCCCGACGTCGATGATGGAAAACACTGCTGCCACCATATCCGCGGCCGCCGCGATGATTGCCTGCGTGCGTTCGACGACTGATCGCGCACGCACGGCAGCCTCAATATCCAGTGACAGACGCGCCGCCGCAGCCCCCAGCACGACCAGCCCTAATGGCCACGCCAGCACGGCAGAGCCCCCAAAGACTCCAAGGAATGCGCCCAAATAGCCGCGCCAGAGCGACTTGCGCAGGTCCGCATTACTGACCGCCAGTGTCTGGCTAATGGCGAGATCCGCCTTGGCCCACTCACGCATCTCAGCGAACAGGTCAGAAGTGATCTGGCGCCCCACACCGAAGGGCCACGCAGGCGCGTCGACAGGCCCAAAGCGATTGTGCAGATCGTTCATGGCCTGTTGGCGTTCGGCGGCGCTGGCCTGCCGATTACCCCGGTACAACGCATCGAAAGCTTCGGCGGAGCGAAGCTCACGATTGAGCCAGTGCACCAGATCGCCATGATTCGCGAAGGCGCGCGGCAGCCACTCCGTGCCAGGGCAATACAACACCGTTCGACCGTCATCCGCGCGCAGCGTAATCAGATGCCCGCCGCCGGAGACGAGGTAATGACGGATATGAAAGGCATCGGCGTTCGGCGTGACTTCAAGCTTGGTCAGGGTCACCCCGTCCTGCCCCAACCCCAGCCAGGCGCGCAGCCGCTGCCGGTCCTGCGAGGACAGTGCATTCTGCTTCACGGCTTCATCCAGGCTGGCCACCAGACGCAGCTTGGCCAGTAGCATGAAGTCATCACCCAGCTCACGCCAGAAACGCTCGGTGCGCTGTGCGAGCAGCGAGGCGAAGTCCAGCGCCCACAGGTCCCCCATGACCTTGCCCGAATCGAGCTGGACTTCATTGCGCTGGCCGTACTCACTGGCGCCGCTGCCACGGGTATAAAAGCCGCCATAGACCGGCAACACATCAGGCGCCACCTGAAAGCCGTCGTTAAAGCGGTGGATCAGCAGCTGAGTGAAGGTCATCGACTGCTTGGGCGCCCCAAAGTGACGCCAGCCTGTAAACGTCGGCGCGCTGACCGCCTCGTCGAACACGTTCCACCAGATCCGATCGGGGTCCAGCGGGTTGCCCGTGTGCTTGAGCAGATACGCGGCCGCCGTCTTGCGCGCCAACTGATAGACGTCTGGCCAAGCCTCCATGTAAGCCCGAGCCTTGGCCATCACAGCACGCGCATCCGCCATCGAATGCAGGCTGCGCTCGTAGTGTTCGAGGTCGATCGCCATCTTGAAAGTCCTTGCTGATTGAAAGACGTTCAAGGAACCAGCCGATTGGATGGGAACTGCGGTACATAGATACCGCAGCAAAGAAGATCCGAAGAGGTAATCTGAGCGGGCATGGTCGCAAGTGCGCGCGCCGCGGGTTATCGGTCAGGGCGAAACAAACGGCCAGTCAATGCAATGGACGCTTTGAACCGAGATGGGTATCATGGCGCCCGCGTTGCACCTGTAGCTCAGCTGGATAGAGTACTGCCCTCCGAAGGCAGGGGTCGTGGGTTCGAATCCCGCCAGGTGCGCCATATATAAAGAAGCCCGCTGATGTGCGGGCTTTTTTGTGAGCGTCACATTGGCCAAATGAACGCGCTCATGAAACAGCCAGACCAACAGGCAGTAGTAAACCAAAAGTTTACAACTGCGCTGCAACGCGACTAGCAGTTAACGTCCTCCTACTCATCCGTCCCACCCACTCCCAACAACACCTGCGCCTGATCCAGCCACACCGACTGCGCCTTGCCGCTGCTCCCCGTGACGTCCGCCCGCACCCAGCCGCCATCGGCGATCGAGGTCACGCTGATCAGCGTGCCGGACTTGATGAAATCGCGCTTGGTCGTGCAGGTCGATTGCGGGGCCTGGTAGATCCAGGCGTTGCCGCCGATGATCTTGCCTTGCAGCGCTGGGTTGTAGGGCTCTTCGTGCACACCGATGTTCTGGATCAGCCGTTCGCAGTCCACCGGCGGGGCGGCCATGCCGCTGACCAGTTGCACCTGTTGCATCAGTACTTGGGTGTGATGAAAGCCTGTAACGGCGCCGAACAGCGTGCCTTTGAGTACGACGGGTTGGTCGAGGTAGGGGCGCAGGTTGTCGTAGTCCTTCGCCTGCAGAACGAGCTGTACCAGGGTTTCGCTGTCTTCGACGCTGATGTCGGCTTCGTTTTCGTTGCCCTGCATGCACAGTGGTTCAGACAGCGAAAGGTAAAAGCCGACTTGCGGCTCATCGCCCGTGACGACGTCTTCAAAGCCCGGTGGACCGGGGAAGACTTGGCGGGTCAAGGTGCCCGCCAGGGTCGCGTTCGCAGGTTCGTACTGGTTGCACTCGCTGGCCTGCGCGGCAGCGAAGGGCAGCAGGCAGACACCAATGATCAGCGGCAAACAACAGCGAGAGATGACAGTCATGAAGAAGGTTCCGACAGTTCAGGAGGAAAGATCAGGAGAGGTTAGAGAAATATCCGACAGCCGCCAGCTTTACCTGAGCAAGAATGCACACATTGCGGCCTTCTCTACAAAATCATGAGGGGGTGGCTAGAAGGCCTTTTGCCACGCCTTGCGGAAGCCGGTTTTGTCACTCTATATTTCGGCCCATCGTGCGATACAGCGAAAGGATTTGCGTCAGCGATTGACGTCGCTCAAGCGCGGTTCCGACAGCCGTGCAGGGCCTGCCTCTGCGTCATGAATCATTTCTTCAAGGACGAACCAATACAGCATGAGTCCCTCCTCTTCTCCCCGTGCCGATCGTGTGCAAGGCCTTCTGATCGTCCTGATCGGCATCGTGCTGCTGGCCGTTGCCGGTTATCTGGTCAGCGAACGTCACGGTTTTCTGTCCCACGCGCAACGTGTGCCGGGTGTCGTCAAGGCACTGAACGCTGGCGGCTCCCATCCGCAGATTGAATTCACCACAACCGCTGGCGAGGTCGTTTCCTACCCGCAGGGCGGGATGATTTACGGCTATCAGGTCGGCCAACCGGTCGAAGTGTTTTATCAGACAGAAAAGCCCGGCGCGCTGGCGGTGATCAACGACGCCGGTGCGCTCTGGGGTACCCCGGCGCTGGTCGGTCTGATCGGCCTGATCTTCGCCCTGGCCGGCTTGCTGAAGTTTTCCCGTGGCAAGAAACAGCCACTGGTGTCATCTCTAAAAGGACTTTGAATCCATGACTCAGTCGCTCATCCCGCTGCCCGTCAACGCGAGCCAGTGGAAATACGTGACCGCCAGCAGTGGCGGCCTGAGCATCCTGTTCGCCGCTGGCAGCGGCGGCTCGATCACCCTGCAAGACCCACAAGGCAAGTCGGAGAGCTTTCGTTACGGCGGCCTGGGCGCAGGCATCGGCTTTGGTGCGCGCCTGCCGCGTCTGGGCAAGGTGAACATCGCGATCAGGGGCAAGAGCGTCGGCGGCGCGGGGGCGCTGGAGGCGTTTCCGAGCACAGGGCAAGTGTTCGTGTCTGACGCGATCGCCAACCGTGACCTGACCCGCGACGACATCACCGGCGTCTGTGTCTTCATGGAAGTCAGCGCCGGGTTGATTGCCGGAGGTTCGGCCTCGGCAATGCTGTTCGGCCTCGATCCCAAATTGCTGGCAATCAGTATGGCGGTCAACGCAACGCCGGCCGGCGCAGTGCTGGGGCCATTGGTGATGCAGCGCCAACTGCTGCAATCGGCCAAGGGCGCGCTCGTCATGGCGGGCCTCAACGCCGGGGTACAAGCGGGCGGTAGTGGCGCTATTTATCTGGGCGGGTTGTTCTGACGAAAAAGCCGGTCCTGCTCATGGAACAGGACCGGCTCTGGATCAATCAAACCCGCTCAATCAGACATTAGGGCAAGGCACTGGAGCCCAGTCGCCGAGGTCCGGGTTCTTGCACATGGCGTTGACCTGGGACTGACCCGTCGCTGCGACCTGCTGACCGGCAGCCTGCTTGGCCTTGGCGTCCAGCAGTGTCTTCTCGGTGCTGACGGCTTCCTGAGGCACGGTCGGCAATTTCTTCTTCACCGGCGCCTTTTTCTTGCTGGTCGTGGTGGCCGCTGGCGTGGTGTCAGCCGCGACAACGGTGGCCACATCGGTACGCTGAACGCCTACGGTTTGCAGGTCTTTTTCGTAGGCTTGGGTGTAGTTGTTGATGTCTTCACCGGTCTTGCCGTTCACAGCGGTGATCAGGTCGTTGGACTCTTTCAAACCGGCGACGATTTCAGCCAGACGCTTGCGGCCTTCGGTGTCGTTGATGGTCTTGGCCTTGCGTGCCGCGATCAGCTTGGTGAACTCGCTCTGGTAGCATGACTGCGATGCCTTGGCGTAGCCCGTGCTGCGGTCGATGTCCGCCGCACGCTTGTCGATGTCGGTGCCGTAGGAGCCGATGCGCTGGTTGTCGTCGGTGATCTGCTTCTGCTTCTCGGTGTAATAACCGGCTGCACCGCCGACCAGCGCACCCCCGGCGGCACCGATGGCGACGTTGCGCGCACGGTCCTCGGAGCTGCCCACCAGCGCGCCGGCCAGGGCACCCCCCAAAGCGCCCACGGCGGCGCCGCCAAACACCGACTTGCTCACGTCAGAATCAGTCTGACGCAGGTGCTGTACCGGCTCGTAGCAGGTCGGGTAATACTCGACCTTGGTGCTGGCTCCGACCTTGGAAACCGGCGAGTTGGCACACCCCGCCATCAGCACGAAGCCAAATCCTGCGGCAACCAACAACAGTCCACGGCACTTGGAGGTGGACACAACGGGGTTACGGGATAACTGCATGGTGATGCTCTCTTTTTTGGTTTTTTCAACGCCGGCTGGCAAAGGCCTGACCGGACTCCCTTTAAGCTCGCTGGACGACGGCCGTCATGGCTGCGCGGCCGAAGCGAGCAATTCCTTCAGAATCGCCTGTGGGTCCGCGCGCTTTTGCTGGCGGTAACTGCTCACATGACGAACGAATAACGTGGCGCGGGCGACCAGGCTCTTGCCCAGCACCGGCTTGCGATTGAGTTCTTCCTTGACCCGCTGGAACTGCGCCTGAATCACCGCGTCGGTGTAGCGCGTGCCGGTGGCAAGGTTGTCGATGTAGATCGCGACTGCGCCGTCGAGAGCGCTGGTGCCGTTTTCGATGGCCCCGGCGAACAGCTTCGCGCTGGCCTCATCCTTGGCGTCGAGGGCCTGCTTCTGGCTTTTGCGCAGATTGGTCAGGCGGATGTTGTAGTTGTTGATGGTCTCAGCGACGAGGGCCGAGGACTGGATCAGGTTGCCCGCCGCCTCCTCGCGCTGCTGGGCGATCAGCGAGACGTTGCGCTTGAGCTCCTCGTTGACCAGCCCCAACTCGGCCTGCAGGCGCGGATCGGTGCTGGCGGCGATGATGGTGTCCAGACGCTTGGTCGGGTCCTGAGCGTCGTCGATGGCGTCGGTCAGCGAAGCCAGTCGACCCTCTTTCTGCCACTGCTCGAACAGCTCTTTATAGCGAGAGCGAGGCGCTGACAGCGCGCCGATGGCGACGCGGAAACCCGTGGTGTCATTGCTCTGCTCAGTGCCGTCGGCGGCGAACAACGGGTATTCGCGGCGCATGCCGGTGAACAGCGTGCCTTCGCCCTCCAGATAATTACCGCCCTTGGCCACAAAGCCGCCATAGGTGCCCTGACGCCGCCCGGCGTGCACCAGCTGGAAGGACTCCTGAACCATTTCGGCGGCATTGCCGATCACGTCGAACAGGCCGATGGGGTTGGGCAATTTGGTGCCAATGGGCATCAGCCGCGCGGCCTGCCCGGTGCCGCCTGCAACCTGGTTGTACACCGCCCAGTCGCCCAGCGGGCCGTCTTCTTCGCTGCCCTCGACGCGACGGGGAAACAGGCGCCCTTCCAGCTCCTGACGACTCACCGCCTGCCCGCCTCGGGCGGCGTATTCCCACTCGACCTCGGTGGGCAGACGCACAAAGCCGAGGCCGCCATCGTCATCGCTTTTGCCACGCCCGCTAACCGGCAGCAGATCGCGGTGGTACTTCATCAGCCAAGCGCTATAGACCGCCGAGAAGCGCTCGGCCTCAAAGCGCGACAGCTTGACCTTGGGCAGCCGCCCAACCATGCCTTCCGGCGCTTCGCAGGCCGGGGCTGGCTCGCCGCTGGCCAGGGATTGCGCCTGGGACATGACCTGCGCGTACTGACGCGCGGTGACTTCGTACTTGCCGATGAAATACAGCATCGGCTTGAGCGGCGTGCTGCCCTCGGTTTTCGGCAATTGCGGGGCGATGGTTTTACGCCAGTCGCCGGGCAAGTCGGCCAAGGTGAACTGGCCGTTGATGAAGTCGCGGCGATAGCCTGAGATGAACGACTGTTTGTAGCCTGCCTCGCCTTCGCTGAAGGGGTAACCCAGGCTGACTTCGCGATCGTCCAGCGACCCTTGCGCCAGCACGTAGACGTAGCGAAACACCATTTCGCCGTCGCATGGCAGCGGCAGGACAACGTCGTCCGCCAGCGGCTTGGGGTTGTCCAGCGTATTTTCATCAGCGGCCACGGCCAGCGATGACAGGCTCAGGCAAGCGCACATCAGTGCGGCGGCCCCTAAGGGAAAAGCCCTGCGCCATTCAGACATCTCGTATTCCTTCGCAAGCTTGGATGCGCGCCACGCGCCAGCCGCCCAGCGCCGCAGCAGTCGCGCTGGCGCCGAGCACAGCCAGCAAGGCCACGCAGTAATGACGTAACAGCAAATGGCTGGCGTACTCGCCCGGCACCTGCACGAAAAGATGATTGAGGCCGCGCTCGGCCAGGGCGTAGAGCCCGAAACTGATGGCCGCTGCCAGCACGCCGCTGTACAGCGCTTGCAGCGTGACGAATAGCAGCAGAGCCCCGGTGCTGAAGCCCAGCAGCCGCAACACCGACAGCTCTCGACGTTTGCGCTCCACCGCCGCCAGTGCCCCGGCAAACACCGCCGCGACGGCGCCCACGACCGCCAGCGCGGCAATGATCCAGAACACCAAGGTGAGGTTGCGGCTCAGGGACTGCACCTGAGCGATGGTTTGCGCCTGGGTGGAAACCAGCAGGTGCTGCCCGGCGAAATACAGGCGCAGCGGCTCGACATCATCGAGGCTGCGGGCGTACAGGCGGAACGCTGGAAACACGCGCGCCTCGCTGACTGTTCGACCCTCGCCAGGCCAACCGAATGCCTCGACCCCACGGCCGTCGCGATAATCTTCAACGGCCTCCAGAAGCGGCAACGAGGCAAAAATTCCGTCGCGTCCGAAGGCCTCCAGCGGCAGCACCGCCGACACCTGCAATCGGGTGCGCTCAGTCTGTGTCACGCCCGAAACCTGACGGGTGAACGCAGCGTCCAGCCAGTCACCGGCCCTGGCACCGAGTTTTTCGGCGGCGGTTTTACTGAGCACAATCTGATCCATCGCACTCGGCGCCTGCGCATCGCCCAGCAGGGGATCCCCGGCAGCGGTGGGGATCATTTCGACATTCAGCGCCTGATCCTGATCGGGCATCGAGAGATCAGCTGTGGCCGCGATCTGTCGTGTGCGCGGCAGGGTGAAGGCGACATCGGGGCGCCTGGCCAGTGTGCCGACGAATTCCGCACTGAAACGCCCGCCGCCCATGGGGATGACTTCGCGCACTGTGGGGTCGCGCTCAAGCCGTTCGGTGAGGCTGCCGACCAGCCCGAACTTGAGGCCGAACAGGACCAGCAACGGCGCGATTACCGCCACCAAAGCCAACACCGCGCACGCCGACAAGCGCGCATCGGCGCGGTAGTCCTGCCAGGCCAGCGACACCACCAGAGCGAGGCGCATCAGTGCTCGCCCTCCAGCGTTGCCGTCACGCCGCCGTCGGCATCACGCACGCAAGCGATACGCAGAGGCTGCAAGCCGGCCTGCTCTGCGAGGGCTTCATCGTGAGTCGCGATCACACAGCAGGCGCCCTGCTCGCGGGCGCGGCCCAGCAGCAGTTGCATGACGCGCATGGCGTTGAGCGGGTCCAGCGCTGCTGTGGGTTCGTCTGCCAGCAACAGCGGCGGATTGTGCGCCAGGGCCCGGGCGCAACTGACCCGCTGACGTTGCCCGACGGAAAGCTGCTGCGGCCTCTTATTCAGTTGTTCGCCCACTTCCAGTTGCGCAGCCAGACGCTCCACCGTGCCGTCATCGCGCATGCCCAGCAGCTTGCGCGGCAGGCCGATGTTGTCGTGCACATTCAGATAACTCAGCAGCCCGCCCGTCTGCAGCACATAGCCGATCTGCCGACTGCGCAGCTGCGCCAATTCGTCTCGTCGCGCGTCACGCCACAGCCCGCTTACATCAATGTCGCCGCCCGGGCGTGCGAACTCGAAGCGCTGCGAGGCGTCCGGCGCCAGCGCCAGCGCCAGCAGGTCGAGCACGGTGCTTTT
This sequence comes from Pseudomonas sp. GW821-FHT02A11, assembly GCF_059421985.1. Lineage (NCBI taxonomy): Bacteria > Pseudomonadati > Pseudomonadota > Gammaproteobacteria > Pseudomonadales > Pseudomonadaceae > Pseudomonas > Pseudomonas sp. GW821-FHT02A11. The sequence goes on from NZ_JBWKWB010000022.1 coordinate 23,264, forward strand.
GCCTGACCCGCTCGGACCCACCAGCGCCCATTGCTGACCGGCCGCCAACTCCAGATGCGGGATCACCAGGCTGTAACGCTGGCGGCCCTCGCCTCGCGTTTTGCGCACCGCTTGCAGGCTCATCATCACGGCAGCGTCGACAGCGGAACGCGGTACAGCGCATCACCCGGCTCGGCATCGCCGAAACGGACCCAGTTGGCCAGATCATTGTGGAAGGTTTCATAGAGGCGGATCTTCGAATCCAGCTCGTCGATGAAATCCTCCTGCTCGGCCACGCTCAGCGACAACCACAAATCCTGAGTCATGCTCAGCGACTTGCTGCGGTACGGCAGGCCTTCCAGGTATTCGCCCAGCACGCCGCTCTGGGCGAGGTTGCCGCCCTTGCGCAAGGCCGAAGGATCGCGGCTCATGTAGGCACTGGCGCTGGCGATTTCCTGAAAGAAATCCTTGGGCGAGCTTTGCGTCTTGCGCGCGGCATCGACGATCAGTTTCAGCGACTGTTGCAGGTCATTGAGCTGCAATTTGCTGAGCATCACGCACACCTGAAACTCCGGCTGCGCGGGATTGGTCAGGTCGCGGTCGGCGGTCCAGGCGCTGACCAGTTGCGGCGCGCGCACGCCGGTCTGTTGGCCGAGGAAATCCATGCGCATCGCATAGCCAATGGCTGCGGATTTGTCGGCCACACTCGGGGCCGAAGGCAACGACGGCGCGACTTGCGGCTGGTTGCTGCGCACCTGATGCACGAGATCCGCGAACACCGAGCCGATTTCCGACACGCGCTCGCCGAATTTCTGCACATCGCCGCCCGGCACCGGCACATAGAGGTCGCCGATCTGTGGGTTGGCGTCGGCGGTCAGGGTGCGGTACTGCTGCTCGGCGAAGGCGTGGTTCTTTTTGCCTGCTTCGGTTTTCAGGTGCAGGGCGTAGATCTTGATCTGCTTGCCCAGCGCGGCCTGACGCACTTCGGCTTCGTTCATCTGGGTGCTGCTGAAGGGGTCGTTCTTGCGCAGGGAACCGGCGTCGCTCACCAACAGAATCAGGCGCCCGCCATAGCCCGACCAATCCATGCCGTTGACCGCCTGCATCACTCCGGCAAAGGCATCTTCATTGAAGGAGTGGCTCGACACATTGGTGGCCTTGACCTGCCGCGCCAGCTCGAGAAAACGCTGAGGGTCCCGGCCTTGATCCAGCGTGACCAGGGTCTTGGCGAGGTATTCCAGGCCCGGCGTCTTGCTGACGTTATTGCGGAATCCCACCAGGCCAAAGCTCACGCTGTCCAGCTCGCCGCGCTGACCAATCTGTTTCTGCAGCTCGGCGATGACGTCACGCACCTGATCGATGTAGGGCTGCATCGACACCGAAGTGTCGACGACCAACACCACGCCAGTACGAAAGGCGTCCTTGCTGGCAGCGGTCTTGATTGTCTCGCCTGAAGCCGTGCGCTGCGGCGTGTTGCCGGGGTCGATGGAGGCGACGTTGAGCAACTGAACCGGCTGGCCGTTCTGGTCGAAGGTCTCTTTGGCGTCGAAGATCGGCAGCAGGTAGAACTGGTTCTGCGGCACTGCGCTGGCGGCCGGCTCCAGGGCCAGCACCTGCTGGGTGTCCTCAGCGTTCTTCTGCGCGTTAAGCAGCAGTTTTTTCGCTGCCGCCGGATCGTTCAGCAGTTTTTCCAGCTGCTTGGGCTCGCGCAGGAACATCGCTGGCGCACGCCCGGACCGCTCGCTGAACTTCAGCACCAGACTCTGCTTCCAGTCGCTGACCTGATTGGCCGGCAACCAGCCTTCGCTGTGCCCGTCGCTGGCGGCGCCCACTCGCAGCCATTCAGCGCCATTCACCTGCTTGCGCTGATAGACGTAGAGCACTGAAAACGCCGGAAGCGCCTGTTCCCCGGACGCGCCTGCATCGGCGGAAAACTTCGCACCCGGCTTGCTCAGAACACGCTGAAAGAGGGTTTTCTTGTTGGCCATCAGCAACGGACGACCGCCACCATCGGCATCGGTCACCGGGGTTTGAACCGGGGGCTCGATAACAGGGGGTTTGTCAGGGGTTACCGGCGACTTGGTGCTGGAGGCAGGCGTGGACGAAGCAAGCGCTGTCGACGCCACCGCAGGTTTGTCCTGCCCCAACCACCAATAGCCCGCGATGCCCAACCCGAGTGCCGCCGCTATTGCGACGCCAAGCAGCGCCAGCACCGGGCCTTTGCGCTGCTCTGCGCTGTTTGAGTTGTCAAGCACAGGCACCGGGCGCGGCGGCGGAGCGGGTTGCGCAGGCGGCGTGTCGGGGATGTCGATGGAGACCGGGGTCAGGCCCGCGAGATCATCCTTGGGTTTAGGCTCGACGTGAAAATCCGCAGGTGGCAATGGCAACACACGGATCATGGTTGCGTCGTTGTCTTGCACCGGCAGGTTGTCCAGCGCGGCGATCAGCTCGGCAGCATCGGAAAAACGCTCTTCACGATCCTTGGCCAGCAAGCGCGTGAGGATGTGCTGGTAACGGCCATGGTGAATCGGCAACTCAGGCAACGGCTCGGTGAGATGCGCCAGAGCGGTCGAGAGCGCATCGGTGCCGTTGTAAGGCAGCTTGCCGACGAGCATTTCGTAGAGCACGACGCCCAACGCATAGAGGTCGGCGCGGCCATCGATCTCCAGGCCACGGGCCTGTTCGGGGCTCATGTAACTCGGCGTGCCGACGGCAAACCCCGCCTGAGTGAACTGGGTGCGGTCATCCAGGGATTTGGCGATGCCGAAGTCCGACAGCACCGCCGAACCGTTGGCACGAAAGAGGATGTTGGCGGGTTTCACGTCGCGATGAACCAGCCCCTGCGCGTGGGCGTAACCCAGTGCCGAAGCGATCTGGCGAATGTAAGTCAGGCCCTGCTCGGCGCTCATGCCGGCGGCGACGCGCTCTTTGAGCGTGCCGTTGGGCAGGTACTCCATGGCCATGTAATACAGGTCGCCGACGTTGCCGATGTCGTGAATGGTGACCGTGTGCGGGTGCGACAGGCGCGCCAGGGTCTTGCCTTCGCGCAGGAAGCGTTCGCAAAACGTCGAGTCGGCTGCCAGCGCGGCTGCCATGATTTTCAGGGCGACCTTGCGCTCCAGCGAGCGTTGCGTGGCGAGATAAACGGTAGCCATGGCGCCTTCGCCAATCTCGCCTTCTATGTCGAATCCGGGGATCTGTATGTTCATGCGCAGGTCTTCAGGAGGCTTTGACGACAATGGCCGTGATGTTGTCGGGGGCGCCCCGGGTCAGTCCCAGATGCACCAGGCTGCGGACCACCTGATAGGGGTCGGCGTGGCCCAGCACATCGCGAATTTCGTGGTCTTCGGCGGTCTTGTTGAGGCCGTCGCTGCACAGCAGCCAGGTGTCGCCGGGCAGGATGTCAAGGTTGAGCATCGCCACCTCCAGCGCATCGTCGACGCCAACGGCACGGGTGACGATGTTCGCGCGAGGGTGCACGCGAGCCTCGGCTTCGCTGAGCAGGCCGCTGTCCTGCAGGTCCTGGACGTAACTGTGGTCGCGGGAGATACCGATCAGCTCGCCATCGCGCAGCCGATAAAGGCGGCTGTCGCCGGCCCACAGGCAGACGCCCTGATCGCCGCGTACCGCCAGCGCCACCACGGTGCTGCCCATCATGCTCAGACCCCGGCGCAGCGTTTCGCTGCGCACCGTCGCGTTGACCTCGGTGAGGGCGGTTCGCAATGCGCAGGTGTAGATCGACAGCGCATCGACCGGTTGTGCACGCCGCAGGCTGTCGACGATCAGACTGGCGACGTAATCCCCCGCCGCGTGGCCGCCCATGCCGTCGGCAACCGCCCACAAGCCGTTTTCCGGCAGCTCGAGAAAGGCATCTTCGTTGACCTGCCGCACCATGCCCACATGGCTATAGCTGGCAGAGCGGTATTGAAGAATGTGAGGTCGCGCAGGCATCTAAATGGACGCTCCTTGTCCCAGCAGGTAGCTGCCGAATTCGTCGGCATCGGGTAGGCCTTGGCAACGCATCAGGCCCGGCGCGATGCGCTCGGAACCCTTGCCCCACCACAGGCTCGCGCCTTCACAGGCGAGCTCTGCCAGCATGCGGCGTCGGCTGTCCGGATCGCTCGCGTCGGTACGCTGTAACCCGGCAAAGCGGCTGATCGGCTCCCGTATCGCAGTCGGCAGAAAGCCCAGAGAAGACACGCTATCGTCGAACACCGGGAAATCGGCGCTTTCGTCCAGCGTCGACAGCATCAGCGCCTCGACCTGCTCGAACCACGCATCCGGCGCGCTCGCCAGTGCTGCCAGCGATTGGTCCGGTTCCAGCATCTGCGCGACGGTGAGGGGGAAATAACGCCCCACCCGATCGATGCTCGGCATCAGCACGCCCACCACCGCATCAGGTCCACACACACCTGCGGCCAATGCAAAACGCCACAATGGGCTGACCAGATAAGCGCTGAGCCAATCCTCGCCCAATTGCTGCTGGCTGACGTGCAGCCCCGCCGCCAGCCAGGTGTCCCAAGGCTGAATGAAACTCTGCGGCAAACCGCGACTGACAAAATCACCACGACTGGCCAACTTGCCGTAAAAACCCAGCGTCGTCATAACCGCTCCGGCAGGCTGAAGCCGCTCAACACACGGCTCTTGAACGGGTTGAAGGCACTGTTAGCGCGCAGCTCGTAGGAAATGCTGGCGCTGTCGACCCGCAGCCGCAGGTTGAAGCGATCGGGCGAGCCACCGGCCACCAGGTCCGACTGTTCCAACAGGCGGAACCACGCCCACGGCCCATCCAGCGTGATGCCCGAACGGCCGCTGGCGGCAGGCGGTGAGATCGACAGGCGCACCACGCCAATGCTGCCGGGGTTGGGCCATTGCATCGCCACCGGGCGGCTGGGGCCGTGGTCGTAGCTGATCTGCTGGCCGTCGAGGTCAAGCAGGAACTGAGTGATCGAGGCGTCCATCGCCACCGGTTTTAGCTCGAAGCGCACGGTCGGCTGCACGCCACCTGCACGGAAAAACGCATCGCGAATCGCTGCCGCGCGCTGGAAGGTCTGCAACACGGATGCATCGATGCCCAGCTTTTGCGCCGCCCCCGGCTGCCAGCGCCAGGCCGATGCCGAGGTGTCCACGTAGGCTTGCAGGTATTTGCGGAAGTAATTGTCCATCACCCCGCCGACACCGAAAAACTGGCCGAAGTCATCCAGCGTGGCATCCCGCGCACTGCCGGGCGCCAGTGGATAACGACCACTCAAGGACTGGCGATAGACGTTCACCACATCGCTGACCCACGCGGCGTTCAGCTGATTGCGCACGCCACCCATCATGGTATTCGTCGTCGAACTCACAACTGATTTCACCAGGCTTTGCACCACCGGCGGCTGACGCTCGGCGTTCAAATTGACCCGCGTAGCAGCAGCGCTCGCCGAGTTTTTCGCCTCGCCAAGCAACGCATCGCCGCTGGCGCCAACCATCGCGCTGACCTGCACGTACAGCGCATTCATGTCCGCCAGCAGCCCATCGATCGCTGCAGGTTCGCCCTCGCCCTTGCTGACGAAGGCATTGAGCTCGGCGAAGTGCGCGCTGACCGGGTCCTCACTGGCCGCAGGCGCAGCGACGTTGCTGGCCTGCTCCTGGCCGAGAATCGAACCCAGGCGCTGCTTGAGCTGATCGACCCCGCCTTCGACCTTCTTGCCCTGCTCGGCCAGCAGCTTGTCTTCCTGCTGCAGGTTGGTTTCTTTGGCGACCGCCACCAGCAGTTTTTTCAGCGGCGAGGTCGACCCGGAGATCACCCGCAACACGTCGGCGGCCTGGGCCACGCTGGTGATCGGTACGAAGTCGATATCGGCGAGCAGCGCATCCCACTGGCGCTGGTAATCCTGAAAGTACAGGCGCCGCACATCGCCCGCGAGGCTGGCGACGTTCTGCTGATCGGCACGATCGAGCCCCAGCACCCACTGCTCTTCAGCCAGGGTGCCGGCCTGACTCAGGCTGGTGGCCAGAAACACCTCGCGATAGCCCTTGGCGGTGAAGAACCCACTCAACGGGTCGCCCAATGGTTTGCCGCTCTTGCGGGAAAACACCAGTGCGGCATCACGCCCGGCAGCGTCGGTGATACGGAAATCCGGCACGCTTTCGGGCAGCTTTTGACGTTTGACCCGGTCATAGACGCGCTGCGCTACGGGCAGTTGCTGCAGTTGCCGGCGAAGATCGTCGATCAGCCGTTGGTCCAGACGCGACGTCGGCGGGTGACGCTCGAACAGCGCCTGCAAGTGCTCGCCCAGTGCCTGACGCTGATCCGGTGGCAGGTCCCGTGGCAGGCTCTGGTCCCAGTCCAGCGCGACCCAGGCCTTGATGAAATCCGGGTCGTAGTGCTCGCTGTCGGCGAGCATGAGGTAGGCCTTCAAGCCTTCGTAAAGAAAGTCCGAACTGCCGCCGCTGCGCAATTGCTCTTCAACACGGGTCACCAGACGCGGCGCAAACACGGCAATCAACAGCTTGCGATACACGCTGCCAGATTCGGCTTCCAGCATGTCGCCCTGGTAAAGGCCCAGACCCTGGGACATGCCCGGCGGGTCGCCCGCCAGATGACGCACGGCGTTGAGCAACGGCAGCACGGCGAGCACGTCACGCTGCGCCGGGCTCAGGCTTTGCACGCTTTGTCCCAGCGGCGCGACCTTCTGATCGACCTGCGCAATGTAGGCCTGATTGGCGCGAAAGCTGATCAGCCACAGCGTGCCGACCACCAGCACCACCGCGACTGTCGCAGCCAGTACACCGCGTGCCAGCCACTTGCGCCGACGTTCGACCTTCGGGTTGACGCCCACCAGCCCGCGCTCGGCGAAGGCCACAGCGGTGAACAGTTTCTCGATGAAGTAGCTGCGACCGGTGCCGGTCTGGCGCGCCAAATGCTGACGATCCAGGTTCATGCTCTGGGCCATGGCGCCGATCAGTCGGTCGATCGGGCTGCCTTCCTGGGTGCCGCTGGTGAAATACACGCCGCGCAGCAGGGCGCGATCCTCGAACGCGTTGGGCTTGAACACCCCATCGAGGAAGCTTTGCAGGGTATCTTTCAGGGCGGCGAACTGTTGCACAAACCCGTAGATCAGATCGCGCCGCGCCGGGTCGCGTTCCTGTTGCAAACGCTCGACCAGACGCGCATTCAGGCGCTGCTCAAGCAACGCGAACTCGTTGAGGAAGTTCGTCAGGGGGCCGTCTGCCTGCTTGCCGTCGTCGAGCCCGAAGGTCATGCCCCAGACCTGACCACGCTCCTCTTTGCTCAGGGCGTCGAAGAACTCCATGAAGCCGGGCACCAGATCGAACTTGGTCAGCATGACGTAGATCGGAAAGCGCACGCCTAACTGGCTGTACAGCTCCTGAATCCGCGCCCGGATCGCGGCCGCGTGGGCTGCGCGTTCGGCTTCACTGCTCAGCAGTAGATCCGAAAGGCTGATGGCGATGAACGCGCCGTCGATAGGGCGACGAGAGCGTTGGGTTTTCAGCAGATCGAGAAAGCCCAGCCAGGCGGCCTTGTCGACTTGGGCGTGGCTGTCCTGCGTGGTGTAGCGGCCTGCGGTGTCGAGCAGCACCGCCTCATCGGTGAACCACCAGTCGCAGTTGCGTGTGCCGCCAACGCCGCGAATCGCCCCGGCACCCATTTGCGCCGCCAGCGGAAAATGCAGCCCGGAATTGACCAGCGCGGTGGTCTTCCCCGAGCCTGGGGGGCCGATGATCACGTACCACGGCAACTCGTAGAGACTGCGACGCTCGTCGCCGCCCAGGCGTGCTTTCTTCAGCAGCTTGAGCGCTTCGTCCATGCGCTGGCGCAAGGTGGCCAGCTCTTCTGCGGTAGCGACGCTGGCAGGGTCCGGCGCCGTTTCTGCCGCCAGACTTGCCATGACGTTCGCCGCGTGACGCCGCGCCTGAACGATGCGAAACACTCGCCAGGCGATCCAGATCACAAAAAGCAGGATGATCAACGCCCAGCGCCGACCTTCGGGCACCAGCACATCGAGTACCGGGCCGACGAACCAGATGATCAGGCTCAGCGCGATCAGCCCGAAAACCGGCACGACCCAGCGAATGACAAACCCTAAGAACGCCTTCACTCAACCCCCTCCGCCAATACTGTGATTTCAACCCGACGGTTTTTTGCGCGGCCCTCTGCCGAGGCGTTTGAGGCCACAGGCTCGGTGTCGCTGCGCCCTTCGGCGGAGAAGCGCTCGGGCTGGCCGGTCTTGGCCGCGAGGATCTGCAGCACCTGCTCGGCGCGGGCCTGGGACAGCGCCCAGTTGGACGGAAAACGCAGGGTGGCGATGGGACGGTTGTCGCTGTGGCCGGTGACGCGTACCTGGCCTTTGACTTTGCGAATGGCGTCGGCAATGCGCAGCATCAGCGGCTGAAAATCATCGACGATGGTGGCGCTGCCGGACGAGAAGATTTCATCGCCGCGAATGGTCACCACCGAGCGGTCCACGGCGTCTTCAACGGCCACTCGATTGGCCTTGATGTCGTCCACCAGAAAGCCCGCCAGACGCGGCCGTTCGACGACCTTGGGCTGCACGACCGCAGGCGTGATGGCCTGCACCGGAATCTCGCCCAGCGCATGAATATTCTTGAACACCGGCTCCGCATCGGCGGCCAGTTTCAGGCGCAGGCCGAACAGCAACAGCAGCAGCAACGCCACGCCAATCGCCACGCCCACCCACGGCGGCATGAATTGCGAAAGCCGGTCACGCGCCACTGTCAGCCCGCGCCAGTGAGGCGACAACTCGCGTTCGATCTCACCCCGAGCGCTGCGAATCGCGGCACTGGTGCGCTCACGCAAGACGTCCAGCTGGCTGCGACCATCGTTCATCACCCGATAGCGACCTTCAAAACCCAGGCTCATGCACAGGTACAAAAGCTCCAGCAGATACAGGCGTTCACGCGGGCTTTGCAGGCAATGTTCCAGCAGCTGAAACACCTTTTCGCCGCCCCAGGCTTCGTTGTGCACGGTGATCAACAGACTCTGTTTGCCCCACTCGCTGGTACTGCCCCAAGGCGTGCTGAGCACGGCTTCATCGAGGGCGGTGCACAGCGCGTACCGGGCGAGAAGAACCTCGTTGCGCACAATGCCGGCGGCCTCAGCGCGCTCTTCGAACTGGCGCAGATAACCCAATAACTGGGCCCGCAGGCTGGCCGGTGCGGGGTGGGCGATGGTGCTGCGCAAACGGGTGAGCATGGCGAGCAACGGGCCGGCGGCAGCTTCCAGCGGATTGAGGCCCTGGGCCTGGCCAATCGGCAGCGGCGCAGCAGGCACCGACAGCGGCGGTGGCGTGGGGCTTGCGTGCGCAGCGGGCTGCGGGCCTCGTCCGCCGGGGCGCGGCATGAATTGTGTGCGGTCGTTTCCGGGCATCGGCGGATTGAACGGTTCGTCGTGGGAAGGCATCGCGCGTTATCCTCGGATGGCCCAGAAAGCCAGGTTCAAGCCCGGAAACTCACCCGCCACGTGGAACGCGAAGCCGCCCGATTGCCCGAGCTGCTTCCAGTGTTCGCTGCCGCGATCCAGCTCGTAATACGTGGAACCCGCGTGAAACGGGATCTGCCGAGGCGCGACCGGCAACGGCAGCAGGCTGATGCCCGGCAGCTGCAGGTTGACCAGATCACGAATGTGCTCCACCGAACCGATCTTGCTCTGCTGGGCGAAACGGCCGCGCAGGGTTTCGCTGGGCATGTCGGCGCGCACCACCAGAATGAAACTGGCGTTGTCGATCAGGGTGCGGTCGGTGAGCATGGCCACGTGAATGCCATAGGCTTTCTCGACGATCGGAATTGGTGTGGCTTTGCTGTCGATCAGCATCGACAGCGCCTCGCGCAAGGCCTGAATGACCGGAGCGAAGCTCACGGCGAGATTGTCATGCTGGTACGGGCCAAATGCCTGGGGCCTGCGTCCGACGCTGGAAAACGTCGCGAACTCCCCCGCCAGGCTGACCAGCTCGCTGTAAAAACGCTCAGGGTGCAGCGGGGTCAATTCGCTCAGATGACGAATCAACGGCTCAGCCCGGTTGACCAGTTGCAGCAGCATGAAATCGGCAATTTCCGAGGCGCCTCCAGCACCGGATGCAACGACACGCCCGGCCAGCGCTTCGCCGCGCTGATGCAGCAAGCCGGACAGCTCATTGCGAAACGCGGTCAGCGGCTTGGAAGCCGTGACGTCGAGCACCGGCGGGATGTAGCCCTGATCGAGGACCAAGGAGCGGTCGGCGCGTTTTTCCTTGATGCATACCACGCCAATCGCTGCGTAGTCGCTCAAGCCGTCCTTCTCGGTCAGCAGGCGCAATGCCCGCGCGCCCACGGCAACCGGGGCGCGATTCTCGAACGGTGCGTTGTCGTCGCGGACCTCGCGCACCTGGCTGACAAAACGCGCGCCGCCTGACGGCTCGCCCTCATCCACGGTGTCCCGCTGACCCGCGCGCTTGAGCGGCAGGGCCAGATACACCAGCCCGTCGCGCAGCGTGTCATCGATGTTAAGCGGGCTGGGTGCCACATCGTCATGGGGAATGTTGAACGGCGTGCCATCCGGCAGCAGGCCCCGCGCCGAGGTGATCGCCAGCTTGCCCTGAGCCAGCAGACCTTCATCCAGCGACAGCTCGGAAAAACCCCAGGCCCCGGCCGACAGCGGGCGGCTGCGGGCGTCGATCAGGTTTTCCAGGTAGCGGTCATGCTGCTGAAAGTGCTGTGTTCCGATGAACATGCCTTCCGACCAGACCACACGATTGTTCCAGGACATGGGTTCTCCGATTGTCTATTGCGCGGGGCGGGTGGGATGGGTGGCGGCATCGTTGCTGACAGCGCGGGGGGCGAGGCCGATCTGAAACTCACGGGCCTCGCGCGGAGTAACGTCGAGCAGCAGGCGCCATTGCGCGCGATCGATTTCGCGATAGCCGACCACCAGCCCGACTTGACGCGTGGCGGCGTTGAGGGTGCGATCGACACTGAGTTGCTGGCCGGGCTGAAGCAGCACCTCGTCCTGATCGAGCAGATCAGGGCCCAAGGTCCCTGGAGCACGTTCAGCGAGGGCGAAGTAATCGGCGCGGCTGAAACCTGCGGTGTTCTTCAACTCGAAAATCCGCACGCGCACAGGCGCGGGCACGCCGTTGGCGCCGGGGTTGAGGCCCTCGGCAGCGTTGAAATGCAGCGCAATGGTGGTGATGTCAGCGGTCTTTTCGACCGGCTGAGGCGATTCCGCGTTTTTGGCACACGCGATCAGCAACAGCGCCATGGCTGCGGCCGATACAACTCTTCGAAACATCCTGCGTCCTCATGACGTACTGACTGTCTATCCGTTTTTCCATGTGCGCCCCTTACAGGCGCCGCAGCCGTGCGCTGTGCTCCTCGTACGCACGACTGAATTCGCGGCCGAACAGGACCTGAAAATCCTCTTCCGCTTCGCGGGAAATCTGTGTGTAAAGCTCGGTGAATTGCTGCCAGTGCTGGGCCTGACGGGAGCCGAACAGGTTGGATAACGCGCCCGGCTTGCCCATGCGCGCCTCAAGCTCCGCGGGTTCGAAACGCTTGAGCAGCGCCTTGATCGCGGCCTCGACCCCGGCCATGACGGCCAGTTGGTGGGCGCGCAAATCGTCGAAGCTGTCGGCAATGGCCTGATCCGGGGGCATGAACGCCTGATTGCCGTGACGCAGCAGCAAGAGCAGCGCCTCATCGGCATTGGGGGCGAACTTGAGCGGGTTGTTTTCCACCGGGCGAATCATGGTCTGCTGCATGCGGAATTCGCCCTTGAGGCTGCTGCGCGCACGCAAGACATCGATCAAACCCTCCACCATCAGCCGATAACTGCGCCCGATGGCCTCCATCTGCAACTCCACCTGCGCAGTGTCGAGGCGCAACCGGTCCAGACCTGCGCCACGCAAAAATGCAGTGAGCAGATCAGGTTGGGCATCGCCGCAGGCAACCGGGCGCGACTCGGCGACCGGGGTTGGCGATGCTTCGGCTACAGGCTCAGCGGCGGGTAGCGGCACGGGCTCGGCCTGCACCCCTGTCGGCGCAATCGGCGCTTTGGGCATGTCGGCGAACAGATCCCAGTCTTCCGGAATCACACCCGCACCGGTGACCGGTGTGGGCTGGGCAACCGGGATCGGCGTCTGTGGAACAGGGGGGCGGAAATCATGGCGTTCGACGGGCACGTGATCCGATCGGGTGGCCGGCGGCACGCTGGAAGGGGTCAGGAAATCGAACAAGTCGGGGAAGGTGTCGTGGGCCGCGCCACCCTGAAAATGCGCGGTCGGCGTCACGTCCAGCGGGACCGGTGCAGCGCTGTTCTGACGCCCCAACAACGCTTCAAAACTGTCGGATGAGTCAACGTGTGGAACACCCGAGGAAGACAGACCTGTTTCGAAGTCAATTCGTGCTCGAATTTCATAGTCGCCGATGCGGATAATTTCGCCGTTCTCTAACGGCTCGCTGTTTCCGCGACGCAGTCGAATACCCGAGTTGACCAGCTCTACGCCGTTAGTGCTGTTGTCGGTAATGAAGTACCGGCCGTCTTTATATTGGATGACGCAATGCCTAGAAGAAACAAGGCGTTCGGGGTCGGGAAGTACCCAGTCATTTTCTTGACTGCGGCCAATTGCCATCACCCCTTTATCCAGCGATTTCTCGGGGATCTGGCCAGGGGTTATCTTGTGGTAACTGGTAATAGTCAAACAGAGCGACACTTCGCCTCCTTGCTTGCACACGACCGCCCTGAGCACAGGCGCAACGGCCTGAGCATGACAGTCGAATCTCGTGCAGAAACGCTCAAATACCGGGTTTAATCGCGCCATCTACGGGCTTTGGCGCGATTCTACACACACCTGCGTGACACTCGTACAGCCCGTGACCGGGCAGTCCCGACGCTGTTAGCTACATCACAACTGTCACAGAGGGCGCATAGCTTACCTTGACAAGCGATAACTTCCACACCAAAAATGCACAACTTTCCAAACTTGCATGATGTCTCCGTGACATCACAGATCACATAGAACAAAGAATGTTCCGCAGTTAACGTAGGAAATTTCTCACGCTAACTAACTGGCTATCCGCACCCGATAAGGAGATCGATTTTGGTGGATGTTCCGTTGTTGCTCGCCGCAGTTTCAGCGAACTCTCCGTGTGGCGATGATCTGGAATACGACGCGGACTTTCTGCAGTTGGAACGCGACGCGCAGGGCAAGCCAGAGCGTACGATGGGTGATTCGGTTCACCCTGCCGAACCGCCACAATGGCGGCAGATCGAACAGTCCAGCATCGCGCTTCTGCAACGCAGTAAAGACCTGCGAATCACCCATTTCCTTCTCCAAAGTGCCTTGGCCCTCGACGGGTTTCCCGGGCTGGCCAACGCCCTGACGCTGATCAGCGATCTGCTCGGGCAATACTGGCCGACGCTCTATCCGCAACTCGACGCGGACGACGACAACGACCCCACCGTTCGCATAAACGCCCTCTCCGGCATCGCCTGTGACACCAATATCCGCCTGCTGCGGGAAAGCCTGCTGACCCGCTCGCGAACGTTCGGTCCGGTCAGCCTGCGCGCGGCCCTGAACGCCAGCGGCCTGCAGAGCTTTTCCGATGAAACCCTGACCCCTGATGAACTGGCCGGCGCCCTGCGTGACAGCGATGCCGATCAGCTGTCGGCCCTGCGCTCGGCCCTGCAAGAGGCGCACAGCACCGCCGACGCCATCGAACATTACGTCTCCGGACAAGTCGGCTCGGCTCAGGGCGTGGATTTGTCCGCCCTCAAGCAACCGCTCAAGCAGGCGCTGCACATTCTCGGCGAGTACGCCCCCGGCGGCGTGGCCCCCGAAACGCCTGGCCCTGACGCTGATGAGCCGTTGCCCACGGAGCACACCACTACAGCTGCGCCACGTGTGTCTGGCGAGATCGCCAACCGCGACGACGTGACCCGAAGCCTGGACCGAATTCTTGCTTACTACGCCCGTCACGAGCCATCGAGCCCGCTGCCGGTGCTGCTCAACCGGGCGAAGAACCTCGTGCACGCCGACTTCGCAGCCATCGTGCGCAATCTGATTCCCGACGGTATGTCCCAGTTCGAAAACCTGCGCGGTCCCGACGCCGAGTAAACCGGTTCGCTCACGCAGCGAATCCGCCCATGCAAGGATCACGCAACCCCGTTACCGGCCAAGACCGATGACGCCAATCACGTCGCAGCAGCGACCAGGAGGAGCAACGTGGCGAACACCAGTTCTCAGAAATTCATTGCGCGCAACCGCGCCCCGCGGGTCCAGATCGAGTACGACGTCGAGCTGTACGGGGCCGAAAAGAAGGTCCAGCTGCCGTTCGTGATGGGCGTGATGGCCGATCTCGCGGGCAAGCCTGCCGAGCCGCTGGCGGCAGTGGCGGACCGCAAGTTCCTGGAAATCGACGTCGACAACTTCGATTCGCGGCTCAAGGCCATGCAGCCTCGCGTCGCGTTCCACGTACCCAACGAGCTGACCGGCGAAGGCAACCTGAGCCTGGACATCACCTTCGAGAGCATGGATGACTTCAGCCCTGCCGCCGTGGCACGCAAAGTCGATTCGCTCAATCAGCTGCTCGAAGCGCGCACCCAGCTGGCCAACCTGCTGACCTACATGGACGGCAAGACCGGCGCCGAAGACATCATCATGAAAGCGATCAAGGACCCGGCCCTGCTGCAGGCCCTGGCGAGCGCACCAATGCCCCAGGACGCCGACTCTCAAAGTACCGAGCCGAAGGCCTAATCAGGACGAACGACCATGACCGAATTGCTGCGTGACAATCAGGCTCAACCCAGCCAGACCGAAGACACCAGCGAGTTTGCCTCGCTGTTGCTGAAAGAGTTCAAACCCAAAACCGAGCGTGCCCGCGAAGCCGTCGAAACCGCCGTTCGCACCCTGGCCGAACAGGCGCTGGCGCAGACCGATCTGGTCTCCAATGACGCCATCACCTCGATCGAATCGATCATCGCGGCCATCGACGCCAAGCTCACCGCACAAGTGAATCAGGTGATCCATCATCCTGAATTCCAGCAGTTGGAAAGCGCCTGGCGCGGCCTGCATTACCTGGTCAACAACACTGAAAGCGATGAGCAGCTGAAGATTCGCGTGTTGAACATTTCCAAGCCGGAACTGCACAAGACCCTGAAGAAATTCAAAGGCACGGCGTGGGATCAGAGCCCGATCTTCAAGAAGATGTACGAGGAAGAATACGGCCAGTTCGGCGGCGAACCTTACGGCTGTCTGGTGGGCGATTACTACTTCGACCAGTCACCGCAGGACGTGGAGCTGCTGGGCGAGCTGTCGAAAACCTGCGCGGCCATGCATGCGCCGTTCATCGCGGCGGCCTCGCCAACGGTCATGGGCATGGGCTCCTGGCAGGAGCTGTCCAACCCGCGCGACCTGACCAAGATTTTCACCACACCGGAATACGCGGGCTGGCGTTCGCTGCGTGAGTCGGAGGACTCGCGTTACATCGGCCTGACCATGCCGCGCTTCCTGGCCCGCCTGCCGTACGGCGCCAAGACCGATCCGGTGGAAGCCTTCGCCTTCGAAGAAGACACCGACGGCGCCGACAGCGCCAAGTACACCTGGGCCAACGCAGCCTATGCGATGGCGGTGAACATCAACCGCTCGTTCAAACACTACGGCTGGTGCTCGCGGATTCGTGGCGTGGAGTCCGGTGGCGAAGTGCAGAACCTCCCTGCGCACACCTTCCCGACTGACGATGGCGGCGTGGACATGAAGTGCCCGACCGAAATCGCGATCTCCGACCGCCGCGAAGCGGAGCTGGCGAAAAACGGTTTCATGCCGCTGCTGCACAAGAAAAACACCGACTTCGCTGCGTTCATCGGCGCGCAGTCGCTGCAAAAACCCGCTGAATACGACGACCCGGACGCCACCGCCAACGCCAACCTGGCCGCGCGCCTGCCGTACCTGTTCGCCACCTGCCGCTTCGCCCATTACCTGAAGTGCATCGTGCGCGACAAGATCGGCTCCTTCAAAGAGAAGGACGAGATGCAGCGCTGGTTGCAGGACTGGATTCTGAATTACGTCGACGGTGACCCGGCGCACTCCACCGAAACCACCAAGGCCCAGCATCCTCTGGCTGCCGCCGAAGTAGTGGTCGAGGACGTCGAGGGCAACCCGGGTTACTACAACTCGAAATTCTTCCTGCGCCCGCACTACCAGCTCGAAGGCCTGACCGTGTCGTTGCGTCTGGTTTCCAAGCTGCCGTCGGCCAAAGGCGCCTGATCAAGCGGGCTCGAAACTGTGGAACCGAATTCATTCGGGATGCTGATCGACGGCGCCGCAAAGGTCGTCTGTCCTGGCCTCTCGCGAATGAATTCGCTCCCACAGGGTTGTGTGTCGAGGCAGGTTATCGCCCGAACGCTGAGCACACTGTGCGAGCAACTTCATTCGCCAGACGGGCTGTCAGCTGATTGAGATGCGTCGCCTGAACCCATTTTTAATGAGTTCACCCACCGGGTGAATCCCGAATCTGGAACAACGCCGAAGCCCGTGCGCATCGGCAATCAACATCGTGGTGAAGACCACACTGGAGAAAACATGGCTGTTGATATCTTCATCAAGATCGGCGACATCAAGGGCGAGTCCATGGACAAGGCCCACAAGGACGAGATCGATGTGCTGGCCTGGAGCTGGGGCATGTCCCAGTCCGGCAACATGCACGTCGGTGGCGGCGGCGGTGCGGGCAAGGTCAACATTCAGGACATCTCGCTGACCAAGTACGTCGACAAGGCCACGCCAAACCTGATGATGCATTGCTCCAGCGGCAAGCACGTCGACAAGGTCAAGCTGACCGTGCGCAAGGCCGGCGGCGAAAGCCAGGTCGAGTACCTGATCATCAACCTGGAAGAAGTGCTGATCACCTCGCTGACCACCGGCGGCTCGGGTGGCGACGATCGCCTGACCGAAACCATCACCCTGAACTTCGCCCAGGTGCTGGTCGACTATCAGCCGCAGAAGGCCGATGGCACCAAGGACGGCGGGCCGATCAAGTACGGCTGGAACATCCGCTCCAACACCAAGCGTTGATTCACGACGCCCCCGCCGCCAATGGCCGGGGGCGTTTGCCGTTTTTCCGATTTCGATCCTCTTTCCGGTGCCTGACGTATGGCCTTGCCTTCCGACCTGACCTTGCGCGAACGCTTGCAGCCCTCGCTGCTCGATCGCCTGACCGACGAGGAGCCGGGCAATCTTCAGGAGAGCGCCGACAAGCGCGTATTGTCACTGAGCCAGCTCAAGGCCTCGGTGCTGCGCGACCTCACTTGGCTGCTCAACACCACCTCCTTGCTGGACCCCGACACCACGCTGCACACGCCCGCTGGCACCTCGGTGGTCAATTACGGCCTGCCTGCGCTGGCAGGCAACAGTGCGTCGAGCATCGATGTGAGCGTGCTCGAAGGGCTGATGCATCAGGCCATCGCCACCTTCGAACCGAGAATTCTGCGCCACACCCTGCGTGTTCGCGCCCAGACCCTGCCCGAGCAGATGAACCACAACGCCCTGAGCTTCGAGATCGAAGGCGATCTGTGGGCGCAGCCGGTTGCGCTGCCGCTGTTGCTGCGCACCGAACTGGATCTGGAGTCCGGTCATGTGCAGGTCGTCCCGGCCGAACAACGGAGGCGCCCATGAACCCGCGCCTGCTGGAGCTGTACA
The DNA here is from genome assembly GCF_059421985.1 of Pseudomonas sp. GW821-FHT02A11. Lineage (NCBI taxonomy): Bacteria > Pseudomonadati > Pseudomonadota > Gammaproteobacteria > Pseudomonadales > Pseudomonadaceae > Pseudomonas > Pseudomonas sp. GW821-FHT02A11. The sequence goes on from NZ_JBWKWB010000022.1 coordinate 40,933, forward strand.
ACCAGGAGCTGCAACACGTGCGCGAAAGCGCAGCGGAGTTCGCCAAGGAATACCCGAAGATTGCCGGACGCCTGACCTTGTCCGGGATGGACTGCGCCGACCCTTACGTCGAGCGCCTGTTGGAAGGGTTCGCTTATCTCACGGCGCGGGTGCAGTTGAAGCTCGATGCCGAGTACCCGACCTTCACCCATAACCTGCTGGAAATCGCCTACCCGCATTACCTCGCGCCGACGCCGTCGATGACCGTGGTGCAGATGCAGGTCGATCCGGACGAAGCGTCACTGAGCAGCGGGTTCACCCTGCCCCGTGACAGCGTATTGCGCGCCAGCCTGGGCCGTGATGCGCAGACGCCCTGCGAATACCGCAGCGCCCATCCGGTGACGTTATGGCCGCTGAAGGTCACGCAGGCCGATTATTTCGGCAGTCCCACCACGGTGCTCGGGCGCCTGGCCGCCAGTGAGCCCAAGGCCAAGGCAGGCTTGCGCATCACCCTTAAAACCGGTGCCGAACTGCCATTCAACGCGCTGGACCTGACAAACCTGCCGCTCTACCTCAATGGCGCTGACGAGCTGCCGTTTCGGCTGTACGAGCAACTGCTCGGCAACGCGTGCGCAGTGTTCGCGCGGCAACCCGGCGCCGACTGGGTCGAACGCCTGCCTGATGATGCGCTGAAATCCTGCGGCTTCAATGACCGTGAAGCCGCGATGCCCGTCGTGGCTCAGGCGTTTCAGGGCTATCGGCTGCTGCAGGAATATTTCGCCCTGCCCCAGCGTTACCTGTTTGTCGATTTCACTCATCTGGGCCGTGCGGTGCAGCGTTGTTCGGGGCAGGAGCTGGAGCTGATCGTGTTGTTCGAGCGCTTCGATCAGAGCCTTGAGGGCGGGGTCGGGCCGCAGCAGTTCGTGCCTTTCTGCACCCCGGCAATCAATCTGTTCCCGCGCCGGGTCGACCGCATTCACCTGTCCGACCGCGTCAACGAGCACCACGTGATCGCCGACCGGACACGGCCCATGGACTTCGAAATCCATTCGCTGACCGGCGTCACCGGTCATGGCACCGGGCCTGAACAGCCGTTTTTGCCGTTTTACGCCGTGCGCGATCCTTCGCGCTATGGCCGCGACAAAGCCTATTACACCCTGCGGCGTGAACCTCGCGTCCTGTCCAGCGAACAACGTCGAACCGGCACGCGCTCGACCTATGTCGGCAGCGAAACGTTCGTCAGCCTGGTGGACAGTCAGCAAGCGCCGTATCGGCACGACCTGCGTCAACTGGGCGTCACCGCGCTGTGCACCAATCGCGACCTGCCGTTGTTCATGAGCACAGGCAGTGGCAAGACCGATTTCACCCTTGCTGACAGCGCGCCGGTCACCTCGGTTCGCTGCCTCGCAGGCCCCAGTCGACCCCGCGCCAGTCACGCTCACGATCAAAAAGCCTGGCGCCTGATCAGCCAACTCTCGTTGAATTACCTGTCCCTTAGCGAGCAAGGCCAGGGCGCGGCGGCGTTGCGCGAGCTGCTGCGGCTGTACGGCGACAGCAACGACGCAGCCCTGCAATTGCAGATCGAAGGCCTGCACGAGGTCAGCAGCAAACCCTGCACGCGACGCTTGCCGATGCCGGGGCCGATTGTGTTCGGGAGGGGGCTGGAGATCACGCTGACGTTCGATGAAAACGCCTTTCGCGGCACCGGCGTGTTTGTGCTGGGTGCGGTTTTCGAGCGGTTTCTGGCGCGCTACGTGTCCATCAACAGCTTCACCGAGACCGTGATTCGTACCCGCGAGCGCGGCGAGATCATGCGCTGGAAAGCCCAGCCCGGCCGGCGTCCGACCCTGTGAGCACGCTCAACGAGATGCACGAAGCGCCCTGGGAATATGATTTTTTCCAGGCCCTGCGGCGCATCGAGTGCGAATCCCCGGAACTGCCGCGCCTCGGGCATTCCCTGCGTCTGGCCGACGACCCGCTGCGCCTCGGCCAGCAGCCGGATTGCGCGTTTGCGCCCTCGACACTGGCAGCTCTGAACCCTGCTGAAGACGGCAAGCCCGCCCGGCTGGAACAGTTTTTCTTCGGCCTTGGCGGCCCCAACGGCCCCCTGCCGCTGCACCTGACCGAATACGTGCGCGAGCGTCAGCGCAACAACGCCGACAGCACCAGCAAACGCTTTCTCGATGTCTTCCACCATCGCCTGCTCAGCCTGTTCTACCGCGCCTGGGCCGAGGCGCGGCCGACCGTCAGCCATGACCGCCCGGACGATGATTACTGGTCCGCGCGGCTTGCCGCTTTCAGTGGTCGGGGCATGCCGAGCCTGCTGGATCAAGGCCTGATTCCCGACACGGCCAAGCTGCATTTCAGTGGGCATCTGTCTGCACAAACCCGCTACCCGGACGGGCTGAAAGCGATCCTTGAGGATTATTTCGGGCTGCCGGTCGAGATCGAAGAGTACGTCGGCCAGTGGTTGGAGTTGCCGGAGCGCAGTCGCGTCGGGCGCACTGCCCATCGATTGGGCGTCGACTTTTGCCTGGGCAGTCACGTTTGGGATCGGCAGCACAAATTCCGCATCCGCCTGGGGCCCCTGACGCTCGACGAATACATGGGCATGCTGCCCGATGGCGAACCCTTCAAGCATCTGGTGGCGTGGGTCGCCGAGTACCTGGGCCACGAACTGGACTGGGACCTGAACCTGATTCTGCAACAACCGCACATCCCGAAACTGCAACTCAACGGCCAGTTCCGCCTGGGCTTCAACACCTGGCTGGGACAACCCAAAGAAGACGCCTGCGACCTGATTCTCGCCCGCCATTACGCCGACCAGGCGAATGCGGCAGAGCCTGAGCTTGCGTCGGCAAACCATTCAGTCAGGAGCACGGAACATGGGTGAGATCAGTCGCGCAGCGCTGTTCGGCAAACTCAACAGCGTCGGTTACAAGGCCATCGAAGCGGCCACGGTGTTCTGCAAACTGCGGGGCAACCCCTATGTGGAACTGGCGCACTGGCTTCATCAGTTGCTGCAATTGCAGGACTCAGACCTGCACCGGATCATTCGCCAGTTCAACGTCGAACCGGCGCGTCTGGCCCGCGACCTGACCGAGGCGCTGGATCGCCTGCCGCGCGGGTCGACGTCCATCACCGATCTGTCATCGCACGTCGAAGAAGCGGTCGAGCGCGGTTGGGTCTACGGCAGCCTGATGTTCGGCGAAAGCCAGGTGCGCACAGGGTATCTGCTGATCGGCATCCTCAAGACGCCGAGCCTGCGTCATGCACTGCTCAATCTGTCCGGCGAGTTCGACAAGCTTAAGGTCGAGGCCTTGAGCGAGCGGTTTGACGAATACGTCGGCGACTCCCCGGAAAACGCCCTCAGCGCCAACGACGGTTTCAACGCAGCGTCCACGCCCGGCGAAGCCAGTGGCGCGATTGCCCCAAGCGCGATGGGCAAACAGGAAGCCCTCAAGCGCTTCACAGTAGACATGACCGAGCAGGCCCGCAGCGGCAAACTCGACCCCATCGTCGGGCGCGACGAGGAAATTCGCCAGATGGTCGACATCCTCATGCGCCGCCGACAGAACAATCCGATCCTCACGGGCGAAGCAGGTGTGGGCAAAACCGCTGTGGTCGAAGGTTTTGCGCTGCGCATCGTGGCAGGCGACGTGCCGCCTGCGCTCAAGGATGTGGAGCTGCGCAGCCTCGATGTCGGCCTGCTGCAGGCCGGGGCAAGCATGAAAGGCGAGTTCGAACAGCGTCTGCGTCAGGTCATCGAAGACGTTCAGGCCTCGCCCAAACCGATCATCCTGTTCATCGATGAAGCCCACACGCTGGTTGGCGCAGGCGGCGCGGCGGGTACGGGCGACGCCGCCAACCTGCTGAAACCGGCATTGGCTCGCGGCACCTTGCGCACCGTCGCAGCCACGACCTGGGCCGAGTACAAGAAACACATTGAGAAAGACCCGGCCCTTACCCGCCGTTTTCAGGTGGTGCAAGTCGGCGAGCCTTCCGAGGACAAAGCCCTGCTGATGATGCGCGGCGTGGCCTCGACCATGGAAAAACACCATCAGGTACAGATCCTCGACGAAGCGCTGGAGGCCTCGGTCAAGCTGTCCCATCGCTACATTCCGGCGCGCCAGCTACCGGACAAATCCGTCAGCCTGCTGGACACCGCTTGCGCGCGTGTCGCCGTGAGCCTGCATGCCGTGCCTGCAGAAGTGGACGACAGCCGTCGGCGCATCGAGGCGCTGGAAACCGAGTTGCAGATCATCGCGCGCGAACATGCGATTGGCGTCAATACGGGCTCAAGAAAACTCAATGCCGAATCTCTCCTTACAACTGAGCGCGAGCGCCTGATTGAACTTGAAAGTCGTTGGGCCGAAGAGAAAAACCTCGTCGACCAACTGCTTGGCTTGCGCGCAACACTGCGCGAAGAACGAGGTTTGGTCGATACGATTCAGGATCCAGACAACTACGAACAAAAGGCGATGGCAGATCAACTCGCCGACCTGCAATCTCGTCTCAGCGCCCTGCAAGGCGAAACCCCGCTGATTCTGCCGACCGTGGACTATCAGGCTGTCGCTTCGGTGGTCGCCGACTGGACCGGCATCCCCGTCGGACGCATGGCGCGCAACGAATTGGAGACCGTACTCAACCTCGACCAGCACCTGAAAAAACGCATCATCGGCCAGGACCACGCGCTGCAGATGATCGCCAAGCGCATCCAGACCTCCCGCGCAGGCCTGGACAACCCGAGCAAACCCATCGGCGTGTTCATGCTCGCGGGCACCTCGGGCGTGGGCAAGACCGAAACCGCGCTGGCCCTGGCCGAAGCCATGTACGGCGGCGAGCAGAACGTCATCACCATCAACATGAGCGAGTTCCAGGAAGCCCACACGGTGTCCACGCTCAAGGGCGCGCCGCCGGGTTATGTCGGTTACGGCGAAGGCGGCGTGCTGACAGAAGCCGTGCGCCGCAAGCCCTACAGCGTGGTGCTGCTGGATGAGGTGGAAAAAGCCCATCCGGACGTCCACGAGATCTTCTTCCAGGTGTTCGACAAAGGCGTAATGGAGGATGGCGAAGGCCGGATGATCGACTTCAAGAACACCCTGATCCTGCTGACGACCAATGCGGGCACCGAGCTGATTTCGCACCTGTGCAAAGACGCGCTGAACGTGCCCGACCCTGAAGACATTGCCAAGGCCCTGCGCCAGCCGCTGCTGGAGATTTTCCCACCCGCACTGCTGGGTCGGCTGGTGACCATTCCCTACTACCCGCTCAGCGACACGATGCTCAAGGCAATCACCCGCCTGCAGCTCGACCGCATCAAGAAGCGCGTCGAGAACACCCACAAAGTGGCGTTCGACTACGACGACGCGGTGGTGGACCTGATCGTCTCGCGCTGCACCGAAACCGAAAGCGGCGGGCGGATGATCGACACGATCCTGACCAACACCCTGCTGCCGGACATGAGCCGCGAGTTCCTGACGCGCATGCTCGACGGCAAGCCGATGGCCGGGGTGCAGATCCGCGAGCGGGATAACCAGCTGGATTATCAGTTCAGCGATGTCGGCGCCTGAGCCGACGCCATCGCGAATCAATTCGCTCCCACAGAGGAATGCGATCACCTGTGGGAGCGAATTCATTCGCGAAAAAACGCCGCCCCCGAACTTCATGAGATAACCCATGCAATTCATGCAACTCACCCGCCTGGCGCAAGTCAGCAGCCCACTGGGCCCGGACGTGCTGCTGCTCAGACACATGAACGGCGGCGACGAGCTGGGCCGCCTGTTCGAATACGAGCTGCAACTGACCTCCAGCGACGACGCCATCGACCTCAATCAGCTGCTCGGCAAACCCATGAGTCTCTCCGTGCAACTGAGCAGCGGGGGTAATCGCTACTTCCACGGGCTGGTCGCGCGTTGCAGCCAGAACGTCGACACCGGTCAGTTTGCCAGTTATCAGGTTACCCTGCGGCCTTGGCTGTGGATGTTGACCCGCACCTCCGACTGCAGGATTTTCCAGAATCTGACTATCCCGCAGATCATCAAGCAGGTGTTTCGCGATCTGGGCTTTTTCGACTTCGAAGACACTCTCAGCCGTCCTTATCGCGAGTGGGAATACTGCGTGCAGTACCGCGAGACCAGCTTCGATTTCGTCAGTCGCCTGATGGAACAGGAAGGTATTTATTACTTCTTCCGTCACGAAAAAGACCGTCACGTGCTGGTATTGGCCGACGCCTATGGCGCGCACCAGCCGGCCCCGGGTTACGAGTCGGTGCCCTTCTACCCCCCGGACGGCCAGCATCGCGAGCGTGATCACATCAGTGACTGGCGTCTGGCGCAGGAGGTCCAGCCCGGCTCGCTGGAGCTCAACGACTACGACTTTCAACGCCCCAGCGCGCGCATTGACGTGCGTTCGGCCATGCCGCGCCCACACTCGGCCGGCGACTATCCGCTGTTCGACTACCCCGGCAGCTACGTGCAAAGCGAAGACGGCGAGCACTACGCGCGCACCCGCATCGAGGCGATTCAGAGCCTGCACGAGCGTGTCGAACTCAGCGGCACGGCGCGCGGGCTCGGCGCCGGGCACGTGTTCAGCCTGACCGGTTTCAGCCGCCAGGATCAGAACCGCGAATACCTCATCGTCGCCAGCCGTTACCTCGTCAGCCAGGAAAGCCTGGAAACCGGCGGCAGCTCCGCAGGCCTGCAGTTCGAGAGCGCCCTGACCTGCATTGACGCCCATCAGAGCTTTCGCGCGCAGCCCGTCACCAAACGGCCCATCGTCAAAGGTCCGCAGACCGCGATCGTCGTCGGCACCGAGGGGTCGGAGATCTTCACCGACGCCTTCGGCCGGGTGAAAGTGCATTTCTATTGGGACCGCCACGACCAATCCAACGAGAACAGCTCCTGCTGGATTCGCGTATCACAGGCCTGGGCGGGCAAGAACTGGGGCTCGGTGCAGATACCGCGCATCGGCCAAGAGGTCATCGTCAGCTTTCTGGAAGGCGACCCCGACCGCCCGATCATCACCGGGCGCGTGTACAACGCCGAACAGACCGTGCCCTACGAGCTGCCCGCCAACGCCACTCAAAGCGGCACCAAGAGCCGTTCGAGCAAAGGCGGCACGCCGGCGAACTTCAACGAAATCCGCATGGAAGACAAGAAAGGCGCCGAACAGCTGTACATCCATGCCGAGCGCAACCAGGACATCGTCGTCGAAGTCGACGAGAGCCATTCGGTGGGGCATGACCGGCATAAAAGCATCGGCAATGACGAAACCGTGACCGTTGGCCAGGACCGTGTGCGCGCCGTCCAGCGTAACGACACCCTGAAGGTCGGCGGCGCCAAGTCCGACAGCATCAGCACCCAATACCTGATCGAAGCCGGCTCGCAGATCCGCCTCGTCTGCGGCAAAAGCGTGCTGGAGCTGAACGCCAGCGGCGAGATCAATATTTCGGGGTCGTCGTTCAAGATCTACGCCAGCGGCAAGGGCGATATCGATACCGGCGGGCGACTGGATTTGAACTCAGGCGGGGCGGGTGAGGTGGATGGCAGGGGTGAGGGTGAGCAAGGGAAAATCAATGCAGACGTGAAAGCGTTTTTTTCGGGCTCAGAGAAGGAAAAATAGATCTCCATCGGGCGCTGAAAGAGATTCAGCGCCCTGCTTGGATTGTAATAGCCAAGATTAATAAGGCATCAGTTGAGCCATTGACGAGAAACGTCGCCTGTATCGAAGAATTCTTTGACCAGATTGCAGACGAGGTCAAAATCGCGGGTCAGATGTCGGGCATCCCAATCATTACCCAGTATCTCCACCATCTCAGCGCTTGCCGTTGGATTGGAATAGGATCTGACGTCGCTGTCGTCCTCAGTAGTTTCCAACAGGGTGACGAGATAGTTTCCCCTATCAGCTGCCACACTCATGTTGAACGGGGCCACATCCGGAGCATCAGTTATCTCTAAATCAACCGAACCCGCACCAAGCTTCAAACGCCTGAGTTGGGCCCAAACCTCACCCCAATCGCTCACGTAATGATTGCCGCCAGAGCTATCGCCCATTTCTGAGATAGCCCAAGACATTAGCAACTTCATTCGCCACCACTCCCACGCATCTTGTTCATTCCTGACTCCCAGAATAGTGTTCTACCTGATTTCATCTCATGAATTGACAGTGAACGGAGCCCGGCTGCCTTGGCCATCGAAGCCACATCTGACTTACAGTAATCGCACACATACTTACCTTTTACCGTCATGACCATGTCGGCATTCTTGGTCAATCCTGCTTCGTATGCCCGCTGAATAACCCCGACTTCAGCATGCGCGTCCGCCATGTTGCCGTTGGGAAAGGGCTTCTGATGCTTGGCAACTCTCTTATTCACCTTTTCGGCTATCAATGTTGGATGGTCACGATCCGCCTGAGCTGCCGGCCTAGCCCTTTGATTCACATCCCGAATAACGGCCTGACCAATCCTCCCCTCTGCCAAAACCAGAGGCTCTTCCCGCAGCCTTCGGATTTGATGACTCTTGTATAACACTGCCTCCTTCACATGGGGCTTGGCCACATTCGCCGCCTTCGGCCCCGCCCCCAACAACACAATTCCCGCCACACCCTGCAGCAGATCGCGATACCCCGGCCCTAACCGGTCGCCCAAATCCCCGAGTAAGGCCATCCCACCCATGACCGCAGAGCCAACGACCACCACCCCTGCCAGCGCTGTCGCGCCGACCATGGCGGCAAGGACGGCGGCGGTGGCCACAGCGGCCAAACCCAATACCTCAAGGCCGGTTTTCATCCAGCCTTCTAGGTCCAGAACGAATACAACCGACACCGTTGAACCGCCGATGAAGACGTTCTCACTGCCAGTCTTGATGTGGGCGCCGCACGCCAGCTTGCTACCCAGACGCGCGGCTGGCTTGCCGTTGATGAAGACGTCAGGGCTGCCTTGGGCGAGCTTGCCTGTCGTGGGTTCAGGCCAGTCTAAAAGGGTGCTTAAGCCCTTCACGACTTGCAGGACCGACAGCCCTCCACCCGCCATTGCGCCGCCCATGATGGCGATAGCCAGGCCGCCCGTGGCGGCAGTCGCTGCCAGAACCGCAGCGCCCACCAACGCACCGACGACAGCCCCGGCGATCATGCCGGCGAGGCCGAAACCATGGGCTATTTCATCGCCCACGCGAGCAGCAGGCTGCGCGTCTCTCGCAGCCTCCAATGCCTGATCCTCTGCCATCGTCTAGACGGGTATAGATCGTAGAGTGAGCGTGTGCATGACCTTCTTCCATGCCGCTTCGTGGTATGGAAGATCGTTAAAGGTTGTCGTCAGTGTGGTGATCAGGACCTTGCTGTCATGCTTAACAAACACCTGACGCAGCATCAGTTCGTGCCCTTCCCTCTCCCAGCTGTAGTCAGCCAGTGCGGCTGGAAAGCCGTTGAGTTCGAAGTCCCAGGTCTGAAGGCGCTTGAAGCCTGGCAGCTGCTGCTCGGCGCTCGTCAGCTGGTTGGCGACGTAGTCTGGGAAGTGGTCGTATGTGCCGATGGAATCGCGGCTGATAACGAAGCTGGCCTCGCTGGCACTCTCAACGGCAGGCAGCGCGAAAATATTTATCGTTTGATCCCGCCAGTCTGCGGGGATCTCAAGATCGGCTTCCTGAATTCGATAGGGCGTCATCACGAGCGGCGTTCCGTGCATATATGGATGGGCCTAAGGAGGGCGACCACATCCAGACATGTCGAGACTGAGAAGAGCCGCCCTCTTCGGGCCGTGTTTTATGCCAGCTGCGTAAAGACTATGAAGCAGGAACCGGCCTCCCAAGGCTGTAGGCCGTTTCTGAAGTCTTTGCGGTCCATCAAAGCACCCTCGTCCGAAGCGGCGTGAGGCGAACAGGGGGCTCGATTTGGACTCAGGAAGGGAAATTCAAATATTCGAAGGCACGAAATCCGGGCCACCCAACTTGTCACGCACGTTCAACGCGGTGCGCATCAAAGGCTCCCACAAGCCGGCCTTGCTGTTCCACGCTGCGCCAGCCCAGCGGGTATCGCTGACCAGCGCCGCTTTATTGGCTTCGAGCTGTTGCTTGAGTGACAAGGCCACTGCGCCCATGTCGGCGTCGAACAACTCGGCGTATCTGCCCTGGGGGTGAGAGGCTTTTTTCGACAGGCAAAAGCGGTAGTACCAGAGCCAGTCCGAAACCGCATAGATGGCCCGATTGCGGTCCGGATAAGTTGCGAGCGCTTTCAGCATGGCCGCGATGAAACGCGCCGCGAAGCTGGCATCGCGGGTCTGAAGCCAGTGAGGCAGCACCAGCTGATCGAAGGCCGCGATCACGTTTTGCGGCTCTTCGTTGTCGGCCTTGGCTTCCTGAAAGTAGAAGGGCTCGCCCACGATAAACTTTTCCAGTTCATCATTGGCCAGCGCCAGTTGCAGAACGTTGTCCGGGTTGCTGCTCATTGAATCCTCACGACGTCGTGGTTCGACATCAGCACGTTGATGTCATTGCCATGTTGAATCGAAACGTTATCCAGCACAGCCTCGCGCATACCTCCAGGATAGGTATGACCCGCTGGCCGCCAAAGCGAGTTGGCGCCGCCTTCGTTCCCGGACGGCATCAGCACGGTCGGCTTTTCCAGGTTGAGCACGTAGATTTCCTTGCCCGCCAGCGCGCCGGGATCATAGCCCAATGCCGTTTCCAACACGGACACATCTCCGGTCTTCTGAAACTCGGCGACTGTGCCCGCCAAGTCGGACTTGTTCATGACGAACTTGTTTGGGTTGAAGCCGGGATATTTCGGATTGGCGATGTCGTCTGCAGTGAAAATGAAACTGCCGCCGTCTTCGAAACTCGCCAGATGTTTGTCGATGTAGGCCTTCTCCAGATAGGTCTCGGGCAAAGGCCTGGACCCCTTGGGCATCGCCAGAATATCAGCCTCGGTGAAGCCGGGTTTGAACTTGGGAAGAGGCAGCTCATCAGGCGCGCCAAGCTTCGCCATTTTCGGGCCGAGCCCCAGCAACGCCATGCCTGCGACACCCTGGAGCAGATCGCGATACCCCGGCCCGAGTCGATCACCCAGATCACCCAGCAGGGCCATCCCGCCCATGATCGCGCCGCCGATGACCACAAATCCCGCCAGCGCAGCAGCTCCCGCCATTGCCGCGAGCACCAGCCCCGCTCCTGCGGCGATAAGGCCCAGCGCCTCAAGGCCGGTGTGCATCCAGCCTTCGATGTCGAGCACAAAGGCTACCGACACCGTAGGCCCACCGATAAAGGTGTTTTCACTGCCGGTCTTGATATGCGCGCCACACACCATTTTGCTGTGCAGCCGCGCCGCAGGGTTACCATTGATGTAGACCGTCGCACTGCCTTCGGCGATGAGCACCGGAAACGGCCACATGGGATGATTGAGCGGCAGACCACTGCAGCACGCCGACACGTCTTCACCCGCGCGCATCGCATTGCGGCTGTTGATGTAGACGTCGAAACTGCCGCGTATGAGCGCCCCCGTCGTGGGCTCCGGCAGATTGAAAATGGTGCTCAGGCCTTTGACGATCTGGAACATCGACAGGCCGCCCGCCGCAATCGAGCCCGCCATGATCGCCAGCGCGACGCCACCGGTGGCAACGGTTGCCGCGACCACCGCAGCCCCAATCAACGCCCCTGCCACAGCCCCGCCGATCATGGCGGCGACACCGAATCCGTGGGCTATTTCATCGCCTAAACGTGCTGCTGCCTGTGCATCCATCGCGCGTTCACTTCCTTGGCTGGCGGGTGCATCAGTTGAGGGTGGGTCTCGGAATCAGCGCAGCCATCACCTGCTTCCACGCAGGCTCGTGATGAACCAGGTCGCCGGGGGTAGTCGTCAGGGTAGTGATCAGCACCGCAGGCTGACGTTCGATGAACACCTGACGCAGCATCAGGTCACGACCTTCGCGCTGCCAGGTATAGTCCAGCAAGGTTGCGGCATGGCCGTGCAGCACGAAATCCCAGGTCTGCACCAGCTTGAAACCGGGCAGTTGCTGCTCGGCGCTTTTCAACTGATTGGCCACGTAATCGGCAAACGCCGCCTCGCCCTGTCCCGCATCGCGGCTGATGACGAAACTCGCTTCCTTCGCGCCGCCCACTGCAGGCAGCTTGAAGATATTAATGCTCTGATCCTGCCAGGCGTCAGGGATATCGAGGTCGGCTTCTTGGATGCGATAGGACGTCATGGGCAGGTTTACTTTCCGTGTAGGTGGGTGTCGCGAAAGGGGAAAATTTTCGGGTAATCGCCCTCAACAATCAAGGACGACAGCCTGATTACGCACGCATGCGCGACGAACTGACAGCGTCGCGCAAGCACCATTTAATGTTTATCTACGTGAACTTTATGAAACTTAATGCTCATATCGGTAGACATTAAAAGCACAAATATTGGCCGGGATTCAGTGCCACTGGCCTTCACCAGCCCTCTGCATCAGGCAGTTCACCTCAAGCCCCACCTCCAACCGCCGATAGTGTCTAATCACACCTTTCGTTTTTTCGTCTATCTCGGACAGACACACAGCAGTCCCGCAAGGAGCACGTTCGGCATGATTGTCGGTATAGATCTTGGCACCACCAACAGTCTGGTCGCCGTATGGCGCGACGGCGCCACTCAATTGGTCAGTAATGCGCTGGGCGAGCTGTTGACGCCCAGCGTTGTCGGCCTGGACGACGAGGGGCACGTGTTGGTGGGTAAAGCCGCGCGCGAGCGTTTGCAAACACATCCGACCACCACCACGGCGTTGTTCAAGCGCCACATGGGCAGCGCTCATGAGGTGAAGCTCGGTTCGCGCAGTTATCGGCCCGAGGAGTTGTCGGCGCTGGTGCTCAAGAGCCTGAAGGCCGATGTGGAACGCGCTTTCGGTGAGCCCGTGACCGAAGCGGTGATCAGTGTCCCGGCGTACTTCAGCGACGCCCAGCGCAAGGCGACGCGAGTGGCGGGCGAGCTGGCAGGTCTTAAAGTCGACAAGCTGATCAACGAACCCACCGCCGCGGCCCTTGCCTATGGCCTGCATCAGAAGGAAGGCGAAACCTCGTTTCTGGTGTTCGACTTGGGCGGCGGCACGTTCGACGTGTCGATTCTGGAGCTGTTCGATGGGGTGATGGAGGTCCGCGCCAGCGCCGGGGACAACTTCCTCGGTGGCGAAGATTTCGACAACCTGCTGCTGGAGCATTTCGTCTCGCTGCACAAGAGCGAGGCTGAATTCCCCACCACTCAGACCGTGAAACAGGCCCTGCGCCGGGAAGCTGAGCGTGTGCGAAAAGCACTGGGGCAAGACGCGAGCGCCGAGTTCGTGCTGCGCCATGCCGACCGCGAGTGGCGCAAGCCGATCACGCAGGATCAGCTCATCGAGCTGTACGCGCCGCTGCTGGATCGGCTGCGCGCCCCTATCGAACGGGCCCTGCGCGACGCTCGTATCCGCGTCGCCGATCTGGACGAAATCCTGCTGGTGGGCGGCACCACGCGCATGCCGCTGATCCGCAAGCTCACTGCCAGCCTGTTTGGCCGCTTCCCGTCCATCACCCTCAACCCCGACGAAGTCGTCGCTCAGGGCGCAGCAATACAGGCCGCCCTCAAAGCCCGGGATTCGGCGCTGGAAGAGGTGGTGCTGACCGATGTCTGCCCTTACACGCTGGGCATCGAGACCACCCAGCGCATCGGCGAGCATTACGAGGCCGGGCATTACCTGCCGATTATCGAGCGCAACACCGTGGTGCCGGTCAGCCGGGTCAGGACGGTAAACACCGTCAACGATCATCAGGCCTTCGTGACCGTGAAGATCTTTCAGGGCGAGAGCCGCAAAGTGAAGGACAACGTTGCCCTCGGCGAGCTTGAGATCAAGGTGCCGCGCCGCCCGGCCGGCGAGGTCGAGCTGGACGTGCGATTCACCTACGACAACAACGGCATTCTGGAAGCCGATGTGCGCATCCCGCTGACCGGCGAGGCGCACACGCTGGTGATTGAAAACAACCCCGGCGTGCTCACGCCTGAAGAAATTCAGGAGCGCCTGAAAGCCCTCGATTCGCTGAAGATTCACCCCCGCGAGCAGCAGGTGAACACGCACCTGACGGCTCGCCTGGAACGTCTGTATCAGGAGTACCTGGGCGATGCCCGCGAACTGGTCGGCTCGTGGGCCAATCAGTTCCAGCGCGTGCTGGAAACCCAGGATGAGCGCCAGATCAGTGAGGTACGCAGGCGCCTGGTCGAGCAAGTCGAACGCTTCGAGCGAGGGGACTGGTAAACGCCATGAACCCCTGGACTTTGCTCGGTCTTGAAGACGACGCCGATGAACGCACGATCAAACGCCAATACGCCAAGCTGCTGAAAGTCACCCGGCCCGACGACGACCCGGAGGCCTTTCAGCGCCTGCGCGAAGCGTACGAGCGGGCGCTGGACTGGGCGCGCAATCGGTTCGATGAGAAGGATGAAGACGACGCCTGTGACGCACCGATCACGACCTGCGCGCATGTTTCCCAAGCGCTGATTGAGCCTGCCCAGGCAACCCGCCCCCCTGCCGCCACAGACACCGTGGGCGTCGATCTGGTACAGCCCGCGCCAGATCCTCAGGTGCTTGCACGCCAGGCCGCGCGCTTTTTGGTGGAGCACACCACTGCGCAGAATCTGCAACAGCAGCATCAAAGCGCGGTGGAGCAAGGGTATGATCTGGCCTTCCAGCAACGCCTGCTCGAACACTGCCTGGAAGCTGAACAGCCCGACAGCGCGTTGCTCAAAGCCGCCACCGAACAGCTGCGCTGGCTGACGCCCTGGCAGACGTTGCGTTTGAGCGCCGATCAGGAAATCCAGCTCACCCAGCAATTGCTGGAAAGCGAAAGCACGACGCTTGAGCACCTGCTGATCGAAGGGCAGGAACGCGCGTTTCTCGCGGCACTGGAAAGCCTGACCGAGCGGCCATGGCTGGCGTCGCTTGAACGTCGCGATCAGTTTCAGCGCTGGACCATGTTTTTCCTGCACAACCACAAGGGCTGGACCGCCGCGCTGTTCGACCGGATCTGCACGCTGTTTGGTTGGGACGACCGCAAGGGCATCTTTCCGGAGCCGGAATTCATCTGGCGGCACCTGATCGAGCGCTGCGAAAAATACGGCTATTTCGAGCATTGGCAGCGGCTGGTCGCCAGCGGGAAGACCGACACCGTCGAAGAAAAGGCTGCAATGCTGGTTCTCAATCCTGGTCGCAAGGTCGACCGCCTGCGTCTTGCACGCTTCTGCAGCGCTGACGTGTGGATCACCTGCGAGCGCCTGTGCTCGACCATCAACAATCGCTACCCGGAAATGCTCGAACGCTTCCCAGAGGCCGATCTTCAGGCCTGGCGTGAGTTACAGGTCGCGCCAATGAACCCGACGGTGTGGACCTGGTTTGGCTGGCTGATGTTCAGCGCGCTGTTCATGGTGCCTAACGAGTTGATCAAAGGCCCTGTGGATGGCACTAAGAATGCAATGATCCTGCTGATATACCCCTTCCTGATGACGGGCATCTGCCGGATTTTCATGAGAGCATGGCGGCCCATCTCGCTGGCCATCGAAGACGCCGATGAATGGCTCAGCGACAAGGTCCTGCCCGAATGGCTGCACTGGCCGGCCTCGCAGGCGTTGGTCATGCGTCACGGCATTCCGCTGGTGTTGACGGGTGTGGTGGTGGCGCAGCAAGGGTTTGCGGCGTTGGTGTGCTATTCGCTGCTGATGCTGGCCTGGATATTCCTCTCGCCCTATCGTCATCCGCAGATCTACGCCCCGGTGCGCGAGGCAATCAAGCGCTTCCTGCACATCAACAGAGGCAAGCTGCTGCTGTCGGCAGCGGTTATTGTCGGGGCTGCGATTTTTGCCAGCATTTACCCGCTACAGCGTCACGACCTGCGCATCCCCAACGCCGGGCAAACGCTGCAGACGGCGCCCGCGCGTCAGCTCAACTGCCTCAGCGATCAGGCCATCGCCTTGATGGACAAAGAGTGCCAAAACTCGCTGATGCCGGAACGCTGCGCCAACTACACCCGCGAGCAGAAAGTCAGCCAGTGCTTCGGCTTGCAGAATCGCCTGCAGGGGGCGGCGGGCAACGCTTCGGTACCCGCTCAGTAATATAAACCGGGCTGTTTACGACCTCCTCGCCGGAAATTCTTAAACAGCCCAGTTACTTACACAATCTGATCAAACAAACTTACACGTAACCACCTTAATACAAAAAATTACACTTAATTACATGAAAGGCTGTTTGCGTAAAGTATTTGCAAAGTTCTCCCCAATTATTATAAGTGCCTGTAGCCTGAACGCCGACTGAACACCGCTTCATACCCCGCTACAGGTTACCCCCATGAATCACTTACTCTGGAAGTTAATTCCAAAGAACCAGCGCGAGTTCCTGCTTGAGCGACTTTCGGTCGTCGATCGTCAGGTGGTCAACAAGACTCTGTCGCGCAAGGCCCGGTTTCCCGAGGCTTTCGGCCATTTCGAGTGCATCTTCATTCATGTGCCCAAGTGCGCAGGCAGCAGCGTGGCGATGTCGATATTTGGCGACACCCCCACCGGCCATTTGCCCCTCTACTGGTACGAGAAGCAATTCAAAGATCGCTATGAGCAATACTTCAAGTTTGGCTTTGTACGTGATCCATTACATCGAGCATTGTCGGCTTATCGTTACTTATTGCAGAGTCCGCAGCCCCGGGACCGGGCCGCTTTTGAACTGGTCAGCCGTTACACCCGCTTCGACACGTTCATTGATAGTTGGCTCCATCCGGAGAATGTATCGAAACAAATACACTTCGCGCCTCAATATCATTTCCTGCAAAACGCCATGGGTCAGATCGCCGTGGACTTCATTGGTCGCCAAGAGCATCTGGAGTCGGACTTCGCCGCGCTGTGTGAACACCTGGGTATCAACAGCCAATTGCGCCACCTCAACCGCTCCCCAGGCCCTCGTTATCAAACCGCCGGGTTGTGTTCCGACGCTTCGCGAAAGCGCATTCGCGAAGTCTACGCCCGAGACTACGAGCTGTTTTCCTATGACTGATAGACGATCCGAAGCACGCCCCTTGATCATCGACGCGCCGCTGTCAGTGGGGCAGATCGAGCGTGAATCGCTCAAGCAGCAGCGCGCCTGCTGCATCTGGTTCACCGGTTTGTCGGGCGCGGGCAAGACCACCCTGGGCAATCATCTGGACCAGATTCTCGTGGCCCATGGGTTGCACAGTTATCTGCTCGATGGCGATCGCCTGCGCCGGGGCCTGTGTCAGGACCTGGGCATGAACGAAGAGAGTCGGCGCGAGAACGTGCGACGGATCGGCGAAGTCGCCAAATTGATGGTGGACGCGGGGTTGATCGTGATCGTCTCGGCGATCTCGCCCTATCGGGAAGACCGGGACGCCGTTCGGCGACATTTCGCCGAGGGCCAGTTCATCGAAGTGCACGTCAGCACGCCGTTGCGCGAATGCATGCGCCGCGATGCCAAGGGTTTGTACAAGGCGGTGCGGGAGGGACGAATCAAGCAGTTCACCGGCATCGATAGCCCGTACGAGCCGCCGCTGGAGCCTGAATTCGTCGTCGACACCAGCGCCGACAGCGGCAGCCTGTTCATCGACCAGTTGCTGTCGCAATTGCTGGAAACACGCCCACGCAGCGGCGCCTATCAGGCTTTTACCGGCTCACACGCGCTGGTGCGCTGATCCAGCCCCATCGCAGCAGATGCCCGACGAGGGGAACGATTGGTCGGCTCGGGGGTTCACACCTCTTGTCTTTGAACCGTCTTCCCGCGAGCGAACTGTATGGAACACGTACTTCCGGACGCCTGGCTCAACGCCCTGCCGCTTCCCTGGCTCAACACGCTGATCGCCGCCACCGCCGCAGTTTGCATTTCACTGCTGGGGCGCTGGATCGCCTTGGTGATACTTCGACGACTGGCCAAGTCCTTCGTTTTTGCCCAGCAACTGATTCATCGCGCCGAGGCCGCAACGCTGTGGCTGATCCCTTTGCTGGCGCTGCAAACCGTGTGGACGTCAGCCGACGATGACCTGCTGTTGATCAAGGGGGTGCGGCATCTTAACGGCATGCTCGTTGTGGCCTGTTTCACCTGGCTGGCGCTGAGCTGTGTCAAGGCGATTGGCGAGGCCGTGGCCATCCGTAACCCGCTCGACATCGAAGACAACCTGCAGGCGCGACGTATCCAGACCCAAGTGCGGGTGCTGGTGCGTTGCCTGAATGTGCTGGTGCTGCTGTTTGGCGTCGGGCTGATTCTCATGAGTTTTCCGCCGGTTCGCCAGATCGGCACCAGCCTGCTGGCGTCTGCCGGGCTGGCGGGTTTGGCCGCCGGTTTCGCCGCCAAACCGGTGCTGGGCAACCTGATCGCCGGGCTGCAGATCGCGATTTCCCAGCCGATCCGCCTCGACGACGTGGTGATCGTCGAGGGCGAGTGGGGCCGTATCGAGGAAATCAGCGGCACTTATGTGGTGCTGAAGATCTGGGACGAGCGGCGAATGGTCATCCCGCTGCAGTACTTCATCGAAAAACCGTTTCAGAACTGGACGCGCAGCACATCGAGCCTGATCGGCTCGGTGTTTCTGTGGGTCGATTATGCGTTGCCGCTGGAGGCGTTGCGTGAGGAAGCCGAGCGCATCTGCAAGGACATTCCTCATCTGTGGGATGGCCGGGTGTGCGTACTGCAGGTGACCGACACCACCGACAAGGCCATGCAGTTGCGGGTGTTACTGAGTTCGGCGGATTCATCGCGCAGCTGGGATGCACGCTGCCACATGCGCGAGCGACTGATCAGTTTCGTGGCCAAACAATACCCGCAGTGCCTGCCGCAACTGCGCGCGGAAATGTCCTCACGCACCGTACAGCCAGAGCGAGAGACTCGCGAGCCGCCGACCGAAATTGCCCGTCAGCCGCCCGTCTGAGACAGGCTCTCCGATGCAGCGGCCTGACCCCTGCAAGGCTTACTGCCCGCGAGTGAGCATCACGAACTTGCCCATCATCGCTGCGGCGAACTGCTGGGCGCTCATCTTCTCGCCGTTGAAGTCCACCACATCATTGGCGTAGTGCAGGGTTGAGGTGATGTTGTCGCCCTCGACCTTGCCCAGCTGGAACATGACCGCCATGCCGCCGACCGAATCTGCAGCCTCCTGGGCGTTGCGTGCAATGGCTGCCGGGTCGCTCAGACCGGCAGAAGTAGCCTGCAGGGTGGCCAGGTCGCGGATCATCGGCTTGGAAAGCACCAGCTTCGCGTCCAGGTTGGTCAGCAGTTGCTTGAGCAATGCAGCGCCCGGCTGATCGAGGGAGGTGGGGTTACCCAAGTCCATCGACAGGTTGAAACGGCTCTCGCCACTGGCGGTTTTCAGCGACAGTTTCTCCAGCTCGATATGCGGTTTGGCCGCCAGCAGCTTGCCGACCTCAGCCTGCACCAGCGCCTGATCGGCAGGGCTCAGGTGCGGCGTGTAGGTCTGGCCGGTTGCAGCGGCGGCCTGAGCCTGGGGCTGGACTTTTTCCTGATAGAACTGCAGCAGATTTTTGGTCGACGCGATGTCGAAGTTGGCGAATTTCCAGAGCATCTGCGAGGAGCCGATGTCCTTGCCGTCGACGCTGATGTTGCTGATGTCGTAGGTCACCTGCGCGTTGAGGTTGCCTTCGACTTCCTGCAACAGGCTGGTGTTCACGAAATCCTTGAGCGCGATAGGCGGCTGGTTGGGCGCCTGGAAGGTGACCGAAGACGCCTTGGCGTCACTGTGGCCAAGGTAGAAGCCCGACTTGCCCTTGGTGCCGCCGGTGTTGAACGTCACGTCCTTGAGCAGCAAGTGCACCGGGCCCTGTTCGGAAGTGGCGGTCACGTCGAGGCTGCCCAACACGCCGTTGGCTTCCAGTTTTTCGCCATCACCCGTGCCCGAGGCGTTGAGGGTAAAGCCGGAAAACTTCAGCGAGCCGGTCTGATCGTCGAACTGGAAGGGAAGCAACTCGACCCGGCCGCGAGCCGCGCGGTCATAGCCCATGCTGAACTGGCCGGTCAGCGGTGGCTGGCCGTTGGTCATGGCGAACCACCTCTCGGAGAACGCGTTCTTTTCGATCGCCATGTTGCTGGCGGCCATGACGGGTACCAGATTCAGCGACTTCACTCGGCTCCACGGGAAAGGGCCGTGCTCGATGTTGTCTTCGAACAGCAGCTCGACCGGCTGGCCATCGTTGAGTTTCGGGTTCTGGAAGGTGAGTTTGTAATGCGCAGTGCTGGTGAAGAAGTGCCGCTGCAGCGACAACAGCTCCACACTCGCGCTGCCTTCATGGCCGACAAGGGCAGCCTGAATCTGCTGATTGCCCTGCTGAACAGCATCACCGAGCACACCTTCCAGACGGGTCCCCGTGTACCAGGCGCCTGCGGTGATAAGTGCGCCTGCAACGATGACAACGCCTACGGCAATGTTGACTGATTTTTTCATGTGTCGACTCGAAGATGTCCGTTCTTGAAGAGAGATGAGGTCTTCCCTGACTCAGCAGGGTTACGGCGCCCCCACAGGGGCGCCGGGCAGCATCTGCGCGGCCCGAAGCCCGGCGAGAGTAGCACCTGGCGAGATCATTTTGCAGCCGCCGCGCCTAGCCAGTTCCTTCGCGCAAGGGTTAGGCTGGGCGCCAACCTGCAAACGGGATCGATGAAATGAGCAACGCGCAAAAGCCAAAGGGACCGATCAAGGCGGTGATTTTCGACATGGACGGCCTGTTGCTGGACACCGAGGGTATCTACACCGAGGTCACCAACACCATCGCCAGCTGGCACGGCAAGACCTTCGACTGGGCCATCAAGCAGCATTCCATTGGCCGTGGCTCGCAGGATTTCGCCGAGTACGTCATCAGTGCCCTTGAACTGCCGATGTCCGCCGACGAGTTCCTCACCGTTCGCCAACCCATGCTCGATGAGCGCTTCCCCCACGCCCAGCCGATGCATGGCGCCGAGGCACTGGTGCGTCATCTGGCCGAGCACAACATTCCAATTGCCGTGGGCACCAGCTCTTCGCTGCATTACTTCCATGTGAAAACTGGCAACCATCGCTCCTGGTTCGAGCTGTTTCGCCACGTGGTCACTGCCGACCACAAGGACGTCAAAGCCGCCAAGCCTGCGCCGGACATCTTCCTGACCGCAGCGCGCCTGCTGGGTGTAGATCCGAAAGACTGCCTGGTATTCGAGGATTCACCGTTTGGCGTGACCGCCGCCAAGACCGCCGGCATGTTCGCCGTGGCCGTGCCGGACTCGCACATGCCGGTTTCGCAGTACGCCCATGCTGACCTGATGCTTGGGTCGCTGGCGGAGTTCCCGCTGGAAGACTGGGGTTTGCCGGGTTATCGCGAATAAGGCGACCTCTTGTGTAGGAGCGCGCTTGCCCGCGATTTCGATCTATCAGTTTCATCAGCGGCGCTTGACGCACCGCCATCGCGGGCAAGCGCGCTCCTACAAAGCGGGCGTGACCTTTCATCCCCTGCGATGTGCAATGAAATTGCTATCGCTCCGGTGTCGACTATAGAATGCGATCAATTCTTAATTACATCCGGCACGGACGCCCGGAATGTTTCCAGTGGTCTCTATGTCGTCAGTCGATCGATCGCTCAACCTGCACATTCAGAACCTGTATAGCGAACACCATGGCTGGCTTCACCGCTGGCTGGACCGCAAGCTGGGCAACACCAGCGATGCGGCAGACTTGGCCCACGACACTTTCGTTCGACTGCTGACGCGCCAAAGCATCGCTACGGGCGCAGCGCCGCGCGCGCTCCTGACCCACATCGCCAAGGGCCTGGTGATCGACCGCTGGCGCCGACAGGATGTCGAGCGCGCCTATCTGGAAACCATCGCACACCTGCCCGAGCCGCAAGTGCCGTCGCCGGAAACCCGTTGGCTGATCCTGGAGGCGTTGTACCGCATCGACGCCATGCTCTGCGCGATGCCGGAAAAAACACGCCAGGCGTTTCTGATGTCGCAGATCGACGGCATGACCTATCCGCAGATCGCCACCGAACTCGACGTTTCCCTGATCACCGTCAAGCGCTACATGCGCGACGCCTTCCTTGCCTGCCTGAGCGTGGCCTGATGAACCACTCCATCGACCCGGAAATCCTCGGCGAAGCCGCCGACTGGCTGGTGCAACTGCAGTCCGGTGGCGCCACCGATGAAGACCATCGCGCGATCCAGCTGTGGCGCGGACGCAGCGCCCAGCATGCGCAAGCGTGGCAGCGGGCCGAGGCGATCATGGGAGATTTGCGCGCAGTGCCAGGCTCTATCGCCAGCGACACCATCAAACGCATCAGCCGCAATAAAAGCATCGGTCGTCGTCAGGCGCTCAATCGCATCGGGCTGTTTCTGCTGGCGGGTCCGGCCATCTGGCTGGCGCAGCGAGAATTGCCATGGCAGGCGTGGATGGCCGATCAGCACACAGCCATCGGTGAGCAGAAAAACCTGACCCTGGCCGACGGCACTCGCCTGCTGATCAACACCAACAGCTCGCTGAGCATTGCCTTCAGCGCCACCTCCCGACGCATCAATTTGTTCAAAGGCGAGGTGCTGATTATCACAGGGCACGATCCGTCGCCGACCTATCGGCCGTTCATCGTGCAGACCCGCCACGGCACCGCCCGTGCGTTGGGCACTCGTTTTAGCGTGCGGGTCGAGGATCAGAACAGTCGCCTGGCCGTGGTCGAAGGTGCAGTTGAAATGAAGCCGGCCCATTCGACCACCGCCGTGGTCGTCAACGCCGGTGAACAGAGCGCATTCAGCCTGGAGCAGACGGCGGCGGTCGTACCTCTGGATCAAGCGAGCATGACCTGGGAAAACGGCATGATGGTCGCCCAGAACATGCGTCTGGCGGATCTATTGACCGAGCTGGGCCGTTATCGCCAGGGCGTGCTGCGCTGTCACGATGCGGTCGCGGAGCTGACGGTGTCAGGGGCGTTTTCTCTGCGGGACACCGACGCCAGCCTGCGCCTGTTGCAGAGCACCTTGCCGATCAGCGTGAGCAGCCTGACTCGGTATTGGGTGGCGGTAGAGCCGCGCGGGTGATGCTTGGCTGCCACCGCACACAATCTGTGGGAGCGAATTCATTCGCGAGACGGCGGTACAGCCGACATCTCTTTATCGTCCGGACCATTTTCGCGAATGAATTCGCTCCCACAGGGTTTGTCTGGCACAGATGATTCGGTGCGAATCCCAAATGGTCAGGCGCGTTTGAGTGCCCCTGACGTTTATTTTCACGTTCGCTGATACCTTTTTCCCTGTCGTTCGGTGTGCAAGAGAACCCCTCACTTTTCTTTGCTTCGACAGGATTGCCGAATGACCCTCAGGCCGCTCAAGCATTCATTCAGAATGAGTCCCACTCGCTTCCCGCTCAAAGCCCTGAGTCTGGCCGTTGCCTTGATCGGTCTGGCGCCGGTGCATAACGCGCTGGCGGCCGATGCTGTGCAGAGCAGTGTCGCGCGCAATTATTCCATCGCGCCCGGGCCGCTGGGCGATGTTCTGGCGCAGTTCGCGGCGACGTCCGGCGTGCCGTTGTCATTCGATTCCAAACTGCTCAACGACCGTCGCAGCGAAGGCCTGCAGGGCAGCTACAACGTGCAGTCCGGCTTCGCGCACCTGCTGCAGGGCAGCGGTTATTCACTGCTCAGCACCGGCGACAACGGCTACACCGTGGCGCCCGAGGTCAAGCTCGGCGATGCGATGGAGCTGGGGGCGACCACCGTCAGCGGCGAGCTGAGCGCCCAGGCCGACACCTATGGCGGCGGACAGGTCGCTCGTTCGGCGCGCATCGGCGTGCTGGGCAATCGCGAGATCAAGGACGTCCCGTTCAGCGTGGTCAGCTACACCTCCAAAACCATCGCCAACCAGCAGGCGCGCACCTTGGGCGATGTGCTGCTCAACGACGCTTCGGTGCGTCAGTCGGCAGGCTTTGGCAACTTCTCTCAGGTGTTCACCATTCGCGGCCTGCCGCTGCAGACCGACGACATCGCGTTCAACGGCCTGTACGGTTTGCTGCCACGGCAGATCATCACCACCGAAGCGGTCGAGCGGGTCGATCTGTTCAAGGGCCCGAATGCCTTTATCAATGGCGTGTCGCCCCAGGGCAGTGGCATCGGCGGCAGCGTCAACATCGTGCCCAAGCGCGCCGAAGACACCCCGACCCGCAGCGTGACGCTGGACTACGCCAGCGACGCCACTGTGGGCGGTCACTTGGATCTGGGTCAGCGATTCGGCGAAGACAACCGTTTTGGCGCGCGCATCAACCTGGCCCAGCACGGCGGCGACACCGCCATCGACGACGAAACCAAACGCTCACAACTGATCGCTGTCGCCCTGGATTACCGTGGGGATCGCCTGCGCGTCTCGACGGATTTCGGCTATCAGAAAGAGCGCATCAATCAGGGCCGCGCCGTGATCTACCCCAACGGCAGCGTGGTCCCGCATCCGCCATCGGCCAAGGACAATTACTCACAGACCTGGAGCTGGTCGCAGCTCGAGGACACCTATGGGATGGTCAACGCCGAGTACGACCTGAACGACAACTGGACGGCCTACGCGGGCGGCGGCGCCAAGCACACCCGTGAGAACGGCCAGTATTCCTCCCTGTACGTGAGCGACAACAACGGCACGGCGCGCACGGGGTTTCTGTATTCGCCCCATGATGAAGACAACAAAAGCGCAGTGGCCGGCTTGAACGGGCATTTCGACACAGGGCCAGTGACCCATCAGATGAACGTCGGCCTGTCGGGGATGTGGGGGGAGCAGCGCTCGTCGTTCGAAGCGATTCTGGCGGCCAATCGTCAACCGAACAACCTCTACAACCCGGTGCAGATTCCCCGTCCGAGCGTGACGTATTTCGGTTCGGACATTCATGACCCGCGTATCGTGGGCAAGAACCGCATCAAGAGCGCTGCCGTCTCCGACACGCTTGGTTTTATCGATGATCGCGTGTTGCTGACCGTTGGTGTGCGTCGCCAGACCCTGGAAGTCGACGCGTGGAATACCACCACGGGTGCCCGGAGCGCCAACTATGACGAGTCGATCACCACCCCGGTGTACGGCCTTGTAATCAAGCCTTGGGAGCATGTGTCGTTCTACGCCAACCGCATTGAAGGCCTGGCGCAAGGGCCGACAGCGCCCGCGACCAACGTCACCAACCCCAACGAAGTATTCCCGCCACGTCGCAGCAAGCAGACCGAAGCCGGTGTGAAGCTGGATTGGGACAGCTACGGTGCGACGTTCGGCGTGTACCGCATCGAACAACCCAACAGTGCGACCACGACCGCGCCGGGCAATCGCCTGGGAACGTTCAGCGTCGATGGCGAGCAGGTCAACAAAGGCCTTGAGATGAACATTTTCGGCGAGCCGGTCGATGGTCTGCGCCTGCTGGCTGGTGCGACCTTCATGCACACCGAATTAAGCAAAACTTCGGGCGGCCTCACTGACGGTAACCGCGCAGCGGGTGTGCCACGCTTTCAGTACAACCTGGGCGCTGACTGGGACATCCCGGGCATCGAAGGCGCGGCCCTGAGCGGCCGGATGCTGCGAACCGGCGGCGAATACGTCAATGCCGAAAACACGTTAAGCATCCCGTCCTGGACCCGCGTCGACCTCGGCGCACGCTACGGTTTCAAGGCCGACGACAAATACATCACCTTGCGCGCCAACGTCGAAAACGTCGCCAACAAGGCCTACTGGGCCTCCGCCTCGACGGCAAACAACTACCTGACCCAGGGCGAGCCACGGACGTTGAAAGTGTCGGCTACGATGGATTTTTAAGCCCGGCCACCAATGCGAGTGGGCTTGATACCTGTGGGGGCGATTTCATTCGCGATTGGCCATTACATCCGATCCATATCCGTCGGATGTTCCGCCGTCTCGCGAATAAATTCGCTCCCACAGG
>NZ_JBWKWB010000022.1:66909-86915 GCF_059421985.1 Pseudomonas sp. GW821-FHT02A11
CATTCGCGATTGGCCATTACATCCGATCCATATCCGTCGGATGTTCCGCCGTCTCGCGAATAAATTCGCTCCCACAGGTAGTGGGTATCTGGTTTACACCACCCGCTTCAAATCCACCCCCAACGCCTGCGCAAACGCCTTCACCAGCGGGCTGCGCGGGGCGCTGTGGCGCAGGATGAGGTTGAAGGGCGTGCGCAGGTGGATGAGGTCGGGGCGCAGGGCGCGCAGCTGGCCGTCGCGCACCTGCTGGCGGGCGAAGTGCTCGGGCAGAAAACCGATGAAACGGCCAGTAAGGATCAGAATCGCCACCGCTTCGACCTGCGAGGCCGACGCCGACTGGCTGTCGTAATTGACGAAGCTGGCCTTGTCGCGATGAATCGCATAGCGGTGGTTGATCACCTGGTAGTGACGCAGGCTGTCGACGTCCAGTTCGCTGTCGTTCACGTTGAACAATGGGTGGCCCACTGCGCAGTAGGCGTGTGAGGGCTCTTCGTACAGCTCGAAATAATCGAACTCTTCGCGACGCTGATACACCGGCACGATGCCGACACTCAATCGCCCTTCCACCACGCCCCGCTCTATCTCGTCCAGTTGCGAGGCATGCAGACGCAGTCTTACTTTAGGCGCTTCGTCGTGCAGTGTTCTGAGCGCGGCAATTAACGGCGAACTTTGATCGGACAGCGTGTTATCGATAACGCCGATACTCAGGTCGCCGATCAGTTCATTTTGCGCCGAACTAATCCGGTCACGAAAAGTATCCACCGAGGCAAATAATTCGATGGTCGCCTGATAGACGAGTTTGCCTTCTTCGGTCAGATGAAAGCCTTCGCGACCGCGGGTGCACAGGCGCATGCCGATGCGGATTTCGAGGTCGGAAATTTGCTTGCTGATTGCGGCGAGCCCCACGTTCAGCTCGTTTTGCGCGGCGCTGAAGCCTCCTGCCTCGACCACTGCCTGGAAGACGCGCAAGAGCTTGAAGTCCATTCCGCTGAGGGACAAGGGCGGACGGATCCCCGGTTTGGGCGGCACGTTTCCGGAAGTGGAAAGTGGAGTTTCCATAATGCTTATTTACCTCGCCCGTTATATTCAACAGGCTTTGACCCACAACAAAAACATGCCCGACAGATCATAATGAACACAGAAAATGGCGATTGGCAACCATCTGCACGACGCCCTGATCAGTGACTCGGTCGCTGATTTCAGAGAATAAAACCTGACACTTCGATCAGGACTTTTAACGCGAAACTGCCCCTCACTCTCAGCGATCACCCAGCCTCGAAAGCGTGCCCGAACACACCCTGAACGGCCGAACGATGACTCGCTGAAATCGAATACGCACGGCCTGTACACGCTTGGGAGAGACACCATGAACCAGAATCAGGCAGAGCGACTG
The DNA here is from genome assembly GCF_059421985.1 of Pseudomonas sp. GW821-FHT02A11. Taxonomy (NCBI): domain Bacteria; kingdom Pseudomonadati; phylum Pseudomonadota; class Gammaproteobacteria; order Pseudomonadales; family Pseudomonadaceae; genus Pseudomonas; species Pseudomonas sp. GW821-FHT02A11. The sequence goes on from NZ_JBWKWB010000022.1 coordinate 68,303, forward strand.
CAAGCCGAACGCAAGAAGATCGAGAACGAGTTCGACATCACCCAGTACGAACACGTCCCGCGCCGTTATTACGGGCGGATCTTCTTCGCCACGCTGATCGTCATCGCCTTGGCCGGCCTTGCCCGCGCCTTCGCCAACGGTCAGATCGAGTGGGGCTACATCGGCCAGTTTCTGACCTCCGAAGCGATTCTGTGGGGCCTGCTCAACACCATCATCATGTCGATTCTGGCGATGCTGCTGGGCGTGGTGATCGGCGTGATCACCGCGATCATGCGCATGTCGGCCAACCCGATCCTGCGCTATGTGGCGATCACGTATACGTGGCTGTTTCGCGGCACGCCGCTGATTCTGCAACTGCTGCTGTGGTTCAACCTGGCGCTGATCTTCCCGGTCATCGGCATTCCCGGCTTGTTTGAGCTTGACACCGTAAGCCTGATGACCCCCTTCGTTGCTGCGCTGCTGGGCCTCTCGATCAACCAGGGCGCGTATACCGCGGAGGTGGTGCGCGCTGGCCTGTTGTCGGTGGACACCGGCCAATACGAGGCAGCGAAATCCATCGGCATGCCACGCCTGCAAGCGTTGCGCCGCGTGATCCTGCCTCAGGCGATGCGGGTGATCATTCCGCCGGTGGGCAACGAATTCATCGGCATGGTGAAGATGACCAGCCTGGCCAACGTGATCCAGTACTCCGAACTTTTGCACAACGCACAGAACATCTACTACGCCAACGCCCGGGTGATGGAACTGCTGATCGTCGCCGGTATCTGGTACCTGGCCGTGGTCACCGTGTTGTCGTTCGGTCAAAGTCGTCTGGAGCTGCGCTTCGCTCGCGGCGCCGGCAAGCGTTCGTAAGTCAGGCCAGGGAGATCCAGCATGAGAAGCATCGTCAAAGCCGTCGGCCTGAACAAATACTACGACCAGTTTCACGCCCTCAAAGACGTCAGCATCGAGGTCGAGCAAGGCGAGGTGCTGTGCATCATCGGGCCTTCGGGCTCGGGTAAGAGCACGCTGCTGCGTTGCGTCAATCAACTGGAAAAGATCGACAAGGGCGGGCTGTGGGTCGATGGTGAACTGGTCGGTTATCGCATTGTCGGCAACAAGCTGCATGAACTGAACGACGTGCAAATCGCCCGTCAGCGCCTGAGCACCGGTATGGTGTTTCAGCGCTTCAACCTGTTCCCGCACATGACCGCGTTACAGAACGTGGTAGAGGGGCCGGTCCAGGTGCTCAAGCGCTCGCCCAAGGAGGCCAATGAGGAGGCCATCGAACTGCTGGCCCGCGTTGGCCTTGCGGACAAGCGTCACTCCTATCCCGTCGAACTGTCCGGCGGCCAGCAACAGCGCGTGGCGATCGCTCGCGCGCTGGCGATGCGGCCCAAGCTGATGCTGTTCGACGAGCCCACTTCTGCCCTCGACCCGGAGCTGGTGGGCGAAGTGTTGTCGGTGATGCGTGATCTTGCGCACAGCGGCATGACCATGATCGTCGTGACCCATGAGCTGGGCTTCGCGCGCGAAGTGTCCAATCGCATGGTGTTCATGGACGGCGGCCAGATTGTGGAGGCCGGCAGCCCCGAAGACATTCTAATAAGTCCACAAAACCCAAGAACCCAAAGCTTCATTTCTGCCGTTCGCACTTAAACCAGAACAAACGAGAACGACCATGAAAAAAATGATCCTCCCCACCCTGCTCGCGGGCCTCATGGCCTCCACTGCGGCCTTCGCCGAGCTGCCCGCCAGCATCAAGGACAAAGGTGAAATCACCGCCGCCATCGTGCCGAACTACCCGCCGATGGACTTCAAGGACACCACCACCAACACCCTGACCGGCCTCGATGTGGACCTGGGCAATGCGCTCGCCGAGCGTCTGGGCGTGAAGATCAAATGGCAGGAAACAGCCTTCGAGCAGATGGTCAGCGGCCTGGTCACCAGACGCTTCGATATCATTCTGTCCGGCATGACCGACACCGCTGAGCGCCAGAAATCGGTGACGTTCGTCGACTACTTCACCAGCGGGCCGCAGCTGTACACGCTGACCAAGAACACTGAACTCAATCAGCCTGAAGACCTGTGCGGCAAGAAAGTCGGCACCAGCCGTCGCACTACCTGGCCGGCCGAAATCGCCGCGTGGAGCAAAGAGAACTGCGAGGCCAAAGGCAAGCCGGCCATCGTCGTCAGCGGCTCCGAAGGCTCGGCCGACGCTCGTGCGCAACTGCGCCAGGGTCGCCTGGACGCCGCCATGCAAGGCAGCGAAACCATTCCGTACCTGATGTCCCAGGAGAAGGACACCTACAAGCCAATTGGTCTTGCGATCTCCAAACAGTTCACCGGCCTGGGCGTGAACAAGTCCAACCCTGAACTCGCCAAGGCGATTGCCGAGGCGATCCAGGCCATGGTCGACGACGGGACCTACGGCAAGATCCTCAAGAAGTGGGAGCTGGAACAGGGTGCAGTGGCCAAGATAGGGATGGATCAGGGGCAGTGATTCGCCGCATGAACCTTCACGGATGATCTGGCAACACAGACACCTGTAGGAGCGCGCTTGCCCGCGAAAGCGTTGTGTCACACACCACAAATGGCACAGGCAGATCGCATTCGCGGGCAAGCGCGCTCCTACAGGGGTGAGTGCCGAACACAGGACATGAGAACAACAGTGGCCACCTACTCCCTCGTCATCCGCCGCCTGATGGTCTGCTCGCTGACCATCGTCATGAGCCGTGCGATGACCAGCCCCTTGCTCACGCTGTTCCTGAGCACAAAGCTGGGCCTGAACCAGCAGGATGTCGGGTTGCTAATGGGCATCGCGGTGTTCCTCGCGACGTTGCTGGGGCTGTATGGCGGCTACATGATTGACCGACTCGAAAAACGCAAGCTGCTCATTCTGGCGATGCTTTCCAGTTCCATCGGCTTCACCCTGCTCACCTTCGCCCAGAACGTCTACCTGACCACGCTCACGCTGGTGATCACCGAAACCGCTTCGGCGCTGTTTCTCATCGGCTCCAAGGCGATCATCAGCGAGAACCTGCCCATCGGCCAACGCGCCAAAGTCTTTTCGCTGCGCTACACCCTGACCAATATCGGCTACGCCACAGGCCCCATGCTCGGCGTGCTGATTGCCGGGCAGCTGCCGCTGGCGCCGTTTCTTATCGCCAGCGCCATTGCCTTTGCCAGCCTGTTTTTGATGATCGGCATCCCGCCGACGGTAGCCGACAGCGACAACAAGCCGCGCAGTTTTTTCGACACCCTGGCCACGCTCAAGAGTGACCGCACGCTGATCCTGTTCACCGGCGGCAGCCTGCTCAGCACCATCGTGCATGGCCGTTACACGCTGTACCTCTCGCAGTTTCTATTGGTCACCCACACCTCGGAACAGGCGCTGAAAATCCTCTCTGCGGTGCTGGCCTGCAACGCGATCACGGTGATCCTGATGCAGTACCAGATCGGTCGCTTCCTCAAGCGCGAGCAGCTGCCGTACTGGATCTGCCTGGGCACCGCGCTGTTCGCCATCGGCCTGTTCGGTTTCAGCTTCGCCCAATCGACGCTGGGCTGGTGCGCGGCGATGTTCGTGTTCACGCTGGGGGAGATGATCATCTACCCGGCCGAATACCTGTTCGTCGACACCATCGCGCCAGACCACCTGCGCGGCAGCTACCTGGGCGCGCAAAACCTGGCGGCCTTCGGGGGCGCATTGAGCCCGGTGATCTGTGGTTATTTATTGATCAACTCGCCCGCACCAACGATGTTTTACGTGTTGGCGGGAGTCACGGCGGTGGGTGGCACGTTGTGTTTTCTGGCAGGGCGCAACGCCAGACTGATCAATACTGACCTCACGTTGTGATGCCCACAGATGCTGAACTGTAGGAGCGCGCTTGCCCGCGACGGCGGTGGGTCAATCGACAGATGTGTCACAGGTACGCCGCCATCGCGGGCAAGCGCGCTCCTACAGGTGGTGATTGTATGAATTTGTCACTGTTCAAATCCGCCACAAACAGGCGAGTATGTCCGGCCTAGAGCTGTCCTGACTTCTATCTCCCTGACGAAAAGGATATCGAGCAATGAACTACCGCATTCTTGGCCAATCCGGCCTCAAGGTTTCGACCCTGACCCTGGGTTCGATGATGTTTGGCGTGCAGACCGACACCGAGGAATCGCTGCGCATCATCGACAAGGCCTGGGATGAGGGCGTGAATTTCATCGACACCGCCAACGTCTACAACGCCGGCCGCTCCGAAGAAATCGTCGGCGAAGCCATTGCCTCGCGCCGCAGCGAGTGGGTGCTGGCGACCAAGGTGGGCAGCAGTTCGGGCAACACCGCGCCCAACACCAGCGGGCTGAATCGCAAGCACATCTTCAACGAGATCGAATCGAGCCTGCGTCGTCTGGACACCGATTACATCGATATCCATTACCTGCACAAGGAAGACCACAGCACCCCGCTGGAGGTGACGGTTTCGGCCATTGGCGATTTGATTCGCGAGGGCAAGATCCGCTATTGGGGCGTGTCCAACTTCCGGGGCTGGCGCATCGCTGAAGTGGTCAACGTCGCCGAGCGTCTGGGCGTCGACCGGCCTGTGATCAGCCAGCCGCTGTACAACATCGTCAACCGTCAGGCAGAGCTTGAGCAGATCACCGCCGCCAGGTTCTACGGCCTGGGCGTGGTGCCTTACAGTCCGCTGGCGCGGGGCGTGCTCAGCGGCAAATATGCGCCGGATGTCACCCCCGACAGCAGCACCCGCGCGGGGCGTCAGGACAAGCGCATTCTGGAAACCGAATGGCGTCAGGAGTCGCTGCACATCGCGCAGAAACTGCAGCAGTACACCAAAGACAAGGGCGTCGGGCTGGTGGAGTTCGCCATCGCCTGGGTGCTGAACAACCAGGCCGTGACCTCGGCCATCGTCGGCCCGCGCACCGAGGAGCAGTGGGACAGCTACACCAAGGCGCTGAGCGTGAAGATCACAGCCGAAGATGAAGCGTTCATCGATTCACTGGTCACGCCGGGGCACGCCTCGACGCCGGGGTTCAATGATGTGCAGCATTTTGTGACGGGTCGGTATCTCTAACGCTGTCCTGTCTGCACGAACAAATGACTGGGGGAGCTTCTTTAGGTTACGAACGTGGCGATGCGGTGTGTCTGACAGGACGCCTTCGCTGCCGTCGTAACCTTTGACGGCTCCTACAGTTTTACGTCGCGCCGACATCATTATTCCCAAGGCGCCGGATCCCCAAACAGCTGCCCCTGCACGCCCTGAATGCTCCCGCAGCACCACGAACTCCCCTTCTGTCTCCAACCGCTCGGCAATCAACGGCAGATCGATGCTGTGAGCCGCACGCTGGATCGCGTCGATGAACAGCCGTTTGTGCTGCTCCTGGTCGATGGCGCGGATGTAGCTGCCCTCGCTCCTCTCAGCCCATGAGGTCGACGGGAGGTACTCGCTGGCGAGCCTGCAACCGAGGAAAATAATGGCATCTGGCGATCATCGGCTTGGGAATCAACGACTTCTATCGTCTGCCTGCATGAGCGGTAAATGCACCCGTCCAGGCGACCGTTTTCCGACGCCTCGTGTCGATCCAAGCAGAGAACACCGTACGCACATGAACGGTATAAAGCCTTGTAGAATGCGCCTCGCCGCAGCTGAGTCAGAGATGTTTCAAAATTTGACAAGCCCCACAACGGCCTCTACTGTTCCATTGGATCCAAAACCTGATCAGCGAAGAAGAAGTGACGATGCGCAGGGCTGAAAAAGAACAATTTCTGCGGGAAATACTCGGCAGCGAGCAACCTGCTGCGCATTTGGCGCGCGGTGTGATTGAGGAAAAACTGCGCGCCGCGATCCTCGACGGCCGCCTGCCTGCGGGCTTTGCGCTGCGCCAGCAAGAACTGGCCACGCTGTTCGGCGTCAGCCGCATGCCCGTGCGCGAAGCCCTGCGCCAGCTTGAGGCGCAGTCGTTGCTGCGTGTCGAAACCCATAAAGGCGCTGTCGTCGCTCCGCTGATCAACGAAGACGCCACCGATGCCTATGCACTGCGCATCCTGCTGGAGTCCGAAGCCCTGCGCCAGTCAATCCCGATGCTGACCCCAGAGGACATCAACCTGGCGCGCAGCTACATCGAACAACTCGAGGTCGAGTCCGATTACAGCAAGATCGGCACCCTCAACCGTCTGTTCCACATGACGCTGTATTCCCGGGCAACCAACAAACGCCTGCTCACGCTGGTGGAAGATGGTCTGAACGAGGAAGAGCGATTCCTGCGCTTCAACCTCAAATACATGGGCCTGGGCAAGCTGTCCCAGCACGACCACTATGAATTGCTTGAAATGGCCGAAGCTGGCGCCGTGGAATCCACCGTCAGCGCCCTCGCACATCACTTGAATCGTGGTGTCGAAGCGATCAACACCTATCTCAAGAGCCGGCCTGCGGAAGTCGCCAAACCCGCCCCGGCGTCAAGGAAGCGCGCCCTCGCCCAGTGAGGGTTCAACGACCGTGAACGGCGGCTGTTCACGGTCCAGCATTCGCACCCCTGCTTGCGGTCGCCATCGCTGACCGGATGAAGCATGGGGCTGATTGGGCATCGATACCCCGGTGCCAGCGCCGAAGGACCCGGCCCCACGGTTATACGCAGTCTGCTCGCGCAGGCTTGGGGACACCCTTGTGTACGCCGAACAAAGCAAATGGCTGATGGTGGTCAATTCCGGACAACCCATCAGAACACGGCTGATCTGCTTTCCTCACGCCGGTGGCGATCCGGAGCAGTTTCGTGACTGGTCGCAGGATCTGGCCGACCACATCGAACTCGTGACCCTGCGCCTGCCGGGCCACGGCAGCCGACTCAAGGAAACGCCCTACGATCAGTGGGCGCCGCTGCTGCGGGACACGTTTGCCGCGCTGCAGCCCTACGTCACCGAACCCCACGCCTTCTACGGCCACAGCTTTGGCGGCCGCGTGGCCTACGAAATGGCCCGTCTGGCGCAGACTCACTTCCCCGGCCTGACTCGCCATCTGTTCATTTCCGGCTGTCGCAGCCCCGACAGTCAGCAGCCGACCCCCTACCTGCATACCCTGCCCCAGGACGACTTCATCGAAGCCCTGATCACGCGAGGCGTGGCCCCCCAATCGTTGCTTCACGACAAGAAGCTCATGCGCCTGTTCGAGCCGGTAATGCGCAGCGACCTGAAACTCTCGGAATTATGGTCGCACTGCCCTGATGAAGGCCTGGACATCGCGCTGACTGCGCTCTACGGCAGCGACGATCCGGTGGACACCGCCGCCAGCATGATGAACTGGCGTGAATTCACCCGTCGCGAGTTCGAGCTGATCGAAGTGCGCGGCAACCACGACTTCCCCCTGTCGCAGCGTCAGCGTCTGCTGCACATCATCAATACCCATCTGGGTTTGCTCGACGTCTGATCCTCTCTCAAATCTGCAGCGACACGGTTTGCCGGCAGTAACGTTCTCAAGGACGCCACCGCCGGCAAGCCGGCTGCTAAAGAGTCCGGCACACGCCACTGCGAAGCGGCCCCCCTTCACTCACATCCCTCATCTATCGTGAAATCTACCCGCCTTAACGCAGCGCAGTGCTGTGTTTCAGGCAAACTCGGGCAGCGAACCCGTCTGCAGTCGGTTGCGCACACGCCATTTTCATGGAGCAACGAAAGGAGCAGTGCCAGGGCGCAGACGTTTGAGGGATGCCAACTACGTCGCCCACTCAAAATCCTTCTAATTCGATTATTCAGTTAACGCGCAACGCTGAACGAGGCATTCGTTCATTATTATCAATTCTGACTCTAATGAGCTGGAAGGGTTGTGCTCGCCCCAATAAAACTTATCGTTAAAGTTTTATCGGCCCTCTGCGTGCGCAGTTTTTATATTAAATAAAAATTATTAAAAAGTGTTTGCGCACGAATTAAAAAGTGCTTTAACGTTTTCTCGTCACCGGTTACATCGCACCGCAAGCCCGCTGCCTGCGGCGCTGCACTCGACTGACAATGCCAAAGCACCGTGCCTGGCTTATGACACTCACGACCATTAAACGAAGTCTCTGTTCGCGGTCGACGCTTGCCCGTTATCTATAACGCTTCGGTTCAGCGAGGTGATATCGCTCAACTTACAGCGTTCGATTACAGGCAAATAACGTGGGCCACTTGCATAACTTACGGACATCAAGGACGTTAAAATGAGCATTCAAAAACAACTGTTGATCCGCAAGAAATCGGAACTAAGCGCCCACCCGATTTTCTCTGAAATTGATTCACTGGATGTGCTGCGACGGTTCATGGAGGCGCATGTCTTCGCGGTCTGGGATTTCATGTCGCTGACCAAACGCTTGCAACAGGAGCTGACCTGCACCCGATTGCCCTGGCTGCCACCCAAAGACCCGAAGGCCGCGCGGCTGATCAATGAGATCGTGCTGGGCGAGGAGTCGGACGACCGCCTCGAGCACGGTCACTACAGCCATTTCGAGCTGTATCTGGATGCCATGCGTGAAGTGGGCGCCAGCACGGCGCGGGTCGAGCGCTTCGTCGAATTGCAAAAACAAGGCGTTCACTACGAAACCGCACTGGAGAGCGTCAAGGCCGGCAAAGCCGAAGCCTGCTTTGTTCGCGACACCCTGGACATCGCCCTCAATGCTCCTGCGCACAGTGTCGCGGCGGCCTTTCTGCATGGCCGGGAGAGCGTCATCCCGCAGATGTTCCAACGCATCCTCGACGACTGGGGCATCACCGCCAACCAGGCACCGACCTTTCGCTACTACCTCGAACGCCACATTGAAGTGGACTCCGAAGACCACGGCCCTGCCGCTGAATCCCTGCTTGCGCGCCTGGTGGACGGCGACGAACAACGCGAGCAGCAAGTCTATGAGGCCGCCATCGCGGCCGTTGAGAGCCGCATCGCCTTGTGGGACGCCCTGCGCGTGAGCATGCGCCAGCCGGCGCTGGAAGTCAGCGCATGACCCCCGCGCGGTCCTGCAACCCCTCCGCTCTGACCACAAGGACGACACCATGAAAGCCGAAGACTACCTGTCCTTTGCCGACGCCTGGGAAGGCCGTGCGACGATTCGCACCCGCCCGCGCCGCATCGTCGAAAATGACGAAAAGCTGATCTACCCCCTGAGTCGCCAACCCTTGGTGCTCAGCGAAACCTTCACCCGCGAATGCCCTCATTTGCGTGACTTCGCGCTGATCCAGAGCCTGTACAAGTTCATCAACGACGTGGTGATTTTCGAGACCGAAATTGTCGACAAGACCGCCCGCAGCATCGCCAAGGACAACTTCGCGATCCGCTTCCCGTTCGCCTGCCGCTATGACGCGATGACCGTGGTGGTCGATGAGGATTACCACGCGCTGGTGGCGATGGACTTCATGCAGCAGACCATTGCGCTGACTGGTATCCAGCCGATTCACCTGCCGCTGGAAATCGAACTGAGCCGCGCCATTCCCGCAGCTCTGGCGTTGGCACCTGACCACCTGCGCAGCGCTGTCGAGCTGATCTGCGTGGCCATCGCCGAAAACACCGTGACCAATGATGTCGCGGCATTCGCCAAGGACGATACGGTCAAGCAATCGGTCAAGGGTCTGATGGCCGATCACCTGCTCGACGAGGGCCGCCATTCAGGCTTCTGGGCGCGGCTGGTGCGCATCTACTGGAACGTCGCGCCCGAAGAAGACCGCCAGACCATTGCGCACATCATGCCGGTGTTCATTGCTCAATATTTGACCAATGACATCCAGAAGTCCTTCGACTTCGTGCTCATTGACCACCTCGCCGCCGCCGAGCCGATCAAACAGGCGCTCAGGGATGAAACCCAGGCGATGAGCTTCCCGATCAACCGCCATCACCCGCTGGTGGGCAACATCGTGCGCTTCTTCAAGGCCAGCGCGATGCTCGAATCCCCCTGCGTGCAACAGGCACTTGCCGACTACTTGCCGGCAGGAGGCGCGCAATGAAGCGCCTTGAGATGGTGCTCATCGGCCACAGCCGGGCCTTGAGCGAACTGAGCATGGAGCTCGACAGCCATGGGCATCAGCTTCACCTGCTGCCCGATGCCCAGGCGCTGGAAGACAGCGCCCTGAGCGGCGTCTCGATGCTCATCGAGGACGGCACGCTGGATCTGGCGAGTGCAAGGCTGCAAGCCTTCAAGGCCACGGTGCATCTGGGTCTGCGCGTGGGGCTGACGCCGAGTGCTCACCCCGGATTGCCACACGTGGAGTGGTTGTGCTGGTTTGGCTCGGCGACTGCGCAGCGTTTGATCATGCGCGAAACAGTGCCCGCCGAGTCTTCGGGCAACGGCCGCATGCTGCGCGACAGGGCCGCGTCCGCGCTGATCGACGGCATCGCCCTGCAGGTCAGTCGCTACTCCCGCGACGCCGAGCATTTCGCTCGGGCGCAGTGCGACGAGCCGTCCCGGAGCGAGTGGCAGGAAGGTCTGCACACACTGGACCGATTGGCCTTCGAGCATCGCTTCAATCACACCGCGCAGCCGCATTTGCTGAGCATCGCGCAGCAGCCACTGGTGGCGCGACTGGATCGCAGCTTCGCCAGGTTTGGCGACCATTGTGCGTTGAGTCTGGGCGAACAGCGCATCCGTTACGACGCCCTGCGCGCGCATTGCGTGGCGATTCAGGCGCAGATGCAGCCGCTGCTGGAGCCATCGGATAACGAGCCCTTGGTGATCGGCATCTGCCTGCCGAAATCGACGGCGCTGTTCGCGGGGATTCTGGCGATTCTCGGCTACGGCGCGGTTTATCTGCCGCTGGACCCCAGCCAGCCGCTGCAGCGTCAGCAATACATCCTGGAAAACGCCAAGGCTGCGCTGTTGCTTCACGATGGCCTGCATCCGTTGGCCGGACAGTGCGTGCCGGGGTTGAACATCTGCGATATCGAGGTCACGCCTACGGCGGATTCGCTGATGCGACACGCACCCGGGCTTGATGCGCCATGCATGGCGCTGTACACCTCGGGCACCACGGGGCATCCCAAGGGCGTGATGCTCAGTCAGCGCAACCTCAGCCATTTCACGGCCTGGTACGCCGATTACGTCAGCCTGTCCGAGCACAGCCGGGTATTGCAGTTCTCGACCCTGAGCTTCGACTCTTCAGTGATCGACATCTTCCCGACCCTGCTCAGCGGCGCAGAGCTTGTGGTCGCCAGCGAAGACCAGCGCCGCGATCCGCTGCAACTGGTCCAGCTGCTGGAGCAAAACCTCAGCCACGCGTTCCTGCCCCCGGCCCTGCTGAGTATTTTGCCGCTGGAAAAACCGCTGACGCTCGAACACCTGTGCACCGGCGGCGACGTCTGCGAGCCCTACGTGATTGAACGTCTGGCCGCGCAATGCCAGTTTCATAACCTTTACGGCCCGACCGAAGCCACGGTGCTGATCACGGCCGGGCAATTCCAGCCGGGCAGCAGCAATCGCAACCTCGGGCGCCCTATCGCCAACAGCCAGTTGCTGATTCTCGATGAACAACTGCGGCCCGTTGCCGAGCAGACTGCGGGCGAGCTGTACATTGTCGGGCCTGGCGTGGGATTGGGTTACATCCACAACCCGACGCTCACCGCCGAGCGCTATGTGCAGATTCCCCTAGGCGACGGCGAGAGCCTGCGCGCCTATCGCACAGGGGATATCGGCAAATGGACCGCTGACGGCATCGAGCTGTCCGGCCGACGGGACAATCAGGTGAAAATCCGAGGCTTTCGCGTCGAGCCTGAGGAAATCGAGCACTGCCTGCGCCACAGCCAGCTGTATCGGCAAGTCGCTGTGGTGGTCGACGAGCAGCGGCGAATTCTGGCGTTTCTCGCCCAGCCCCACGGCGTCGAGCCCGATGCAGCTCGGCACTTGCTCAAGGCCCATGTCGAACACCTGCTGCCCGATTACATGCGCCCGGCGGCCTACACGGAGCTGGCCAACATGCCGTTCGCCAACAACGGCAAGGTCGATCGTAAGGCGCTGCTGCAACTGCCGATCAACCTCATCGACCAAGCGCCTCGGCGTCAGCCGGAAACCGACAACGAACGCCTGTTGCTGAGCCTGTGGGCCGAGCTGCTGGAGCTGCCGCCGGGGGATATCTCCACCGAAGAGAGCTTCTTCAATCTCGGCGGCCACTCGATTCTGCTGTCGCAGATGCTTTTGGGAATTCGTGAGCATTTCGGCCGCAGCATCCCGATCAACCGCTTCATCGAAGCGCCGACGTTGGTCAACCTGGCCTCGCTGCTCGACAGCGATGGCGCGTCGTCCTGGACGGTCAGCCCACAAGCGATCAAGGACGCCAACACGCCGCTCGACTTGCCGGTGCTGCCCGTGGGCAAGCTGGGTGATGTCCACAAAGTCATCGTCACCGGCGCCAACGGCTTTCTCGGCGTGCACATCGTCGAGGCGCTGCTGGCGTGGGGCGCCACCGAAGTGGCATGCCTGGTGCGTGAGGGCAACGGGCTGACCGCGCAGGATCGGTTTGTCGAATCCCTGCGCGAGAACCGCCTGGAGCACCTGGACCTGGCCCGCGTGCGGGTCTACGCCGCTGACATCACCCGGCCGCAACTGGGCTTGAGTGACGAGGTGTACGAGCGGCTGGATCGCGAGTTCGGCGCGCTGGTGCACAACGCGGCCAACGTCAACCACGTGCAGGACTACGAAACGCTGGCCCGGGACAACGTCGCGCCGATCTTCGAGTGCCTTCGCCTGTGCGAAGGCCGCAGCAAGAAGGTGTTCAACTTCGTCTCGACGCTCTCGGCCTCCAGCGCCGTGGCCGCCGATGGCAGCGTGCTGGAAGCGCCTGCCGCCGAGACCCCGCCGATCTACATCAAAAACGGCTACAACCTGTCCAAATGGGTCGCCGAGCGCATCCTGCAACAGGCCCGCGATCAGGGCGCCTGGGTGAACATCTATCGGCCCGGCAACATCGCTTTCAACAGCGTCACCGGCGTCTGCCAGCCCCACAAGAACCGCCTGATGCTGATGCTCAAGGGCTCGATGCAACTGGGGCAGGTCCCGGATTTCTCGATGACCTTCGACCTGATGCCGGTGGACTTCCTCGCCCGCTTCATCGGCTTTCACAGCAGCCGTTATCAGCCCGCCCGCGCGGTGTTCAACCTGCACAACCCCGAGCCCCTGAGCTGGAGCGGCTACGTCGACGCGTTTCGCGAGGCGGGGCGTGAATTCGAGATGGTCAGCGTCGCGCACTGGCAGACCCAGCTCAATCGGGTCGACAGCCAGAACGCGCTGTTCGGCGTGCTCGGCTTCTACCTCGACGGCTTTGAGGAAGACATCGGCGACATCTCGATGATCGCCTACCCCAATGCCCTCGCCGGCGTGCAACGCATGGGCGAACGCTACCCGCAGAAAACCCCGGCGCTGCTGCGCAAGGGCTGCGATTACCTGAAAGAAATCGACTTCATCTGAACGCAACACCCACCTACGTAATGGAGAACGACATGAACGCAATCAACACAATCGACGCGCTGAAACCCGACACCCTGATCGCCAACCCGGCGGGCAAACCGGTGGTGGCCTCGGTCAAGGTCAATGCCCCGGCAAATGATGTCTGGCAGGTGGTTGGGGATTTCGGCGGGTTTACTCAATTCATCCCTGCGCTGGAGAGCATCGACGTGATCGGCCAGGGGGCAGGTTCGATTCGCCACAAGCGCTTCAAGGAGGGAGGCCTTGAGGTGGTCGAGCAGCTCAACTCGCGCAACGACAAGGCGTTTTCGTTGACCTGGACCACGATCTACAACAACCTTGGCGTTGGCAACTTGTGGGCCTCGATGACCGTGAAGCCTGAGCGCGATGGCAGCCAGGCCACCTGGACAATCATCGCCGAGCCTGCTGTTGGCAATCCCATGAACGCTGATGAATTCCAGGCGTTCCTGCAGGGTTTTGCCGATGACGCGATGAGTAATGTGCAGAAGTTGTTCGCCTGACCACTGACTTGGGCGTTGCCGCACACACACGGCGCGCCTGACCCAAAACCTGTGGGAGCGAATTCATTCGCGATGCAATCTTGCGGTCGATACATCTCTGGTGGATGTTCCGACGTCTCGCGAATGAATTCGCTCCCACAGCTCCCACAACCAGAGTTGCAAATCGGCACCCATCTCAACACAATGCGACGCATTATCATTTAAGCGGCGCTGGGATGGCGCGTTTCAATGCCTTCTTCCGACGTGACCCTGCGCACCCTCTACAGCGATCACCACGGCTGGCTCAATGCCTGGCTGCGCAGCAAGCTGGGCAACGCCGCCGATGCCGCTGACCTGGCGCAAGACACCTTCGTGCGCCTGCTCAATCGCAGCGAATTGTTAGAACTCAAAGCGCCACGTGCCTTTCTGCGCACTGTCGCGCGGGGCTTGGTGATCGATCACTGGCGCCGCGAAGAGCTGGAGCGCGCCTACCTGGAAGCCCTCGCCCATCTACCCGAGCACGAAACGCCCTCGCCCGAATCCCGCGAGCTGGTGTTCGAACTTCTGGACAGTATCGCCAGGATGCTCGACGGGCTGAAACCCAAGGTGCGCCGCGCTTTTTTGCTCGCCCAATGCGAGGGCATGACCTACAAGCAGATCGCCGAAAAGATGAGCATTTCGGTGCGCTCGGTGGAGCGTTATGTTGCCGACGCGCTGTATCACTGCTACCAACTGAGGTACGGCGAATGAGTCAGGCATCGGCACTTGATCAGCGTCAGCCCTCGCCTGCCGTAGTTCGCCAGGCCATCGAGTGGATGATGCGCCTCAACAGTCAGGCCGCGAGCCCCCGTGTGCGTGCACGCTGCGAGCAATGGCGCGCGGCGCATCCGGATCATGAATGCGCCTGGCAGCGGGTGCTGTCGCTTAATGCCGATCTGCACAGCCGCTTTCAGGCACTGCCCGCAAGCGGCGCCGCCTTCGATGCCCTGGAAAACAGCGCCCAGCGATTGGGCCGCAGGCAGGCGCTGAAATTGCTGTCTGGTTTGCTGGTAGTTGGATCAAGCGCGTATCTGGCGAGGGATCTGACGCCCTGGCAGCAATGGCGGGCCGATTTCGCCACTCACATCGGCGAGCGCAGCGGCTTTGCTCTGGCCGATGGCACACGCCTGCAACTCAATACCGATACCGCCGTGGATCAGGACTTCAGCCCGAGCCAGCGCCTGATCAAACTCAGCAAAGGCGAAATGCTCATCACCTGCGGCGCTGATGCGCAGAGCGCGACGCCACGGCCTCTGCTGGTCAGTTGCCGACATGGCACTTTTGAAGGGCTGCCGGGCATTGGGCGGCCGGGGCGTTTTGTCGTGCGTCAGGATGAGCATCGCACGCGGCTCAGCGTCACCGACGGGCGCGTGCTGATTCGCACGCCGGAGGGTTCTCCCGTGACCGTGAGCGCGGGGCAAAGCTATTCGGTGGACGGCCAACGGGCGAATCTGCTGCCTGAGCTGAACATGGATCCGGCCGCGTGGGCCGAAGGCCTTATCGTTACACGCAACATGCGCCTGGGTGATTTCCTTGCAGAGGTCGCGCGCTATCGTCGTGGCTATCTGGCGTGCGCGCAGAATGTCGCCGACCTGCGGCTGTCCGGCGTCTTCCGCCTTAAGGACACCGACAAGCTGCTGGCCATTCTGCCGCAGACCTTGCCGGTGCAGCTCAAGTACCGCACGCGCTGGTGGGTGACGCTGCAGCGCGACGCATGACATTCACTTATTTCTGGCGGGTTTCGTTCGCACGTTCGGCTTAGAGATCAGCACCCCTCCTCTTCACCGACTTCGACGGAATCCGCAATGACCCGGCTTCAACGCAACGCGCCACCCTCTCTCGATCGCGATTGCCTTCCCGATGCTTCGCGCCCAGGACCTTCCCTTCTGGGCTGCGCCGTTCGGGCGGCGCTGATTTCCACGACGCTGTCCGCCTGCGCTGTGCCGCTTCACGCGCTCGCAGACGCCGCGGTGGTCGTCAGTCCGGCGCGCAGCTATTCGATTCCCGCAGGCTCCCTGGACGAGGCGCTGAACCAGTTCGCGCGTCAGGCGGGGATCATGCTGTCGGCCACGCCGGAACAGACTGCCGGGCTTCGCTCACAGGGCCTGCAGGGCAATTATCCGACCGATCAGGCGCTGACGATTCTGCTGGGCGGCAGTGGTTTGCAGGCGATCAGCCAGGACGGCAGCAGCTATGTGCTGCACAAGGCCGATGATCAGACGATGTCGCTGCCGAGCACCGACGTTCACGGGTTTGCCCTGGGCAACGCGTTGGGCAGCATGGAGGGCTACAGCGCCACTCACAGCCAGATCGCGACCAAGACCAGTACCGCGCTGCTGGAGACCTCGCAGTCGGTGTCGGTGGTCACCCGCGAGCAGATGGACGACCAGGGCTCGCAGACCGTCGCGCAAGCCATGCGTTACACGCCGGGTGTGCTGACCAACCCTTATGGCGCGACCCATCGTTACGACTACGTGGCGATGCGCGGCTTCAATGATGGCTCGGTGGACAACATCTACCTCGACGGCCTGAAGTCCATGGGCGACAGCGGCACCTACAGCACGATGCAGGTCGACCCGTATTTCCTTGAGCGCGTCGATATCCTCAAGGGACCGTCGTCGGTGCTGTACGGCCGCAGCTCGCCGGGTGGCCTGGTCGCGCTGACCAGCAAGAAGCCGCTGTACGAGCCCTACCATCAGATTCAGGCGACGGTGGGCTCCAACCATCAGCGCGGAGTGGGCTTTGATTTCAGCGGGCCTGTGGATGACGACAAGCGCATCGCCTATCGGCTGGTGGGGCTGACCGACCAATCTGACACCCAGTTCGATCACGCCGAGGAAAAGCGCTACGCACTGGCTCCAACCCTGAGCATCGATTTCACCGAGGACACTTCGCTGACGCTTCAGGCGTACCTGCAACACGACCCTGACGGCGGCTATCACGGCGGCAACCCCGCCGATGGCGTCTTGCATCAGCGCAATGGCCAGCGCATCTCCGAACACTTCTTCGAAGGCGAGCCGGGCATCGATGGCTACAGCCGAGACCAGCGGTCTTTCGGCTATCAGTTCGAACATCGTTTCAACGACGTCTTCACCGCGCGGCAGAACTTCCGCTACCTGGATTCGAAGGTGAGTCTGGATCAGGTGTACAGCTATGGCTGGACGACACCGACCAGCAACGAGCTGAACCGCTATTACTCTGGCGCGAACGAGCACCTGCATTCGTACATCATCGACAACATGTTGCAGGCCGAATTTTTCACAGGCGCCGTCAAGCACACGGCGCTGTTTGGCGCGGACTATCAGCGGCGCAAGACGGTGGTCGACTGGCAGAGCGGCTCGCTGGCGCCGATCGATGCGTTCAACCCGGTCTATGGCAACGCCGACATCACCTATTACGACCCGACCAGCTACCTGCGTCGCCTGGAGCAGACCGGGGTGTATGCCCAGGACCTGATGAGTGGAACAAGTGGCGCTTCTCACTGGGCCTGCGTCACGACTGGGTCGAGACCTCTGACGAAAACCGCATCGCCGAATTCAACCGCCCCGAAGGCACCGAGATCAGCGACAAGCGCACCAAGAGTACCGGCCGCACCGGCGTGCTGTATCTGTTCGATAACGGAGTGGCGCCGTATATCAGTTATTCCGAATCGTTCAACCCGAACTCCTATTCCGACAGCGCCGGCAATCCACTGGCACCCACCGATGGCAAGCAGTGGGAGGCGGGCATCAAGTACCAGCCGCCGGGTACTGACAACCTGTTCACCGCATCGGTGTTCCGCATCGATCAGGAGAACCTGGCGACCAAGCTGCCGCAAGAGAACTTCTATCGCGCGATCGGTGTTGTTCGCTCTCAGGGCTTGGAGCTTGAAGCGCACATGCAGCTGACGGATAACTTCAAAGTACTGGGTAGCTACACGCTGACCGACATCGATTATTCGAAATCGATGCCAAGCACGGTCAGCGATGTCGACAACAAGGGCAACTCTCCAACCCAGGCGCCCAAACACATGGCCTCGGTGTGGGGCGACTACAGGTTCAACAGCGGCGCGCTGGATGGCCTGCGGCTGGGCACAGGCTTGCGTTATGTGGGCTCGAGCTGGGTCGATGCCGAGAACACCATGAAGGTGCCCTCCTACACGCTGTGGGACGCGTCGATGGGGTATGACTTGGGCAAGGTGGGGCTCAAGGGCGTGGACGTGCGCTTGAACGCCAACAACCTTACCAATGAGAGCTACGTTGCCTCGTGTGCCAGCCTGAACTTCTGCTACATGGGCGAAGAGCGCAACGTCAGTGCGACGGTGAGCTATCAGTTCTAACCAGCGTTAGCGACAGCAGGCCAGCCATCGGCAACGAAGGCTGGCCTTTTTTGTACCCCTGAAACGACAAAACCCTTGTCTGCGTCAGCAGACAGGGGTTTCGGAATTCAATCTTGACGATGACCTACTCTCACATGGGGAAACCCCACACTACCATCGGCGATGCATCGTTTCACTTCTGAGTTCGGGATGGGATCAGGTGGTTCCAATGCTCTATGGTCGTCAAGAAATTCTGTGGCTGATCCATTACCAGGTAACGTGTCAGCGAAAATTGGAGACCTTCACTTATAAAGACAAAACCCCATCTGCGTGAGCAGATGGGGTTCTGGAATTTAATCTTGACGATGACCTACTCTCACATGGGGAAACC
>NZ_JBWKWB010000023.1:0-85524 GCF_059421985.1 Pseudomonas sp. GW821-FHT02A11
GAGTGCGAGCGCGTGAATCAGTGGTTTAAACGGATTTAGGTTTGAGTTGCAAGGCGGTGTAGCTCGGACGCTTACGTAAATTCTACCGACATCACACTTATAGACACTAGTTGATGCTACGTTGAAACAGCCTTGGAATGCTCATTTACACCACGTAAATTCCACTTCCTCGGCTGTTTTCGCTTTGCCTGACGTCCGTCTCAAAGCTTTTCGCACAGAGCCTAAGTAATAGCCCTGCACGAAAGTCTTGAGATGAAGGTCAGACTGTTATCGACGCAGCATGAACGAGTATCAAGGTTTTGCGTCCAGAACCTATGAACTAAGTCACTCTTCTCCCGGAGCTTCCGTAGGATTGTTCCAGCAGCCCAGGCTCTCTGAGTCGAAGAAAGCGACCTGATTGACGCCAGCACGAACCATTTTTTCTTCCGCTTGCTGAGCGAACGCCTGTGAGCCGCCGCGCACAGAGATCGCTACCCTCTGAGGTGGGTTTCTGGTGATCTGGTCGACGATGTGTTGATCCTGTTCCGAAAGGCTCCAGCCGTAAATAGTGACTGAATCACCTAGGGCGGGGACGACTTCCCTAAAAACACGCTCCAAGTATGAAGAGCTTTCAATCGATTTCTTTTTGTGGGCAGCAGTCCCTTCACAGACAAATAGAGGAATTGTGGCTCCGCCTTCCCAGTGATCAAGTATCGCATCGAGTAAGCGGCCGCCGTCTTGAGCTCCAATCTTGCTCTCGCGGCGATCGTCGGTTCGGGTGAGAGCGAGATTTCCGTGAGGGTAGAAGAATAGAGTGCTGCCGGTTGCTCTTCCGTAAGGGGCACGCAAAGATTCCCAATCTTCGGTAAAGGTGCCGCCAATGAACCCGTCTTTAAAATGCGGACCTCGCTCGCGGTTGCCCAGCATCGCAGCCCAGTAAACGATCAAGTCGTAATTTAGGGAAATGACCGTGTCAAAGTGCATCATGAATGGGTAGATCAGACGTAGATGGGGCAGCGCGTTGTCATAATCCACATGAATGTCTCGCACCGTAGAGATTAGAGCAGTTCGGACCTCCGCATACGCCTCCTCCACTCTGCCATGTGGAATTTCGAGGGACTGATTCACGAGGCTCGCCTGCCAGAGGCGGCGAAGAACCAGCTCAAAATCATTCACACCGAAACGATCAAAAATGCCCGCCACTGCGGGTGTGATGTGCCCAATTTCCTGCGCTCTGTCGAAAAGGGAGCCGTATCCGAACTGAGGATGTACTGCCATGCTCGCCCCGTTTCCGAGGAGCAAGCTGTCCGTGTACTGATCCCGAATCTCTCCCCACTGCACTATCTCTGGCATGTTGTCGCTCTCTCCATTTGCGATGGAACAGCGTAATCTCAAATTAATGGCATGTCAGCCACCAGTGATAGCCTGCCTGGGCTCTGTACGAATTCGCGAAAAACCCAATCGTCGCCCCTCGAACGCTAAGATTTTGTAGAGTCATCCGCTATCGATGGAAAGCAATTCGGTGATGGCGATACTAACGAACAGCAGGCGGGCGTGAAAAATCAACAGATGAAATGAACTCGACCAAGGTCAACTCGCCGTTCACGAAAGCGAGAGCGTACTGCTCTAGCTCAGGAGTTAACGTAAATCCTTCCAACGTGAGTGAAGCACGAGCGTAATCGACTGCAGCTTGCCGACGAGTCCGCTCTGCATCCATGAGCTCGACAGCATCCATATTCTTCATCCGTTTCATGAGAGCTCCGCGAAGTAGAACAAGACAATTTCAGCGCTGATAAGCTGAAGGGTCAAGGGCGTCACCGGAGGCCGCAGCCCGTGAAACGGGACCGGGCGAGGATGACGGCGAAGCGCACCCTTGACGCTGCGCCACCCCAATCCTATCTGCGGGGCTGCTGGATGCCTTTCCCAGCGGCCCCTGCTACCGGCGAGGGCGGGAAGTCCAGAGGGGCAGAGCCCCTTTGGGCAAGCCCGCCAGGGCGCGCAGCAGGGTCCGTAATTCTGATATCTGGTCGCTAACTACCGACCCTCCCTCCTCTCGCCCTACCCCAGTTCTTGCCCAGGTTCTGCATGACGTGCTGCCGATAGGCTGGGTTCCAAACGCTGTTCCCTGCGATTACATGATTCAAACCTCTAGCAGTGGTCATCATGCCCGACTGCAGGTCTCGGCGCGTTGACATCGGATTAACAGTGTTGAAGACCGCCTTGGCTGGATTTAACGCAGCCTGAGTCATCTGCCGCAATGTGATCGCACTGGACGACAGACCACCTGCAAGCTGACCTCCCAATGAGTAAGCCTGATAAACCATATAGAGCACAATCCCACTTAACGCGAGGATCTCCAGCATGTCGGTCGGTGGGCCGTTTCCAGCAGTGGGCTGCACATCGGCCAGCATTGTCGAAAAGAACTTCATCCCCAGCGTAAGCACTGACGTGATCGTTGCGCATTGAATGATGTAGGTCATCACCTGGGCGAACCATTGATCGAACCACTTGCTGGTCATCTGCCCAAACAGCAGCAGTGCGATGAACAGCGGTCCGCACCCTAGCAAAAACGCCAACAGCACCTTGGCCGTGATGATCATCGCTCCAGCGGGCAGCGTAATCAGGAATGTTGCGATGATCATCGTTCCTGCAATAAGCCAGTCATAAAGAATCATGCCTATCTCGGTCATGCCACGACGTCCAGCGCGAGCAATCAGATCGGAAGCGATATCAAATCCATCGGTCATGGCTCTATCAATCACCTGATACACCGATGTGGCAGCCACACCTTTGCCATTTGGCGAAAACGCATCTGCCAAGCCAACCTCCAGGCCGCGAATCGCTTCCACGACCCAACCAAGGTACGTATCAGCATTGAGTGCCAATGCGCCGATGAATACCCATTTCAACATGAGCTTGAAAACATGCGGGAGAGGATGCTCGATGAAGCCACCGACGGACAGCAGGCCCAGGATCATGAAGAAAAGGCCGCCGCCAGCAACGAACGAGCCCGAGGAGTTATCAATGACACTATGTGCCATGAGTTGCACGTAGCTGTTCAACACCGAGTCGATTGAGCCACCTACCCATTCGTAAAAATTGGACTCCATGGTCATTGCCCCTCCAGATTCAGCATTTCACGCCTCCGATAGCCGCGCTGATCAAGCTGCTGCTCATTCCTGGCCTGCTTGGCATTAACGCAGTTCGGCGTAAGGGCCAGAGTCCCGGCATGTCGCTCACACTCCGATATACGGATATCCCTTTCCGAGCTGTGGGCTTTGTACCAATCGACAGAATGGACCGGTTCATCCGCCCCGCAGCCCGTGAGCAGAAACAAAACGACAATTGAGAAACGAGAGGCTGTCATTTCCGGCCCTCCCGATTCTGATCCGCTCCATTCACTTCACGAGGCAGCACATGCTCCGCCTCCGTGCGGAATTCCCCAGCAAATTTCAGCGAATAGGCCAGCTCAGCAGCGTTGATAATCTGAAGTGCGGCAAGCGTTCTCAACGCGCTTTCCCTTGTCCCTGCCCAACTACCCGCAATGCGGTATTCGGACCTCGAAATCAATAGCGACGAACCCAGTGCACATGCGAATGAGGTCAAAACGGCGAGCGTTGAGGAGATTGGCCCAGTTGCTCGGGGCGGCACTATCTGCAACCAATCGGCAAGCGCCAGTACAAAAGGCATGATCGCGGCTGATGCCGCCAGGAGATCGCTCTGGATCAACTCAGGCGCACGTCGTGACACCTCTTTCAAAGCTCCGAACCGGCCAATGCAAACCCAGAATCGCCGTAAGGAAGTGAGGATGAAGAAGCACATGACCAAGGGGAGGATATGAGCGTACGAGATCATTTCAGTTGCCCCCCAGGTTCAGCACTTCGCGATTCTTGTAGCCTCTCTTGTCGAGCACCTGGGCATTCAATTCCCGTTGCCGCTGCTCCTGGATCTTGCCCTCAGCCTCAGCGACCATTTGGAACATCTGCAATTTGGTCTGCTCATTCTGGATCATCGCTTGCTCTGCCGCGATGCGACCTTGCAGCTCTGCGATCCCTTTGGGATCTTGCGTTTGATTGATCTGCCCCATGAGCTGGTCAATCTGCCGTAATCGGGCCTCGGCCTGGTCATAGGCCTGCAGAGCAAACGCTTTATCTTGCGACGGCTTCACCGCCTGTGCTCGGCAAGCATCGCGCTGCTGATCCTGAACCAGACTTTCGCAGGCATCGAACACCTTGTTATCCGCATAGATCGAACCAGCACGACCATTCAGGCCTGAATAGCCGCCATGCTTCACTGCGTCATACACAGCCTGCCAGTCTTGAGGCAGATACTCTCGCAGCTGCGGATCATCAAATACTCGACCGAGCCCACGCGACCCCGTGAGCGCGCCGTACTGCTGCTTCATCTGATCAATTTGGGATGTCATCTGCTGAACCTGTTGGGCCCAGCGAGTCGTGTTAGACGCGAACTCGGCAACAGTCATGGGGGAATCCGTCACTTGGGTAGTAACGGTTACGGGGATTTGAGCGTACCCCTGCTGGGCCCCTAGCATCGACACGAACATCGTCGCGAAACTAAATGGCCGGACGCCTTTGAACGTAAAACGTTTTAACGGACCCATAGTCACCTCTCCATTGGACATGGTGAACGCTGGGCCGTCTGTCCGACCTGTCGATCTGCTCAGGAATCGCACCCGGTACGGCTATACCGTTCTTGGGGTGACTATGCGCCAGTCTTACCCGGTGTAGGCCCCGTCTTTTAAGGGCCGCGCCCATAATGCAATAAGCATCAGCGAGGCGGTTACAGCGTCACAGAATTAACCAAAGTACTACACTTTGGCGATATGTATTGTCTCACCTTAGTCCAATATCCAAAAGAGCCGTACGTCCCAATTCTTCGTCATGACGAAATTCCGACTACTACGAGTGGCTACTGCAGGATAGGCTATTCGCCGGTGGTATGTGCGCACACTGCATGCTACCCAGATACTCCCATCCACATAAATTCAGGAGATGCAATTATGGCAACCGGCGCTCGCTCTATTAATGTTCATCTTGGGATGGAATTGAAATTACGCTGGATTAGTTATTGCAGCAGTTTGGGCAAGACATCAGGTGCCGCGTTGAAGGAAGCCATCGAACACCAGCTTGAGAACATAGGCACAGTGCATCTGCCCAAATCCTAAACGCAGACGGAAAACATTCAGGAACCAAAGAAACGGTTTGAAATATTGCTCACGAAGTCGGAAAAAGAAGCCATAAAGGAACGCGCCGATTTTGAGCGTAGCTCTCAAGGCGCTGGATCGTAGATGCCGTCCGTGTAGGACTTACGCGCGAGCCTCAGTTCAGCATGCATGAAATTGATGCCTTGGGTGAGTCAAATTATCAGTTGCTGGCATTAGGCAGGAATCTTAGTCAAATTGCTGGGTGCTGGAATGAGGGATATTACGAACCAGTAACCATCGAGCAAATCGAAGCACTTGGTCGATTAATAAGTAAGCATACAGACGTTGTAAGTAGCGCGATGCTAGGCTGAAGAGATGGAGCATTACCCATGAGGCTTGACATAGGCTACACCCAAATCGTCCAACATCCCCCCCTTATCAGGCACCCCGGCGCCCCTCCCAGCTTGAGCGGAGCGAAATATAGCCACTCAAACCTATTGCGCCAAAAATCCATATCCTTACAATGGAGGATTTTTGGATTGTAGGCTATCAATGCTTCAAGTGCCCCCTCAAAATGTTGATGGCCGGCTGCTGCAGGCTGGCGTCGAGCAGCATGAACCTGCTGGAGCGACGGGCGCCGTGGAGCCATCCGTCGTAAAGTGCGTTGATTTGTTCGCCGGCGCGGGTGGTTTTTCGCTAGGTGCTATACAGGCTGGCATAGACGTAGTCGGCGCCCTTGAGATCAAAGAAAAGGCTGCAAAAACATATTCGGACAACATCCCGAGATATGCCGGAAAGAAAGTCCCCGTCATCAATGGAGACATACTTCCGCTTGATCCAGAAGAAGCACTTAAACAGTGGGGAGTCGAGCCAGGAACATGCGATTTCATAATTGGCGGTCCTCCATGCCAAGGTTTTTCCAGTCATCGCATCAAAGACAAAGGCGTGGGGGATCCTCGAAATGCTCTACTATGTAGGTATTTCGATTACGTAAAAACGATTAGACCAAGGGTTTTCTTAGTAGAAAATGTCCCCGGCTTACTCTGGCCGAGGCACAAGGAATATCTTCAACGCTTCTACGAGATGGGACGCGAAGCGGAGTACAACTTATTCCCCCCGGCTGTTCTTAACGCCTGCGATTTTGGCGTACCCCAAAATCGAAAGAGAGTATTTATACTAGGAGTAGACTCCAGAAGGCCGTTAGACATTCAATGGCCCCCACGTCCGACCCATGTATCTCCCAGTACGCCCGAGCCTTTTCGAGACAGCAGGCCTGTTTGGAAAAATGCTGCAGTGGCATTCCACCCCTCTGAGGAGAACGATCCGAATAATATTCACATGAACCATTCTCCTGAAATGGTCGAATTATTCAAATGCACTCCTATCAATGGGGGGAGTCGCTCTCAGTCTGGACGCACCCTAAAATGTCACGAAGGACACGGTGGCCATAATGATGTGTATGGCCGCATCAATCCTTCTAAACCAGCGCCAACTATGACAACTGCTTGTATAAACCCTTCAAAGGGGCGTTTCGTACACCCGACTGAAAACCATGGGATTACACTACGTCAAGCAGCGCGATTCCAAACATTCCCTGACGATTTCGTCTTCGGCGGCGGGTTGATGGCCGCCGGAGAACAGATCGGTAACGCTGTACCAGTAGGGTTAGCAAAGGCAATTATTAGCGAAATCTACAGGGCACTAACCCAACAGCCCGGCTAACCGGCCTGTGCCGCCTGCTTAGGGATAGGTACAAAATCAACTCCTATCCGAGCACGCTGATAGCCGGACTCTGCCAAAAATTTATTGGCATAATCAGACCGCAATAGTGCTACAGATTGAAACTCAGAGGTAATAATTTCCGGCTTTTTGTCTTTATCAAGCGCAATTATGAGACCTGTGAAAATTGAGGAGCTGATTACGCCACCATCAGCCAGAAGCAAAGTTTCCATCTTCATCTGACGAGTTGTGCTGTCTGCAACCTCAAGAACTAACGCCTCGCCATCCACATGTAAAAATATGTCTCTGCCATGCGTTGCGCTTTCCAGTCTTTTCCTCATTCCACTGACAGAGGTAAGTCTAACAGCATTAATTGGTCGATAAGGGTGTAAGTCACCATCCCATCCATTAGAATTTTGACCTACGACTAGATCGCAGGCTGGCGAAGCACATAACCAATAGCTGAAGTTACCATCCCGATTACACCTAAATACTACGCCGGTAGTAATGACTCCATCGGTGTAAGAGTCCGAACATAGATGCTCATTCAAAGCGTGATATATATCTTCATCCTGAACACCTTTAGCCTTTGCCATTTCCCTAGCAATTTTCGCGGGACTACCTTCAAAGTCTACAAACAACTTCGCTCCAAACCCTATAACTACCTCGTCAACATGCTTGATTAGGCGCTCAAACAAACGTCCATATAGTTCATGTATGTGCCGCTTTCTCTCATTTAGATCAGAGGCGGCAAGTATCCTCAAAAGCCAACCTGCTTGTCGACGCGGGGTATCCAAAACCTTCAAATCTACGGTAGTCCCTGCCTTTTCGAGCGCCGCGCGCGCCTGGATCATCATTAGTTTGAGCGGAGACGGATTCCAAGAGACCAATGCGCTCTGTAACCTATCCAGCAAAACCTCTACCGGCTCCTCCTTATTCACTATCACAGCAAACAAATTGCCTTCAGCAACCCACATCGGCCCTTCCGCCGAAAAACTAACTTCCACATTAGCAGAACTATTACGCCGCTCAGTTACTGCACGAGACAGTTTTTCATTGAGCTGCTCCATACAAATGTAAGCGACAGCACTTCCAATTAGCCCCTGGTTTATCTCAGCCTCACGAAGAGCTCGCACCAATGCCTGGGCGCTCGCGCTTGGCCTCTGAGAGGCCAGGAAATTTTGTATCACTTCTGCATTAGAGCAATCCAATATTCCATCATAATCGTCAGGATCAAGACCCTCAATAAACTCTGACACATTACGGGCATCTTCCAGCGAGATTTTTACCCCGCCCCCCAAGCTATACGCAACATCCCGAGCCACATCCAACGGAGGAGCCGCTGTATATATGATAGCCAAATTAAAATGATCGGAGGCCGCTAAAGACTGAAGCACACCCAGTGCCCTAGTTGGGTCTTCAGGCTTGTCTGATTCAAGATGAAAATCTAATATGAGCAGATCAGACTGGTTCAAGTGCTTGTCTCGCTCAAACTTCTCCGCCACTCTTACGGCATTGTCTACATCGCAGAGCCATCCTTGAGCCCGGCAAAAACCAAATAGACTTTCAGCACGAACAGCATCATATCTTTCAATTTCCTGACGCGCCATTTGAGAATACGTTGGAAATTCGTCATCCACTACTAGTGCAAAACGGATAGGATCAATAAAAGCTTCTTTCAACAGCTCGGGAGATATATTAGGCATCGAATCCGTTCCGCAAAGTTATTACAAAGCATGCACCTGACAACTGCTTCCAAGGTTTGTCTTCGGTGTAATTTATGGTATGGCCGCCCGCAGCCAGCGTTTGCCTGCAAAGGTATAGCCCAACCCCACGACCTCTTATTCGCCTCGTAAAAAATAATTCGAATAGACTATCTACATCATCAGGGTCAATCCCAGGACCAGAATCGCAAATAACTATCGCCCCATCGATGACATCGATTTGGATAACCCTATCACCTGCTGAAGGAAGCCAGTAAAGCGAGTTGTTAATCAGATTGATGAATACTGGAAAAATGCGCGACGGGAACTCGTAAAACGCCACACGCCTAAACACATCAGACGTATTAATTGCAGCATTCTTTTCAGAAAGTGTATTCCCAAAAAACGCCATTAAGTACTCATCAATATCTGACCCCGTTATCCTCTGACGCACGTCACTTCCGGATATTTGCATCTGCGAAAGGAACCTGAGCCTCTCAACAAGCTCTTGACGCGCCCAGTTAGCCTCCGCAAACTCCTTCGTTTTCTTAATTTCACTAGGCAGTTTGTCTAAACTTGTCTGAAGCCTCCTATCAAGCACATGAAGCTCGTGACTGAGAATCTCGACACTAATACCAACTTGCGCCAAGCTTTGGAGCTTCTCCAGTCGCCCTTCTAGTGTCTCACTCCTTGCCCCGGCATAGGCGAATGCACCATCTAGATCCACCCCACTCGCGAGCTGCTGCAAGCTGCGTTTATAGGATTCATACCTGGATGAAAATTGGTCATTCAGCGTTTGTCTGGTTTCATCCATCTCAGCTAAGGCGGCCGTCAATGCAACCCTTTCGCTCTCAACCTCAAAAAGCAACGGAGAAACCTTTTTATAGTATTCCTTTTGATCATCTTGAGCTGAACTTATTATACGAGCTTGCTCCGATGTGAGAATATCAACAATCGCTCTCCGCCAACGAGACAACTGATCACTCAAAGCACTCTGATGGCTTGCCAACCTTGACTTTACAACATCAATCGCAGGTTTCGCATTTAATCTTTCAGTCTCACTAGCCCATTTTTGGCGCACGCCCTCAACCACATCCACCAAGATGGCATATTGATCCCTATATTCCCTGTAACGCTCCTCGAATTTACCTAGATTCTTAGGCTTCGGAGGAAGCCTTAACTCTAACTTTGAATCTTGTAGATCACTAACAGATGCCGAAAGCCTCCATAATTCTTCCAGTTCACTTCCTTCCAATACTGAATTGAGATGTTCCTCTATAGACCTTGCTTTAGAGAGGGCAATTTCAAGCTCTGGAAGCTGCTTTTTAACAGAAGATTTAAAGTTTGACAGTTGGCCACTTCTTGCCTGTTTTGCGTTTTTGGCAGCGGCATCATTTTCAGCCTCAACACCTGGCAATAACTCTTTTCGGACCGGAGCATCTGTGCCGAAGTACCTACGAGCCGTAACTTTTAGCAGATCAACAACTAGTGCCTGTATTGCTCGGCTAGCAGTGTTATCAATCAACCCCTCGCGGCCAGCCTTATCTCTCAAATTAGGGTTATCTGACCGAGTAATTCCGATACGCCCGAAAATCCGCCGACTCGCCCAAAACTCCCGACCAGCGTGGAATTGCCTCCGCTCTTCAATTTTGAAAAAGTCACTCTCTGGACGTCCGTAAGGCATCACCCTTAACCCATCTCGATAGATATTTAAGCCCGAGTGGGTTTCAGCTCTTTCCAATACCTTACTGTGCACTGCCTCGCTGAGAGAGCTAGATCGTGCAATAGGCTCAAATGCTCCCAAACAAAGTAGAAAAGCCCCGACTTTGTCTTTATTTGAGGTCGGTATCGGGTGCGATGGAGCAATCTCCACATCTCCGATATCCTTCCCGAACACCCGCACTCTTCCTCGAAAAACCCCATAATCATCAATCTCACCGATGAGACTATGATCGAGACTCTGCAGATACTCAAGGCCAAAGCCTTTCTCACGACCGACAACACACTTGCTGCCAGAGCGAGCGTGCACTACAACACTGTAGTCTAAGACTTCATCATTTTGATCATCTGAGCCAGAGGACTCGGAGGTAATTTCCTCGACATTTTTAACATAAGGATCAGAGAAGCCGGACAGAGTACGAACCATCGAAGCCTTAATTGCTTCTATTTCGTCCGAATTTTGATCCTCACCTTCAGCAATCCATGCCAAGAGAGCCGAGTTAAGCTCGGTAATAATTACTGCCGTACCAGACTTTTTTCTCTCCGTCCATACCGGCCAGGATTCCAGAAACTTATCTAAATCTAGATCATAAGACGCAGATTTTTTAATTTGATCAGAAACCGCTTGCTCAGTCGCATCACGCTCTTTTACTAGTTTATCAAAGTCTCTCCATGCGGATGACAACCGTGAGGCACGCCCGTTATCTCCATCCGATCCGGTTAAATTTTCTAGAAGAGATTTACGCATCTCGGGAATGAGGAGGTTAAACTCCGCCACATCAGAAAATTCTCTTACTGGCAGCTTAATATCTTGAAGCAAGATATATGGATTTTCGAACAGCCGCCAATCTATGAGACATGCGACAAATTTCTCGTGCTCCTGTTTCGAAACAATCAGCGCCGTGGCTCCTAGGGCCGCGACTGAAAGCCTTCCGATTCCTTTTTGACCCTGCTTTGGCCTTTCGGGCAAGCCATTTCTGAGCGCTTCAGGAACAGAGTCGTTGCCGGCCTTCGACTCGGTACCAACGACCAGCCATTTATCCAGAAACTGCCCACGAGTCATTCCATGCCCATCATCCATTACGACAGCGGTGGGCTGTTTAGTGCTGTGGATCTGTAACGAGACCTCACGTGCGTAAGCATCGTAAGCATTTTTCCAGAGCTCACTCACTGCAGTCGGCACATCGGCAATTTGCTCTCTGCCTAGGTGGTCGATCGTTCGCGCTCTAGTCTGGAACGCTACGGCGTCATTCATACATTTTCTCGAAATTATCCAATATCCGTTGGAGTTGCCGCTGACGGCAGGGAAAGCACAAGCTCCTGCCTAACGCCCAAAGCTAAGGAGTCCTGCCCTAATCCACGACCGAGATTCTATGGCCACAAGGTGTTCGGGGCCGCAATTCCCCTAGCCTGCTTCTGAAGCTACCAAATCTCTGGGAGAAAGGTACACTAGGGGTACAGTGCAGTTCTTCTCTAAGCAACCGTAGATTAGGTTAATCTACTGATTTTATTGAGCTTTTAGCGCTTGATCATTACTGTATATTTCGCTTAGCAAACGCTGACTTCTCTAGACTGTCATGCTCGCTGGCGAACTCATAATCCTTTGGTCCACGGTTCGAGTCCGTGTGGGCCCACCACCTTTAAAGCCGCGCATTGCGCGGCTTTGTCGTTTTCGCGCACGAGAAATTCTTGATGGACTTCGATGCCATGACGTCCACATATCGTCCACAGTGTCAGTCACTCGCGCCTCTCAGATTCATCCCAGCCGTTTGAGCCTACTTTCATCAGGTGTAATTGCCTCTAGCCGTTGCCAAACTGCCGGATACATTTGCCGTCTCAGCGGTCTGTTAGCTCATGAATATGCCTTCCCTGCCTCTGTTTGCTCGCCGCTTGCTGCGTCCGCTTCTGGACCCTTACCGCCGTTATCGCCACGCTCGCTACATCCACGCCGGCCGCATCGTGGTCGGTCTGCTGGTGTCGATCCTGCTCACCACCGGCATTCACCTGCCCCATGGCGAGTGGGCGTCGGTGACGATGTTGATCGTGATCGGCGGTCTGCAGCATCACGGCAATATCGGCAAAAAATCGGTGGAGCGCGCTTACGGGACGTTGATTGGTGCGGCGTTGGGGCTGGCGGTGGTGGCGCAGGAGAGTTATCTGGGCATGCCGCTGCTGACGTACGTGATCATGTCGCTGATCTGCGGGTTTTTCGCCTATCACGCCATCGGCAAGGGCGGGTACACGGCGCTGCTGTCGGCGATCACGTTGTTTATTGTGGCCGGGCACGGCGATAACCCGATCACCGACGGGCTGTGGCGTACGGTGGACATCCTGATCGGCATTGCGCTGGCGCTGGCGTTCTCATTCGCGCTGCCGCTGTATGCGGTGTACTCATGGCGCTACAACCTGGCGAGCGGTTTGCGTGATTGCGCGAAGGTGTACGAGCGCATCAGCAGCGGGCAGTCAGTTGCGGCGGACGAGCACCTGAAGCTGACCGCGCGCCTCAACGCGACGATGCTGCAGCTGCGCTCACTGATGCCGTCGGTGTCCAAGGAAGTGAAAATTTCGCTGGTGGAGCTGGATGCGATTCAAGGCCATTTCCGCATGTGTCTGAGCACCCTGGAAATCCTCTCGAACTTGCGTCCGGCAGACTTGGGCAATGTAGGAATGAACGCCGAGCAGCGTCGGATTCGGCGCATGCTGATCGGCATGGCCCGCGCCCTGCAAAGTGGCGCGACAGAGCGGCTGGCTCGCCCGACGGAGTCCTTGGCGGTGGGCCCGCAAACGCCTGCCGTTTCGGCGGAAGTGTTGGGGTATCAGCTGATGACGCGGCAACTGGCGCTGAACATCGAAGGGCTGCAACAGCGGCTGGCGAAGACTGCGAAGAATTGGAAGATCTGAGCCTCTTCGCAGCCCCGTTAATGCGCCGGTACATCAATAACGCGACGGCACGACCATGTCCCGCGGCACTGGAGCACGCAGGTAGTTGGCGTTGTATTCGCGCTCCGGCAGCACCACTTGCGCAGATTCAACGTCGCCGCGCGGGATCTGCTCCAAAAGGTGATGAATGCAGTTGAGTCGCGCGCGCTTCTTGTCGTCAGCCTCGACGATCCACCACGGTGCGACGTCGGTGTGGGAGCGTGTCAGCATTTCTTCCTTGGCGCGTGTGTAATCTTCCCAGCGACGGCGGGATTCCAGATCCATTGGCGACAGTTTCCACTGCTTGAGCGGGTCGTGGATGCGCATCAGGAAGCGGCGATACTGCTCATCGTCGGTGATCGAGAACCAGTATTTGATGAGGATGATGCCGGAGCGCACCAGCATCTTTTCGAACTCCGGAACAGTGCGGAAGAACTCTTCATATTCGTCGTTATTGCAAAAACCCATGACCCGCTCGACGCCCGCGCGGTTGTACCAACTGCGGTCGAACAGCACCATCTCGCCCGCTGCCGGCAGATGCGAAACGTAGCGCTGGAAGTACCACTGGGTACGCTCGCGTTCGCTGGGTGCGGTCAGGGCAGCCACTCGGCAGACCCGAGGATTGAGGCGCTGGGTGATGCGCTTGATCGCGCCGCCCTTACCCGCCGCGTCACGGCCTTCGAACAGCACCACCACCTTCAATTTCTGGCTGACGACCCAATCCTGCAGCTTGACCAACTCACCCTGCAGACGCAGCAACTCGCGGAAATACACGCGTCGATCGATGCTCTTCGGCACTTCCTCGCCCAAGTCAGACAGCAGGCCATCCAGGCGTGCATCGTCGTATTCCATCTCCAGTTCTTCGTCGAAACTGTCGAGGATATCGGCGTGGATGTAGCGGGCGGTTTCGGATAAATCCAGAGTCATGACAGAGCTCCCGGGCGTGGATTCTGAGGGTCAGGGACAGAATTTAGGCACGCCATGGGTGACAGCTGAATGACAGAGGAGTGGCACCGGGGAAAAGTCCTACAGAGCGAACTCCAAAACAGACACCTCGACGCCGGCGATTCTGACTGGCAGGCTGCGTCGACAGCAGATCCGAACCACTGGAGCCCCACATGTCCCACGCGTACAGCTCGCAGGAATGGCAACTCAGGCAGGAACTGGCGGCCTGCTATCGCCTGATCGCTCATTACAAGATGACCGACCTGATCTTCACCCACCTTTCCCTGCGCATCCCCGGGCCCGAGCATCACTTCCTGATCAACCCGTACGGCCTGATGTTCGAGGAAATCACTGCCTCGAATCTGGTGAAGATCGACCTCGATGGCAACAAGGTCGAGGCCTCCCAATATCCGGTCAACCCTGCAGGATTCGTGATTCACAGCGCGATTCACAGTGCTCGCGAGGACGCGCAATGCGTGCTGCACACCCATACCAAGGCGGGTTGCGCAGTGGCCGCGCAGGAAGGCGGGCTGCTGCCGGTGAACCAGATCTCGATGGAGTTCTACGGTCGCGTGGGCTACCACGACTATGAAGGCATCGCGCTGGATTTCAGCGAGCAGCAACGACTGGTAGCAGACTTGGGCGGCAACTCGGTGATGATCCTGCGTAACCACGGCCTGCTGACGGTGGGCGACAGCGTGAAGCAGGCATTCCTGCGCATGTACTACCTGGAAAAGGCTTGCGAGATTCAGATCGCCGCGCAAGCCGGTGGCCAGCTGCATTTGCCGCCCGAAGAAGTGCGCGTACGCACCGAGAGGCAGTTCAATGCGCCGGGACAAGGCGTGGCAGAAGGTGAGTTGAGCGATCTGGATGCCGTGGATTTTGCCTGGGCGGCATTGCTGAGAATGCTGGATCGCGTCGCGCCGGATTATAAAAACTGACGCCGCGGCTATGCCCTCCTGTGGGAGCGAGCTTGCTCACTCCCACAGAAATAGCAGTGCGCGCGCAGTCACCCCATCTCTCAGTGATGAGTTCTATAACCTGAACGCTTCCCGATCCACCCCAGAATCTCCTAACATCACCGGTTTGCCGAAGGAGATCCCCTTGTCCGACACACGCCCGCCTGCCCTTGACGACGTCGACCGCCAATTGATCGCCGCGCTGCAGATCAACGCCCGCGAACCGGTGGCCAATCTTGCTCGTCAATTGGGTATCGCGCGTACGACCGTCACCTCACGTCTGGCAAGGCTGGAAAAGGCCAAAATCATTACCGGCTATGGCGTGCGCCTGAGCCAGCGCGTCGTCGATGGCGGATTACAGGCCTATGTCGGCATCACCGTGCAGCCGCGTTCGGGCAAGGAAATATTGCGCCGATTGAGCGCGCTGGCCCAAGTGCAGCAACTCTGCGCCGTGAGTGGCGAGTTCGACTACGTTGCCTGGCTGCGCACAGATTCCCCCGAGCAGCTGGACCAGTTACTCGACCTGATTGGCAGCGTCGACGGCGTAGAAAAGACCACCACGTCCATCATCCTCAGCAGCAAGATTGATCGCGGACAGCCTGTCTAATCATCGTTATGCCGCAAGCCTTCGTCATTTTGCTCAAAATCTCTACAAAATGACGACACTCTGCGTCTTATTAACGTCTCAAGTGTTATCTAGACTTTCCTCTTCCGCGCCTCAGCCGAACAAGGTCAGTCATGAAGAACATTCGCCACCCCGCCGACGGTAAAAAACCGATCACGATTTTCGGCCCGGATTTTCCGTTCGCTTTTGACGACTGGATCGAGCACCCCGCAGGGCTGGGCAGCATTCCGACCGACAACCTCGGCAAGGAAGTGGCCATTGTCGGCGCAGGCATCGCGGGCCTGGTGGCCGCCTACGAGCTGATGAAACTTGGCCTCAAGCCGGTCGTTTACGAAGCCTCGAAAATGGGCGGCCGCCTGCGCTCGCAGCAGTTCGAAGGCGCCGAGGGCATCATCGCCGAGCTGGGCGGCATGCGCTTTCCAGTGTCGTCCACCGCCTTCTATCACTACGTCGACAAACTCGGCCTTGAGTCCAGGCCCTTCCCCAACCCGCTGACCGCCGCGTCCGGCAGCACGGTCATCGACTTGGAAGGCACCACTCATTACGCACAGAAGCTGTCGGATTTGCCGGCGCTGTTCCAGGAAGTGGCTGACGCCTGGGCCGATGCGCTGGAAGACGGCGCGCAGTTCGCCGACATCCAGCAAGCCATCCGCGAGCGCGACGTGCCGCGTCTTAAAGAGCTATGGGACAAGCTCGTGCCGCTGTGGGACGACCGCACGTTCTACGACTTCGTCGCCACCTCCAAAGCCTTCGCCAAACTGTCGTTCTACCACCGCGAAGTGTTCGGTCAGGTGGGGTTCGGCACCGGCGGCTGGGACTCGGACTTCCCCAACTCGATGCTGGAAATCTTCCGCGTAGTCATGACCAACTGCGACGATCACCAGCACCTCATCGTCGGCGGCGTGGAGCAAGTGCCGTTGGGCATCTGGCGTCACGTACCGGAACGCTGCGCCCACTGGCCGGAAGGCACCAGCCTCTCGACCCTGCACCACGGCGCGCCACGCACGGGCGTCAAGCGCATCGCCCGCGCCGCCGACGGCAAGTTCGCCGTGACCGATAACTGGGGCGACACCCGCCATTACGACGCGGTGCTGGCGACCTGCCAAAGCTGGCTGCTGACCACGCAGATCGAGTGTGAAGAAACGCTGTTTTCGCAAAAGATGTGGATGGCGCTGGACCGCACCCGTTACATGCAGTCATCAAAAACCTTCGTGATGGTTGATCGCCCGTTCTGGAAGGACAAAGACCCGGAAACCGGTCGCGACCTGATGAGCATGACCCTCACCGATCGCCTGACCCGCGGCACCTACCTGTTCGATAACGGCACTTACTCCAACGGCACCGAGAAGCCGGGTGTTATCTGCCTGTCGTACTCGTGGATGAGCGACGCGCTGAAAATGCTGCCGCACCCTGTGGAAAAACGCGTGAGCCTGGCCCTCGGCGCGCTGAAAAAGATCTATCCGAAGGTGGATATCGCCGCGCGCATCATCGGAGATCCGATCACTGTGTCGTGGGAAGCCGACCCGCACTTCCTCGGCGCCTTCAAAGGCGCGTTGCCGGGCCACTATCGCTACAACCAGCGGATGTACGCGCACTTCATGCAAAAAGACATGCCTGAGGAGCAACGTGGCATTTTCATCGCCGGCGACGACGTTTCCTGGACGCCCGCCTGGGTCGAGGGCGCCGTGCAAACCTCACTCAACGCGGTGTGGGGCATCATGACCCACTTCGGTGGCAAAACCCACGCCGAGAACCCGGGCCCGGGTGACGTGTTCCACGAAATCGGCCCCATCGTGCTGCCCGAATAAGGAGACCGTCATGCGCGTTGCCCTGTACCAATGCCCACCGTTGCCACTGGACGTCAGCAGCAATCTTGCGCGGCTCCAAACGCAGGCGGCAGAAGCAGCGAATCAGGGCGCAACGCTGCTGGTGTTTCCGGAGATGTACCTGAGCGGCTATAACATCGGCGCGCAGGCGGCACGGGATCTGGCGCAACCTTGCGACGGGATGGCAGCACAGGAAATCGCCGAAATAGCCAAGGCAAACAGTATCGCGATTCTGTATGGCTATCCCGAATCGAGTGCTGAGGGTCAGGTCTACAACGCTGTGCAACTGATCGATGCGCAAGGCGTACGACGCTGCAATTATCGTAAGACGCATCTGTACGGCGAACTGGACAAGTCGATGTTCAGTGCAGGAGACGATCATTTTCCCGTCGTGGAATTCGACGGCTGGAAGCTGGGATTTCTCATCTGCTACGACGTGGAGTTCCCCGAGAACACCCGACGTTTGGCCCTGGCCGGGGCTGACCTGATTCTGGTGCCGACCGCCAACATGGCGCCTTACAATTTCGTCTGTGAAGTGACCGTGCGCGCCCGGGCATTCGAAAACCAGTGCTATTTGGTGTACGCCAATTATTGCGGCAGCGAAGGCGAGATTCAGTACTGCGGGCTGAGCAGCATCTGCGCGCCGGATGGCAAACAGATCGGGCTGGCCGGGAGAGAAGAGGCGTTGGTGATTGCTGATCTGGACCGCCGTGTAATGGGTGAGTCTCAGGCGATCAACACCTATTTCAAGGACCGGCGGCCGGGGTTTTATGCGGGGTTGGCGAAAGGCTGAGGCGCGCCCGTGTTTATCTGACACCACACAATCTCTGTAGGAGCGAATTCATTCGCAAGACGTCGGTACATCCCACATGTGAATGTCGACCGCTCCATTTCTCGCGAATGAATTCGCTCCCAGAGGGGGTTATGCGTACGCCCGCAAATGCTGCGCAATCCGCTAGCATGACGCGTCACACCCTCTGCGACTGCGGAAACCTTCATGCCTGCCCCCAATTCAACCACGCATCGCTCCCTGACCTTGCCCACTGGCCTGCGAGTGGTGCTGTGCTCGGCACCGCGCCTGAAACGCTGTGCGGCAGCATTGCGGGTGGCGGCGGGCAGTCATGACGTGCCTGAGCAATGGCCAGGGCTGGCGCACTTTCTGGAACATCTTTTCTTTCTCGGCACCGAGCGTTTTCCTTCAGACCAGAATCTGATGGCCTACGTCCAGCGTCACGGCGGGCAGGTGAACGCCAGCACCCGGGAGCGCACGACTGACTTTTTCTTCGAACTCGCCCCCCCTCTGTTTACAGGCGGCTTGGAGCGCTTGTGCGACATGCTCAGCCATCCGCGCATGGCCCAGGCTGATCAGTTGCGTGAACGAGAGGTGCTGCACGCCGAGTTTATTGCCTGGTCGCGGGACGATGCTTCTCGCGATCAACTGCGACGTCTGCGGCCACTCTCACCCTTGCATCCACTGCGCTGGTTTCATGCAGGCAATCGCTTCAGCCTGCCAGTCCCACGTCCGGCGTTTCAGCAAGCGTTGCAGGATTTTTATCGCACGTACTATCAGGCGGGTCAGATGACCTTGAGCCTTGCGGGGCCACAAACGCTGGATGAGCTAGAGGCCTTGGCGACACGCTTTGGCGGATATTTCCCCAAGGGACGTCGGATCGATCGGCAGCAACCTCCCCCGCTTGTGGATAACCGCCCTGCCGAACAACCGGCAGCAGACGATGCGCGCCGGATGCATCTGATATTCGCGTGCGAAGGATTACCGGAAGGGCACGAGCAGGCTGCGGCGTTTCTCTGCACCTGGATCAACAACGCGCAGCCAGGCGGATTGATTGCGCAGTTGCGCGACCGAGGCTTGATTGAATCGCTGAAGGCGCAGGTGTTTTACGAGTTCGCTGGCCAACTGGTGCTTGATCTGGACATCACCCCAAGCGGCAATGACACAGGCCTGATTTCGGCACTGGTGTTCGACTGGCTGGCCTTCTTCAAAACCCGTTTCCGCCAACTGCTCGACGAATACGCGCGCCTTGAATTGCGTCGACTGCAGGTCAGCGGTGCTCTGCTTTTGGCGCGCCATTACAGCGCGAACCTGAGAGATCTGAACGACAAGGCCATCAGCGCCCTGCTCGACCATCTCACGCCAGACGCCCTTTTGAGACCGGTATCCCTGGAGCCCCACGATGGCGTCAATTGGCGCTTGCCCGTGCCGAATCCGTTCTTGCGAGAAGCTTGTAGCCCTGCCAACTCAGGCGTTGCGCTGCCATCCCTGACCTTCAGCAACACCCTCGCTTCTACAGGAGAAGCCACGCTTTACCTGCGTTGGACACTGCCCTCTGCGCAGCCAAAGTTGCACCAGATGCTCCACGACAGCCTCAAAACCCTCACCGCAGAGGCTCAGCAAGCGGGCGTCACCCTGGCATTCACGGCCTACGGCGAACAGTGGCAACTGAAGTTGAGCGGTATGGCCGAGCCGATCCCGGCCGTGTTGCGACAAACCCTGAACCTGCTCGCGCACCCCGATGCGCAGACGTTGGCGACCTACGGCCAGCCGAGCCGCGAGCCTGTGCCGATGCCGATCCGTCAGCTGCTCAAAACGTTACCTGATCATTTTTTGAACAGGCCAGTTCAAGCGGAAACCGCCGATTTGCAAACGCTCTGGGCCAAAACGCGCTGGATCGGCTTAACCGCGGGGTTTCAGGGGGCACAGTCAGCCGCTCTGACTCACGCCATGAGCAACATGCCGGGCACAGCTGAAACAAGAAGCCCGCAACCCCTTTCACTGCCGGCAGCCCTTGGTTGGGCAACTGAGCCGTCAGAAGCTTCCGAAAATGCTGTGCTGATGTTCTACCCAGCACCCACGAAACGTGTCGAAGACGAGGCCCTGTGGCGATTATTCGGACAGTTGGTTCAGGCGCCGTTCTATCAACGCCTGCGGGTCGAATTGCAATTGGGCTACGCGGTTTTCAGCGGTTTCCGACAAATAGCCGGGGTTGGCGGGATGTTGTTCGGCGTGCAATCTCCAAACGCGAGCGCGCAAGAGCTGGTCGAGCACATCAAAACCTTCCTCAAGACGCTGCCTGCGCTGATCGAGCGAGCCAATGTTCCGGCTCTGGTTGCAGCATTACAGGACCAGCTCGATCCTGACGCTATGGACAGCGCACAAGCGGCCGAAATGCTCTGGCAGGCGCACCTCGTAGGCCACGGTGCGAACTACGCCGAGCAGCTGCAACATTCGTTTGCAAAACTTCATCCTGAGGCGATAAACCGTGCCGTCAGTCGGATAGCGCTGTCTGAAACCCGGACGTTCATCCTCTCGAATCGCGCCAAACCAGACGCTGTAAAGCCTTCGCGCCCGTGATCATTGCTTCAAATGCAAAAAGCTTTATCCGATATTTCATCATTGGTGCCCGGATATTTTTAGTAACATAGCTCCCTAAGCATTTGAACGTCTCCCTTCAAAGGAGTACTAAAGATGTACTCACCCACCGCTGCACTCACTTGGAAGGAGTCTCCTATGTCCTGGACTAAACCTGCTTACACCGACCTGCGTATCGGCTTTGAAGTCACCATGTACTTCGCTAGCCGTTGATGTCTGCGCGGTAGAAAGCCTCGGTTCGCCGGGGCTTTTTTGTTACAGGGTTCAAGATTTCAAGGCGCAGCCTGTGAGCTGCGACTTCGGGCCTCGCGCCCCTCGGTACGGAGTACACATGCACATCCAGATTCTCGGCTCGGCGGCGGGCGGTGGTTTTCCTCAATGGAACTGCAACTGCGTCAATTGCGCAGGCTTTCGCGACGGCAGCCTGCGCGCCCACGCCCGCACCCAATCGTCCATCGCTCTGTCAGATGACGGCGTTAACTGGGTCTTGTGCAACGCTTCCCCCGACATCCGCGCGCAACTGCAAGGCTTTGCGCCGATGCAGCCTAATCGCGGCCTGCGCGACACCGGCATCAGCGCCATCATTCTGATGGACAGCCAGATCGACCACACCACCGGCCTGCTGAGCCTGCGCGAGGGTTGCCCGCATCAAGTGTGGTGCACGGACATGGTCCATGAAGACCTCACTACCGGTTTTCCACTGTTCAACATGCTCAAGCACTGGAACGGCGGGCTGGTCTGGAACCGCATTGAGCTGGAAGGCAGCTTTGTGATTCCGGCCTGTCCGAACCTGCGCTTTACGCCATTCCCACTGCGCAGCGCGGCACCGCCCTACTCGCCCCACCGATTCGACCCACACCCCGGCGACAATATCGGCCTGATGGTCGAGGACACTCGTACCGGCGGAAAACTGTTCTACGCCCCCGGTCTTGGCAAAGTCGATGATGCCCTCATGGAAAAAATGAGCGGCGCCGACTGTCTGCTGGTGGACGGCACGATGTGGGACGACGATGAAATGAAGCGTCGCGGCGTCGGCACGCGCACTGGGACGGAAATGGGCCATTTGGCGCAGAACGGCCCCGGCGGCATGCTTGAGGTGCTGGAAAAACTGCCAAACCAGCGCAAAGTGCTTATTCACATCAACAACACCAACCCGATTCTCGACGAAGACTCCCGCGAGCGCGCCGAGCTGGCCCGCCGCGAGGTTGAAGTGGCCTTTGATGGCATGAGCATTGAGTTGTAGGAAAACGCAGGTCAACCTGTGGGAGCGAATTCATTCGCGAAGGTAGACCAGACGACAGATCAGCGTCGGATGTGCCCACGTTTCGCGAATGAATTCGCTCCCACAGGATCTGCCAACATTCTTGAGGATGACTGACGATATGAGCGAGCAAAAGCCACTGTCCCCCGCCGAATTCGAACAGGCCCTGCTCGCCAAGGGTGCGTATTACCACATCTATCACCCGTTCCATGTGGCGATGTACGAAGGCCGCGCGACCCGCGAGCAGATTCAGGGCTGGGTGGCCAACCGCTTCTATTATCAAGTGAACATCCCGCTCAAGGATGCCGCGATTCTGGCCAATTGCCCGGACCGCGAGGTTCGTCGCGAGTGGATTCAACGCCTGCTCGATCACGACGGCGCCCCTGGCGAAGATGGCGGCATCGAGGCATGGCTGCGTCTGGGTCAGGCGGTAGGGCTCGACCCCGACCAACTGCGCTCGCAGGAATTGGTACTGCCGGGCGTACGATTTGCCGTCGACGCCTACGTGAATTTCGCCCGACGCGCCAACTGGCAGGAAGCCGCCAGCAGCTCACTGACCGAGCTGTTCGCACCGCAGATTCACCAATCGCGTCTGGACAGCTGGCCGCAGCATTACCCGTGGATTGATCCGGCGGGCTACGAATACTTCCGTACGCGTCTGGGCCAGGCCCGCCGCGATGTCGAGCACGGTCTGGCGATCACGTTGCAGCACTACACGACGTGGGAAGGCCAGCAGCGCATGTTGGAAATCCTGCAGTTCAAACTCGACATTTTGTGGAGCATGCTGGACGCCATGACCATGGCCTACGAGCTGAAGCGCCCGCCCTACCACAGCGTCACCGACCAACGCGTCTGGCATAAAGGAATTGCCCTATGAGCTTCAATCGTGAACAGGTGCCGAGCTGGCGCCGGGGTTACCGCTTCCAGTTCGAGCCCGCGCAAAATGGCCACGTGCTGCTGTACCCGGAGGGCATGATCAAGCTCAACGAGAGCGCCAGCGAGATTGGCGGCCTGATCGACGGTCAGCGCAGCGTCGGCGCGATCATCGCGATGCTTGACGAAAAATTTCCCGGCGTTCCCGAGCTCGGCACTGATGTCGAGCAATTCATGGAGGTCGCCCGTGCCGAACACTGGATCGAACTTGGCTGAGCCGCAGGCAACCGAATCCAAGGTGCATATTCCGCCCACGCCCCCGGTCGGGCTGCCGTTGTGGCTACTTGCCGAACTGACGTATCGC
This sequence comes from Pseudomonas sp. GW821-FHT02A11, assembly GCF_059421985.1. Lineage (NCBI taxonomy): Bacteria > Pseudomonadati > Pseudomonadota > Gammaproteobacteria > Pseudomonadales > Pseudomonadaceae > Pseudomonas > Pseudomonas sp. GW821-FHT02A11. The sequence goes on from NZ_JBWKWB010000023.1 coordinate 23,445, forward strand.
TGCCCGTTGCAATGCCCGTATTGCTCAAACCCCTTGGATTTCGCCAAGCAGGGTCAGGAGCTGACGACCGAGCAGTGGTTCAAGGTGATGGCCGAAGCGCGGCAGATGGGCGCGGCGCAAATCGGCTTTTCCGGCGGTGAACCGCTGGTGCGTCAGGATTTGGCCGAGCTGATCGCCGAGGCCCTTCGTCTGGGCTTCTACACCAACCTGATCACCTCCGGCATCGGCTTGACCGAGCAGAAAATCATCGACTTCAAGGAAGCGGGTCTGGATCACATCCAGATCAGTTTCCAGGCCAGTGACGAGCAGGTGAATAATATGCTCGCGGGCTCGAGAAAGGCCTTCGCGCAGAAGCTGGAAATGGCTCGGGCGGTGAAGAAACACGGCTACCCGATGGTGCTGAATTTCGTCACTCACCGGCACAACATCGACAAGATCGACAAGATCATCGAGCTGTGCGTGGCGCTGGAAGCGGATTTCGTCGAACTGGCCACCTGCCAGTTCTATGGCTGGGCGCACCTGAATCGCGTGGGCTTGCTGCCAACCAAGGATCAGTTGGTACGCGCCGAACGCATCACCAACGAATACCGCGTGAAGCTCGCCGCCGAGAATCACCCGGTCAAGTTGATCTTCGTCACCCCCGATTACTATGAAGAACGCCCGAAAGCCTGCATGAATGGCTGGGGCAATCTGTTCCTGACCGTCACGCCCGACGGCACCGCCCTGCCCTGCCACGGTGCGCGACAGATGCCGATACAGTTTCCCAATGTGCGCGATCACACCATGCAACACATCTGGTACGAGTCCTTCGGTTTCAACCGCTTTCGCGGGTACGAATGGATGCCCGAACCGTGTAGGTCGTGTGACGAGAAAGAGAAGGACTTTGGCGGCTGCCGCTGTCAGGCGTTCATGCTCACGGGGGATGCCAGCAATGCGGACCCGGTGTGCGCCAAGTCGCCGCAACACAGCCTGATCACCCAAGCGCGCGACGAAGCCGAGTATGCTAGCCAGACCATCGAGCAACTGGCTTTCCGCAATGAACGAAACTCACGACTCATCGCAAAATCCTGATCTGTTCTCTGCCGCCCAGGCCGTGGCGGCAGGCATCGATTTCGCCGAGCTGAGCGTCAGTCCCGCCGGCCTTTTCTGGAATGAATTCCGCCCGCAGGACGCGGCTTCGCGCATCTGGCGCAGAAGCAATGGCGCCACCACCTGCCTGACCCCGGACGGCTTCAGCGCTCGCAGCCGGGTCTACGAATATGGAGGCGGTTCGTTCTGCCTCACCGGCGACGCGGTGGCGTTCGTCAACGAGGCCGATCAGCAGATCTACGTCCAAGCTTTCGACTCCAGCACCCCACAGGCCTTGACCCAAGGCGACAAACGCTACGGTGATGTCCGATTCGCGCGTGGGCAGATCTTGGCCGTTGAGGAGGAAAACGACGTTCATCGTCTGGTGGCGATCGATCGGGTGGACGGACGCCGTGAAGTGCTGGCTGAAGGCGCGGACTTCTACGCCTCGCCGACGCTCAGCCCGGACGGCAATCGCCTGGTGTGGATTGAATGGTGGCGCCCGCATCAGCCTTGGACGTCGACGCGACTGCTCAGCATGGAACGTCAGGCCGATGCCACGTGGGGTCGCGCCCATTGCCTGGCCGGAGGATTGGGGCTTGAGGCGTTGCAGCAGCCTCGCTTCGATGCCCAAGGGCGCCTGTATTGCCTGACCGATCGCGGCGGATTCTGGCAGCCGTGGGTTGAAACGCTGGAGGGTTTCGAAGCCCTGCCTGCAGCCAAGGCCGATCATGCCCCGGCACCCTGGCAGTTAGGCGGTTCGAGCTGGCTGCCGTTAAATGACGGTGCATACCTTGCCACTTGGTCGGAAGACGGCACGGGCATGCTAGCCGTGCGTTCGGCTGACAATACTCTGGAAGATTTCAGCAGCGATTACGGCCGATTTCGTAGCTTGGCGCTGGACGATGAGTACATCTATTGCATCGCGGCGTCAGCGATCAGCCCTTCTGCCGTCGTGGCAATCAGCCGCTCGGACAAAAGCGTTCAAGTGCTGGCCGGTGGCGTCGCGCCGCTGCCAGCCGAGCGCATCAGCCGCCCGCAAACCCTGCGCTACCCGAGCGACGGCGAGCAAGCACACGGCTACTTCTACCCGGCCATGAGCGGTGAAGAAAAACCGCCGTTGGTGGTGTTCATCCACGGCGGCCCGACTTCTGCCTGCTACCCCGTCCTGGACCCGCGCATTCAATACTGGACGCAGCGAGGCTTCGCGGTGGCCGACCTCAACTATCGCGGCAGCACCGGCTATGGCCGAGCCTATCGACAGGCGCTGTTTCTGGAGTGGGGCGTGGTCGACGTGGAAGACGCCTGCGCGGTGGTCGAGTACCTCGGCAATCAAGGCCTGATCGATCCGAAGAATGCGTTCATTCGCGGCGGCAGCGCCGGCGGCTACACGACCTTGTGTGCATTGGCGTTCAAGGACGTGTTCCGCGCGGGCGCGAGCCTGTACGGGGTGAGCGACCCTCTGGCACTGGCCGAGGCAACGCACAAGTTCGAAGCGGACTATCTGGACTGGCTGATCGGCGATCCGGACATTGACATGGTCCGTTACAAAGAACGCACGCCGTTGTTACATGCTGATCAGATTAAGGTCCCGGTGATCTTCTTTCAGGGCGAGCTTGATGCGGTGGTTGTGCCGGCGCAAACGCGCAACATGCTCAATGCGCTGGTGGAAAAGGGCATTCCGGCGGAGGGCCATTTCTACCCTGATGAGCGCCATGGTTTCCGCAAGGCCAGCAATCTGGCCCATGCATTGGAGACCGAGTGGGCGTTTTACCGGAAGGTGATTGAGGGATAGTTCAGATGTCTGTGGGAGCGCATCATTCGCGATTGGCCGGTACAGTCGACAAATTCTCATCGAATGTACAATTTTTCGCGAATGAATTCGCTCCCACGGAGGGCCATTAGGAACCCTTTGAAGTCGCTGGCTGCTCTTATTTACGGCTGGCGATGATGTAAACCGCGTGGATGATGCCCGGGAAGTAACCTAGCAGCGTCAGCAGGATGTTCAGCCAGAATGCGCCGGCGAAGCCGACTTGCAGGAACACGCCCAGGGGTGGCAGCAGGATGGCAATGATGATGCGAATGATGTCCATGGGTGAAGCTCCTGATCGAGAAGATGGCCCAAACAGGCCACACAGCTAAATCGACCCTGCGCGGTTGCAGGGGTTCCAACGCGCATATCATCGAGCCATCACGGCATGCAAAAAAACGCCCCGCACCCAAGGCCTCCGGTGCAGGGCGAAGCGTACAGAACGCAAGACGGTATGGGGTTGCGTCAGGCCATGAGGCCGTTGGGCACGAACTGTCGTGGCGCGCGGGAAGCAGGCGCGGCGCGGGTCGGGCGCGCGGCTGAAGACGGCTCTTGCACATAGCCGGGCAAAGTCTCGATCGGTGCAGTGCAGGCGTGCCCTCGGGCAAGCAATGCGGCGAGGCGCGGGCTGCGATTGGAGTGATCGCCCAGCACCACGATGTCTGCCGACACGCTGTAGGTATATTCACAGAGCAGGCCGCCGTGCTGGCCGACCGTGCCTCGCGCTTCGTTGAAAATCAGCAGAATGTTCAGCGCGCGACACAGCCGCTCCACGCCTTCCATATAGGCTTGCGACGCAGGGGTAACCACGTTTTCGCCTTGAATCGGCTCCAGGATGATCGCAACCGTGCGTGAATCCACGGCAGCCTCGATCGCGGCCAGATCGTTGAACGGCACGCGACAAAAATTGCTGGCCATCGACTCAATCAATCCATCGAAACGACCTCCGCTGGCGACCACCACCCCGCACTCACCGCGACGATGACGCTGGCCCCATTTGCGCGCCAGGGTTACAGCGCCTGCACAGGCGTCTTGCTCGGCGGCGAAGAAGCCCGCCTGATCGCTGCCTGTGCGCTGGCGCAAGCGCTCCAGCGGCGGCAACAGCGCCGGTTGGTCGATAACTTCGGTTTCACTGTTTTCAGCGCCGCGCAGCAATTTGAAGAGATTCATGCGCGTAGTCCTTGGGGTGCCAGCCATAAGCGTCGGTCCAAGTGGTGCTTATCGATATCGCTGATCAATCCTTGACCCGGATTTTTCGCTTTACCTATGTAAATCCCATCGACTCGAACACTGTTCATTGCGCTTTATGGCCCTGTAACCCCTGTGAGTTGGGCGTAGACTATGCGTCGGCCGGGCAAACGGCCATTTCGATTTTCCAGCCATTTCGATAAGAATGACTTATGGATTTCCGCCAACTGCGTTATTTCGTCGCGGTCTACGAAGAAGGCCATGTAGGCCGGGCAGCCGAGCGTCTATCGCTGTCGCAACCTGCACTGTCGCAACAGATCCGCCTGCTGGAGCACAGCCTTGATGTGAGCCTGTTCGAGCGCAGCAGCAAGCGCCTGCTGCCCACCCTTGCCGCCCATACGCTGTACAACCACGCGGTACCGTTGCTGGACGGCATGCAGCGCGCCCGTGATGGGTTGCGCAATTTCAAGGGTCAATCGCAACGAACCTTGGCCATTGGCGTGATGCAGACCGTGCATTCCAGTCTGGTGCCGCAAATGCTGGAACACGTGCGCAAGGCGCAGCCGCATCTGGTGGTGCAGATTTACGAGCTGAGCGCGATGGAGATCGAGCGGCGCCTGCTCAATGGCACGCTGGACATCGGCATCAGTTATCTACCGCCGCGCCAGCCCGGCTTGCACGGCCTGCTGCTGTACGAAGACGAACTCAAACTTGTCATCCCGGCGAACCACCCGTTGCGGGAATTCAAGAAGGTGTCGATGAGCCAAGCGGCCGAGTTGCCAATGCTGCTGTTGGGTGAGGAGTTTCAGGTCAGGCAGATCTGGCAGACGCAGCTGAGCAACCTGGGGCGTCGCGCCCATGTGCAGGCTGAGCTGAACAACATGGCGGGGATTCTCGACAGCCTCGCGCACATGAAGCTGGCGACGGTGCTGCCGGGGCGCGCCGAAGACATTCAGGACAACGAAGAATTGCTGTGGAAACCCTTGAGCGAGCCGCGAGTGCCGCTGCAGATCGGGCTGGTGTATCGGGATGCACAACGACAGCAAGCGACGCTGGCGCTGCTCAAGTCAGTACTCGATGATGTGGAAAATCCGAAACCTGCGCGGCCGGAGGGCGCGTAAGAGGGTTTGGATTTTTTTCAGGACGCAGATAAAAGAAAACCCCGCCTAAGCGAGGTTTTCCAGACTGTTTCCCTTTTGACTTCCTTTTCTTCCCGCCGTCCTGGCAGGCATTCCCTACGTGTCCATGTTGTCTGTTTGCGCATCCTGCGCGACGTCCATGTGTGTAGATTAATCTTGGATCCATTGAAGCGATAGAGCCGAATGTCAGCACGTCGTGTAAGCAAATGCTTACACGAAGATTTGGCCGTCAGAATTGCGACGCGTCCAGCAGATACAGCGACTCGCTGCCGGCCTTGATCGAGGCGGCGAGCGAGTGAATCCGAGGCAATAGACGTGCGAAATAGAAGCGCGCGGTGCCCAGTTTGCTGGCGTAGAAATCTTCCTGGGCCTCTTTACCCAGCGCGGCTTTGGCCGACATTGCCCACATGTACGCGTAGGCCGTGTAACCAAATACGTGCAGGTATTCGACAGACGCTGCACCGATTTCATTCGGGTTGCTGCGCGCGCGATCCAGTACCCAGTCAGTCAATTCGTCCAGCGTGGTCAGCGCGGCGCTCAGCGGCTTGGTGAATTCGCCCAGCGAGCTGTCGGACGCTGCAATGAACCCACGGACTTCTTCGGAAAACAGCTTGTAGTATGCACCGCCAGTAGCGACGACCTTGCGGCCCATCAGGTCCAGCGCCTGAATGCCATTTGTGCCTTCGTAGATCTGCGTGATCCGCACGTCGCGCACCAACTGCTCCTGGCCCCACTCGCGAATGTAGCCATGACCGCCAAACACCTGCTGGCCATGCACAGTGGTGTCCAGGCCCATGTCGGTGAGGAAAGCTTTGGCGACGGGGGTCAGCAGCGCGACCAGTGCATCGGCACGCTGGCGCACTTCAGCGTCTTCGCTGTATTTGACAGTGTCCAGTTGCATCGCGACGTAGGTCGAAAACGCGCGACCGCCCTCGTTCAGCGCTTTCATGGTCAGCAGCATGCGACGTACGTCGGGGTGAACGATGATCGGGTCGGCAATCTTGTCCTTGGATTGCGCGCCCGTCGGAGCACGGCTTTGCAGGCGATCGCGGGCGTATTCGATGGCGTTCTGGTAAGAGCGCTCGCCCGACGCCAGGCCTTGAATGCCGACGCCCAGACGTTCGTAGTTCATCATGGTGAACATCGCGGCCAGGCCCTTGTTCGGCTCGCCAACCAGATAGCCCTCAGCCTCGTCGAAGTTCATCACGCAGGTGGCAGAAGCCTGAATGCCCATTTTGTGCTCGATGGAGCCGCAGGACACGGTGTTGCGCGCGCCCAGGCTACCATCCTCGTTGACGAAGAATTTCGGCACCAGGAACAGCGAGATACCTTTCGGGCCCGCCGGTGCATCTGGCAATTTGGCCAGCACCAGATGAATGATGTTTTCGGTGAGGTCGTGCTCGCCGCCGGTGATGAAGATCTTGGTGCCGCTGATCTTGTAGGAACCGTCTGCCTGGGGCTCGGCCTTAGTGCGAATGATGCCCAGGTCAGTGCCAGCGTGGGCCTCGGTCAGGCACATCGAACCGGCCCAGACACCCGCGTACATGTTCGGCAGGTATTTGGCCTTGAGCGCTTCGCTGGCGTGGGTATTGATCGACACGCAGGCGCCGGAGGTCAGCATCGGGTACAGGCCGAACGCCAGGCTCGAGGAATTGACCATCTCTTCGACTTGCGCCGAAACGGCCTTGGGCATGCCCATGCCACCGAACTCCGGGTTGCCGCCAACGCCCACCCAGCCACCTTCGGCGTAGGTCTTGTACGCCTGAACGAAACCGGCTGGCGTGGTCACCACGGTGTCGTTCCAGTGGCAGCCTTCTTCGTCAGCGGCGCGGCTCAGGGGCGCGACAGATTTGCCAGTGACCTTGCCCGCTTCCTCAAGAATTGCCTCGACGGTTTCGGCATCGACCGCTTCGGACAGCTCGGGCAGCGTGGCCCAGAGCTTGGAGACTTCGAACACTTCATTGAGAACGAAGCGCATATCGCGCAACGGCGCTTTGTAGTCAGCCATGGCAAACCTCGCAAACAGCAGCAGATATCCGGAAAAGAGAGACGCCACAGTCATCAGGCGGCGTCAATGTATCAGTTGATCCGAGTGTACATGAACACCATTTGCAACACATAGGGTCAAGTAGTGACCATTTATCAGTTTATGGTCACGTATAAACAATACGTATCAGAAGGCCTTCGCACAGGTGCGAAAGCCTTTGATTACACAGAAAAAGGAAATGGGACTTAGCTGGCGGCAGCCATTCTGACAGCACCGCGCTTGTTGGTCTGACCGTGCGCGACGACACAGTTTCGACCCGCGCCTTTGGCGGCATACAGCGCCTGGTCGGCGGCCTTGAGCACCTCTTCAGGATTGCGATGCTCGGGCTGGCGCTCGGCAACGCCAATGCTCACCGTCACCGAAACGGTGGACGCCTGAGAGCCTGCACGACGCTGGCGACCTTGCTGATCGTCCTGCGGCCGGTTGTCCTGATTGCGTAAATGGATGGCGTAGTTGGCGATGGTTTCGCGGATCACTTCCAGGTGCGGCATGCACTCTTCCAGGGTTTTGCCCGCGAAGACGATGGCGAACTCTTCCCCGCCGTAACGGTAGGCACGACCGCCGCCGTTGGTGATCTTCGACAGTTTGCTCGCGACCAGACGCAGCACTTGGTCGCCGACATCGTGGCCGTGGGTGTCGTTGAATTTCTTGAAATGGTCGACGTCACTCATCGCCAGCACGTAATTGCGTCCCAGACGCTGCATCCGCTCGTTGAGCGCGCGGCGGCCCGGCAACCCGGTGAGCTCATCGCGGAAGGCCATCTGATAGGCCTCGTGGGCGACCCCTGCGGCAATCATCAGCATGACCTGGCTGCACATGATGTTCAGCGTGAACGGCAGGATGAAGGTTTTCGGCAACGCCCAGAACATTCCGAGCAAACCCACCAATTGCGCGGCGTGCAGCGGACGCGGCTTGCGGATGTATTGGGTAATCAGCACGCCAAAGGCGACCAGGAACGTCGCGTAGGACAGCTGGATCAGGCTCATCCACTCGCCATGCAGCGCAGGCCAGCGAATATCGGCCAGCCAGGCGAGCAGGCTCTCCGGAAAGCTCTGTTCAAGCCCCAGCGCGACGCCGCCGACTGCCACAATCACGGCAAGCCTGGCGACCAGGTCCTGTACCAGATGGGTGCGTTCTTCCCAAGCGGCAAATAGCCCGTACATGACCGGCAACAGCAGACAGCACAGGTGGAACACCACCGCGGCATCCTCTCGGACTTTTCCGTTATCGCGGTAGTAATCGGTTTGGGTGTCGAGCAGAAAGTAAGCGATGTACACCGTGATCATCAGGAACAGCTCGCGCTGACGCTTGTAAACGCCGCAATACGCGCCGCCCAGCAACAGGACCAACGTTGGCAGTACGTTGAACAGGGAGGTAAAGAACACGTTGAGGTCCTTCACGTAAGCAGCCGCGAGCCCGGCGATCAACAGCCCCAGGGACGGTAAGAAATGGCTGATACGTGCGGCGGAAGGGCGCAGCAAGAGGACGATCTCCTACTCGTTCAAATCAAATGGCATTGTGCCTGTATCGGCCGGATAACAGATTTGATGAGGAGAAATTGTGCGTTGGATCACTCTTTTTGCGGACACCGCTCCTACAGGGTTTTATTGCGGACACAAAAAAGCCGCCGGCCCCGAAGGGCAAGCGGCTTTGAGGTAAAAACCAGCCGGTGGCTTAGTAAGCCAGGCCGAAGTGCTCTTCGTTCATGTCCATCAGGTTGTTCGCGCCCGACAGCATGGCCGCAACGTGCGTGCGGGTACGCGGCAGGATGCGCTGGAAGTAGAAGCGGGCAGTCTGCAGCTTGGCGGTGTAGAACGCTTCTTCGGTAGTGCCCGCTGCCAGCTTCTCGGCTGCCAGACGCGCCATGTCAGCCCAGAAGTAGGCCAGGCAGACGTAACCGGAGAACATCAGGTAATCCACCGAAGCGGCGCCGACTTCTTCGCGATCTTTCATGGCGGCCATGCCGACCTTCATGGTCAGTTCGCCCCACTCCTTGTTCAACGCAGCCAGCGGTGCGATGAACTCGCTGACCGCCTCATTGCCTTCCTGACCCTGGCAGAACTTGTGCACGATCTTGGTGAATCCCTTCAGCGCTTCACCTTGGGTCATCAACACCTTACGACCGAGCAGGTCGAGGGCCTGAACGCCGGTAGTGCCTTCGTACAGCATCGAAATCCGGCTGTCGCGAACGTTCTGCTCCATGCCCCACTCGGCGATGAAGCCATGGCCGCCGTAGATCTGCACGCCGTGGTTGGCGGACTCGAAACCGACTTCGGTCATGAAGGCTTTAGCGATCGGGGTCATGAAGGCCAGCAGGCCATCGGCTTGCTTCTTGGCTTCAGCGTCGTCGCTGTATTTGACGATGTCGACCTGCTTGGCGGTGAAGTAAACCATCGCGCGAGTGCCCTCGGCGAAGGCTTTCATGGTCAGCAGCATGCGACGCACGTCGGGGTGAACGATGATCGGGTCAGCGGCTTTGTCCGGCGCTTTCGGGCCAGTCAGGGAGCGCATCTGCAGGCGTTCGCGAGCGTATTTCAGGCCGCCCTGGAAGCCGATTTCGGCGTGGGCCAGACCTTGCAGCGCAGTACCCAGACGTGCGGTGTTCATGAAGGTGAACATGCAGTTCAGGCCTTTGTTCGGCGGGCCGATCAGGAAACCGGTGGCGCCGTCGAAGTTCATTACGCAGGTGGCGTTGCCGTGAATGCCCATCTTGTGTTCCAGCGAGCCGCAGCTCACCGCGTTGCGCTCACCTGCACTGCCATCGGCAGCCGGCAGGAATTTCGGAACGATGAACAGCGAGATGCCTTTGGTGCCCGCAGGCGCATCGGGCAGGCGCGCCAGCACGATGTGGACGATGTTATCGGCCATGTCGTGTTCGCCAGCAGAAATGAAGATCTTGGTGCCGGACACCTTGTACGAACCATCCGCCTGAGGTTCGGCCTTGGTGCGCAGCATGCCAAGGTCAGTGCCGCAGTGTGGTTCGGTCAGGCACATGGTGCCGGTCCACTCGCCCGACACCAGCTTGGTCAGGTAAGCCTCTTGCTGCTCAGGGGTGCCGTGCTCGGAGATGGTGTTCATCGCGCCATGGGACAGGCCTGGGTACATGCCCCACGACCAGTTGGCTTCGCCGACCATTTCACTGACCGCCAGACCCAGCGACTCAGGCAGGCCCTGACCACCATGGGCGACGTCGTGGGCCAGGCTTGGCCAGCCGCCTTCAACGAACTGTTTGTACGCTTCCTTGAAGCCAGTCGGGGTCTTAACGCCAGACTCGCTCCAGGTGCAGCCTTCGATGTCACCCACGCGGTTCAACGGGGCCAGTACCTGCTCACAGAACTTGGCGCCTTCCTCGAGAATGGCGTCGACCATGTCAGGCGTGGCGTCCTGGCAGGCTGGCAGACTCTGATAGTGCGCTTCGTAGCCGAGCAGCTCGTCACGAACGAAGCGAATATCACGCAAGGGGGCCTTGTAGTCAGGCATAGCGATAAACCTCTGCTGATGAATCCTGGAATTGGATGACCGTCGGGTCACTGTGGGGACTGGCCCCGCCCCTCGAGATCTGATTGTTGTTCGAGGGTCAAACAGGTGTTTGAAACATACGTTTACGCCCATGGGCTTGTCAAGGGTGGGTCATGAACCTTTCATCGTGCATGCGAAAAACGGCATGCAGCCGCACACTTTCCACAGGGCAGAACGTAGCGCGTCATGAGGTTGAGTCTAGTTGAACGAACGGTCTGAAACGCGCGTGGGAAGGCGGCGATTCGGTCGCGTGATAAGGCGGTATTCAGAAAGAACGCGCACAACGAAGACGTGTGCCGAAGCGCACGTTAAAGAGGGGTCAGGCGTAAGTATCGATTAGGGTGCCGAGCATTTCGTCGCTGGCCTTTTCGACTTTGACGCCGGCCTTGACCTGAAGCAGACCCTGCTCCATCTCGACCACATTACTGGCCAAATCCGAACGGTCCGGACGCTCGACCGAGCGCAAACGCTCAAGCTGAAAGTCGGAAGACTGGCTGCGGCCGGACACTTCGGTCGCCGGGCTGGCCAACTGCGTGGCGGCCTGATCGACACGGTCCTGCCCAACCTGAATAGCACTCAAGCCTGGGTACAGCGTGTTGTTCAACGAGATTTGCATGAGCGTGTCCTTTGTTCAAAAAGCGAACAGTTCAAAAAACGAACAGTGCCATTAAATCAGTGTCAGCCGTGAAACACTCGGCAAAAAGACTAATGGCATCGGGCCTGCTGATAGACGCGGCCAGAAGGGCTGCTGAGTCGTTACCGCGTGGCAACGGGTGACAGGTCATGCCTGAAAACGGTGCATCCCGAAACAATTCGTATAGGCACCTTAACCACTTTATCCCCACAACGCCGCCCCCAAGCCCCTGAATTGTGCAGTGGCGCACATCCTGCATCCTGTGCTGAAGTGCCCCTCTCACGGATTCGACCGCGAACGCATCATGCGCCCAAAGGAACTGAAACACTGGACCAGCGGAATCGCCCACCTGCTCGACCTGCCGGGAGGCGGCGCGCGGCTGGGCGGTCTGAGCCAATGGCTGAAACAGATCGCACCGGTCGATCACTTCGTGCTGTTCGTCTACGAAGGCAATCATCGCCCCCTCGCGCTGTTCGACACCTTCCCGCCGGACAAACGCCGCGTATACGTCGACGACTATCAATGCGGCCCCTATCTGCTCGACCCGTTCTATCTGGCCTGCACCCGCAGGCAGCAGCCGGGGCTATGGCGTTTGCGTCAGTTCGCGCCGGACCACTTCTACCTAAGCGAGTACTACCTGGCGTATTACCAGCAAACCGGGCTGGCCGAAGAGGTCGCGTTTTTCGTCGACCTGGGTGGTGATGCAATGGCTGTGCTGTCGCTGATGCGGGCCACGGCGAGTTCGGCGTTCAGTCGCGATGAACTGCAATTGATGGAGTGCGCGCAGGCCATCGTCGAACAGGTCATCGTTGAAGCCTGGCGCCAGCAGCGCGCGCAACAGCCACGCTCAGCGCAAGATCTGGACTTCAAGGTGCACGCCGCTTTCGATCATTTCGGCAACCACATTCTCACAGGTCGTGAGCAGGAAATCGTACGCCTGCTGTTGCGCGGCCACTCCAGCGCGTCGGTGGCCGAACAGCTTTCGATCAGTCCGGGGACCGTGAAAATCCATCGCAAGAACATCTACGCCAAGTTCGGCATCGGCAGTCAGGCCGAGCTACTGGGACTGTTCATTCGCGAGCTGACAGGCCCCGATATCGCAGCCACGGCCTGACCCAAGAACGACCTCTATCCCCCAAGGGATATATACAGCGCAAAACAGCGGTTGTTAGTTTGGCCTCCATCGCAGCGAACCCTGCACTGGAATGCGAGAGCCTTTAATGACCGACCATCGCCACGAAAACGATATCGAGTTCTGCAACGTCGAGAAGCACTACGGCAACCTGAAGGCCGTGAACAACCTGAGCTTTCAGGTCAAGCGCGGGACCTTTCACTCCTTCCTCGGCGGCTCGGGCTGCGGCAAGACCACCACCCTGCGCATGATCGCCGGCTTCGATCAGCCGACTCTCGGCGAAGTCCGCCTGGCGGGCAAGAACGTCGCGGGCGTGCCGGCCTATCAGCGTCCGGTGAACATGGTCTTCCAGCATTACGCGTTGTTTCCGCACATGACTGTGTCGCAAAACATCGCCTACGGCCTGCGTTACCTCACCCCTCGCCCGGATAAAAAAGAACAGCAACGCCGCGCCGATGAAGCGCTGGAAATGGTGCGCCTGTCGGGCCTGGGGCATCGCAAGCCGAGCGAATTGTCGGGCGGGCAGCAACAGCGTGTGGCCCTTGCACGAGCGCTGGTGAACAAGCCCACGGTGCTGCTGCTCGACGAACCGCTGGCTGCTCTGGACCGCAAGCTGCGCAAGGAAATGCAGTCCGAATTGCTGCGCCTGCAGCGGGAAGTCGGCATCACCTTCGTGTTGGTGACCCACGATCAGGAAGAAGCGCTGTCGATGAGCGACAGCATCAGCGTCATGCACAGCGGCTCGATCATTCAGACCGCCTCCCCCGAACAACTCTACGAAGCCCCCGCCACCCGTTACGTGGCCGATTTCATCGGCGAATCGAACCTGTTCAACGGCACCGTGCGTCACGTGCAGGGCAACTCGGCACTACTGCGCACCGCCCAAGGCATCGAGCTGAGCAGCCCGCTGACGCCAAACGGCAGCACCTTGAGCGCCAACAGCGAAGGCTGCATCGCGGTGCGTCCGGAGCTGATCGACATCGCTGCCCAAGGCCGCCTGCAAGGGCGCGACGTGACCCTGGACGGTTGCGTCGAAGACCGCATCTATCTGGGCAACATCACCGAATACCGCGTACGCACGCAGCCGTTCGGCATCGTCTGTGTGCGCGTGCCGCGTCAACACGGCGCAGGCGCTCAAGGGGCGTTCGATAACGCAGGCTTCGAACACGGAGAGGCCGTGCAGGTGGGCTGGAACAACGCCAACGGCTTGGCCATGGCTCTGTAATACGCGAAGCAACTCTAACGATCAGACCATTTATCAGACGGGGAAAATGCCATGGACCAGAAGACCTTTATCAAGACGATGCGCAGTTGGCAGAACGGCTCGATCACACGCCGCGATTTCCTCGGCCGCACCGGTCTTGGCATTGCCGCCGCGGTGGTCGCCACCAACATGCCGGGGCTGCTGGCAGGCAGCTCGAGCGCCAGCGCCCTGGGGGCCGACCAGAACATCGGCGACCGTCTGGGTCTGGCGACCTGGCCCAACTATCACAGCCAGGAAAACCTCGATAACTTCGCCAAGACCACCGGCGCCCGCGTGGCCATGAGCGTGTTCGGCTCCAACGAAGAGATGCTCGCCAAACTGCAGGCCGGCGGCAGTGGCTGGGACGTGCTGGTGCCGACCAACTACACCATCAGCACTTACGTGAAACTGGGTTTGATCGAGCCGCTGGACCTGTCGCGCATTCCCAATTTCGACGCCGCAGCCTTTCAGGAAAAATTCATGGCCCAAGGCACCGTCGACGGCAAGGTGTACGCTGTGCCGAAAAACTGGGGCACCACCGGCATGGCTTACGACAGCGCCAAGCTCAAGGCCAAACCGACGTCGTGGAAAGAGTTTTGGGCCTTGGCCAGGGATCAGGCCGACGGCCGCACCATGGTCCACGATTACCAGCTGACCGCGATCGGCAACGCACTGAAGTCCTTCGGCTACAGCTTTAACTCGCTGGACCCGAAAGAGCTCGCCGACGCCGAAAAGCTGCTGATCGAGGTCAAGCCGCACCTGTTCGCGATCAACTCCGACATCCAGCCGTCGATGCGCAGCGGCGATGCAATTCTGGCGATGTCCTGGACGGGCGACGCCTCGCAGCTGCACCGCGACATTCCGTCAATGGTCTACGCGTTGGGCAAGGAAGGCGGCGAGCTGTGGAGTGACTTCTTCGCGATCCCGAAAAGCGCCGAACACAAGGACGCGTCATATGCCTTCATCAATTACCTTCTCGACCCACAGCACAACAAGCTGGAAGTGCTGAGCCACGGCTACCCGAGCGGTGATAAGCGCGTCGATGCGTTGCTGCCGGCCGCCATGCTCAACGACCCGATCATGTACCCCGCTGCCGAGCATTTGAGTCCGCTGGAATTCGGCGCCGCCGCGACGCTGACCAGTCCGCTGCGCGCCGAACTGATGGCGCGCTTCAAGTCCGCATGACCTGCCGTGATGAGCCATAAGGAACCGCACATGGATGCTGTCATTAATCCGGCCGCGCAGCACGCCGACGCCAGCGTGTCCGACGCCGACACTCAGCGCGCGCAGCACAAGCGGCGCAGCCTGGGGCGCCGGATCACGCTGCTGATGCTGCTGCCGTCGACCTTGTGGTTCCTGCTGCTTCTGGTGATGCCGCTGGTGAACATTCTGGTCTTCAGTTTTGGCGAACGCAGTGCCGTCGGCGGCTATGCCGGCGGCCTGACGCTGGCCAACTATCTCAACCTCGGCTCGCGCGCCGCAGCCTTCAGCAACACGCTGGTGCTGGCGCCGCTCGGGACCCTGGTGTGCTTGCTGGCGGCGTACCCGCTGGCCTACTTTCTCGCGGTCAAGGCCGGACGAAGCCGCTCGCTGTTGCTGACGCTGGTGATCGTACCGTTCTGGACCAGCTTCCTGATTCGCACCTACGCATGGATTTTCATCCTCAGCGGCAAGGGCATTCCCGCGTTGCTCGCCAGCATCGGGCTGGACGACGTGCGCCTGATCAACACCCCGTACGCCGTGCTGATCGGCATCGTCTATGGCTACCTGCCGCTGATGGTGTTCCCGATCTACGTCAGCCTGGAAAAACTCGACAAGCGCCTGCTCGAAGCCTCGGCGGACCTCGGCGCCAGCGCCTTCGAGAGCTTGCGGCGCATCACGCTGCCGCTGTCGGCGCCGGGGATCATTACCGGCGTGATGCTGGTGTTCATTCTGCTGATGGGCGAGTTCCTGATTCCTGCCGTGCTCGGCGGCGGCAAGGTGTTCTTCGTCGGCAACGCACTGGTGGACCTGTTCCTGCAATCGCGCAATTGGCCATTCGGCAGCGCCCTGGCGATGACGCTGGTGGCGATCATGCTGCTGATCATCGGCGTCTACCTCAAACTGGTGGCCCGCTACGGCGGCAAACCTGGCGAAGGAGCGCTCTGACATGTGGCTGCGCACCTACTCGACCTCGCTGTACCTGTTTCTCTACCTGCCCATCGCACTGATCATGCTGTTCAGCTTCAACGCCGGGCGCAGCGGCCTGGCCTTCGAATGCTGCTCGGTGCAGTGGTTCGGTCGCGCGTTCAGCAACCCGTTCATCATGGAGGCCCTAGGTAACAGCGCGTTGATCGCCAGTTGCTCGGCGGTGCTGGCGACGCTGTTCGGCACCCTTGCGGTGTTCGGCCTGCAACGCGCCGGCAAGAAGGTTCGGCTGATGTTCGACGCGCTGACCTACTGCGCCATCATCATCCCCGGCATCGTCATTGGCATTTCGACGCTGATCGCCTTCATCAGCGTGTTCGACGTCATTAACCCGCTGCTCGCGCAACTGATGCCGAGCCTGCCGAAGCTGAACATGGGCTTCTTCACGGTGGTCGCAGCCCACTCGCTGTTCACCATGGCGCTGGTGATGGTGATCGTGCGCAGCCGCGTCGACTCACTGGACAAGGCCCTGCAGGAAGCGTCCGCCGATCTCTACGCGCCGCCGCTGGAAACCTTCTGGCGCGTGACGCTGCCGCAGATCACCCCCGCCATCATGGCGGGCTTCCTGCTGGCGTTCACCTTCAGTTTCGACGACTTCATCATCGCCTTCTTCGTCGCCGGCCCTGAAACCACGCTGCCAATCTACATCTTCTCGTCGATCCGGCGCGGCGTGACCCCGGAAATCAACGCCGTTTCCACCGTGATCATCTGCGCTTCGCTGGCGCTGCTGTTCACCTCCCGTTACTTGCAGAATCGCCGCACAGGAGCCTCACATGCGTGATCAGTTGTACATCAACGGCGAGTGGGTCAGCCCCGATCTTGGTGGCTACATGGACGTCATCGACCCTGCGACCGAGCAGGTCCTGCAACGGGTGGCAGCGGGCACCGAGGAAGACATCGACCACGCCGTGCGCGCAGCCCGACGCGCCTTCGACAGCGACTGGGGACAGACCAGAGGCGCAGAGCGGGCGGTCTGGCTGGAAGCGCTGGCCGATGAGTTGCAAGACGCGCAGGACGAACTGGCCATCCTCGAAGTACGCGACAACGGCAAGCCACTGCCCGAAGCGCAGTGGGACATCGGCGATGCGGTTGCCTGCTTTCGCTATTACGCGGGGCTGGCGCGGGAACTCGATGGCCGACAGGACCAGCCCCTCGCCCTGCCCGATGCGCGCTTTCGCTGCCGCACCCGGCTGGAGCCCATTGGTGTCGCCGGGCAGATCATTCCATGGAATTACCCGCTGCTAATGGCCGCCTGGAAAGTCGCGCCTGCCCTGGCGGCGGGCGCCACGGTCGTGTTGAAGCCCTCGGAACTGACCCCGCTCACGGCGCTGGAACTGGCGGGGGCTGCCGATCGTATCGGCCTGCCTGCGGGCGTGCTGAACATCGTCACAGGCTTGGGCGCCGATGCGGGCAGCCCGCTGACGCTGCACCCCGGCGTCGACAAACTGGCCTTCACCGGCAGCGTTCCCACGGGCTCGAAAATCATGTCGGCGGCGGCCAGCGATATCAAGAACATCAGCCTGGAACTGGGGGGCAAGTCGGCTTTTATCGTGTTCGACGATGCCGACGTGGACGCAGCGGTTGAATGGATTCTGTTCGGAATTTTCTGGAATCAGGGTCAGGTCTGCAGCGCAACCTCCCGTTTGCTGGTGCAGGAGCGCATCGCACCACGTCTGATCGAACGATTGGTCGAGGAAACACGCAAGATCAGCATCGGCCAGGGCCTTGAGCCCGGCGTATTGCTGGGCCCGCTGGTCAGTCGCGGGCAGTACGAGAAAGTGCTGGGCTTCGTCGATCAGGGCAAGGCCAGCGGCGCGAAGCTGCTCACCGGTGGGAAACGGCCGGCACATTTGTCGCAGGGTTATTTCATGGAGCCTGCGATCTTCGACGAACCGGCGCACAACAGCAGCATCTGGGGCGATGAAATCTTCGGCCCGGTGCTGTGTATCAAACGCTTCAAGGACGAAGCGCAGGCCGTGCAAATGGCCAACGCCAGCCGTTTTGGTCTGGCCGCCGCCGTGATGAGCGCAGATCCGCAGCGGGCTACGCGAGTGGCCAATCAGCTGCGGGCAGGGATTGTCTGGGTCAACTGCTCACAACCGACCTTCGTCGAAGCGCCGTGGGGCGGGATGAAGCACAGTGGGATCGGTCGCGAGTTAGGGCAGTGGGGGCTGGATAACTACCTTGAGGTCAAGCAGGTGACGGAGTACGTCAGTGAGCAGCCGTGGGGGTGGTATATCAAATGAACCAGGCTCACGTTTCGCGGGGACTCTTGATTCTGGCCGCAGGGCCGGGCAGAAGCGGATATCGCCCGTCCCCAATTCGAGCGATAGCGGCTTAATCCAGCAACTCCAGATGCAAATGCTCAGCCACCCTTTCCGCCGTGGCCTTCTTCATATGAGGCACACGCCCCAGGCATGGCGCAGGCAGGCGTTCGGCGAGGGTGGCGAGGTTTTCTTCCAGACGCGACGTCTTCGGATCAATGATGTTGGCCACCCAACCCGCCAGTTGCAGGCCGTCGTTGGCGATGGCTTCGGCGGTCAGCAGCGCGTGGCTGATGCAGCCCAGACGCACGCCCACCACCAGAATCACCGGCAGTTTCAACGCAATCGCCAGGTCCGACAGGTTGGCCTGATCGGCCAACGGCACGCGCCAGCCGCCCGCGCCTTCGATCAGGGTGAAATCCGCCTGTTTTTCCAGAATGTGGCGCATCGGGCCGAGCAGCGATTGTACGGTCAGTGCGACGCCGGCCTCGCGCGCCGCCAGATGCGGGGCAATGGCGGGCTCGAAGGCAACCGGGTTGACCTCGTTGTAGGTCAATTCCACCGAACATTCGGCACGCAGCGCGACGGCGTCGGAGTTGCGCAGGCCCTTGGGCTTCACATCGCAGCCCGAGGCCACGGGCTTGCCCGCCGCCGTGCTCAGTCCGGATTGTCGCGCCGCATACAGCAGCCCCGTGGCAATGGTGGTCTTGCCCACGTCGGTATCGGTTCCCGTGATGAAATACGCAGCACTCATCTTGGCGACCATCCGTTCAGATTTTTTCAAACTGTTGCTCACTCACTATAGCGCTCGCACGAACGGCGCTGGTAAATCCGGTCATTTTTTAAACAGCCGCCGGTTTTTCCAGCACGGCGTAAACCACTTGATAGGTCGCAGGCAGGCCTTTTTCCTGTCGGAAGCCCTCATACGCCTCGATCAACGCAGAAATTCGCGCTCGACCCGTCAATCCCCCTGGACGCCCCGGATTGATGTTGTGGGCACCCAATGCCTTCAATTCGTGGGTCAGGCTGCGCACGTCCGGGTAATGCAACACATGGGGCAATACATTCAGGCTGCGCACCTGCAAACCGCTGGCGGCGCACAGCTGCTGATAGTTCTCGAACGCGCGAAAGCGATTCACATGCACCATGCCGTCCACGGCCTGCCAGCTGTCTCGCAGCTCGTACAACGTGCCGACGCACAGGCTGGCGAAACCGAACACCCCGCCGGGCTGCAGGACGCGCTTGGCCTCCTCCAGTACCGCGGCGAAATTCGAGCACCACTGCACCGCCAGGCTCGAGAACATCAGCTCGACGCTGGCATCGCGCAGCGGCAGGTTTTCGGCGTCGCCCGCCACGTAATGTTGCGCGCCGCCGAGTGGACGTGCGTGGATGAGCATGCCTTCGGCGATGTCCAGCGCAAGACCTTCGCTTTGAGGGAAACGCTCTGCCAGCACGCGACTGAAATACCCGGTGCCGCTGCCCAGGTCGAGCCAGCGGGCAGGCGCCATCTCAGGCAGGCGCGACATCAGCTCGGTGCCGACGGCGCGCTGCAACTCGGCGACGCTGTCATAACTGGCCGCTGCCTTGGAGAAGGACGCCGCCACCTGACGCTTGTCCGGCAGACGGCTTTCGGTTGTCGCCTGTTGCTGTTTCACGGCCTTGAGCACCGCACAGTGGGAAAGATCAGTCATCACCGGACTCATGTAGGAACGCCTGGACCGCTGCGGCCACGCCGTGTGGGTTTTCCAGGATGAACGCGTGGCTGGCCTGCTCGATCACGCCGACTTCGATGTCAGGCAAGAGATTGAGCAGATCGGCCGACGCTTCGGCGGGCACCAGTGCATCAAGGCCACCGAACAGGTGCAACTGCGGGCCACGGTAGGCCTGCAGCGCGGCGCGGGTGTCCATCTGTTCGAGCAGCTTCAGGCCTTCGATCAAGCTGTTGCTGGTGCCATGGGGGGCGCCGGCCTTGAGCTGCCGCGACAACGCGCGTGGCTCTTCGGCGCCTTGCACGCACAGCAAGCTGAAGCGCTTGAGGGTTGTGTCAAAGTCAGCCTTGCAGCCAGCAATGAACGCATCGAAATCGGTCTGCGGCATCGCGTTCGGCCACTGGCTGCGGGCGACGAAGCAGACGTTGCTGGCAAAAGTCGCCAGCCCGCAGCAACGCTCGCCACGTCGCGCGGCCAGCTCGGCCGCCAACATGCCACCGAGCGACCAGCCGCCCAGCCAGACGTTATCCGGCAGGGTCGCGTCCAGCTCGTCAAGCCATTCATTGAGGTCGTCAGTGTACAAATCCGGCAGCGGTTCGATCTCGACCCGCAGGTGTTCGTCCAGGCCGCGCAACGCCGCAGCCAGTGGCTCCAAGGGCGAGACGCCGAGCCCCCAGCCCGGCAGCAGGATCAAGCGATCACGCATGTTATGGCTCCACCGATTCATGTTCGCCCAGCAGCGGGTAGCACTGCTCCAGTGCTTGCAACAATAGCTGCACCTGGGCTTCGCTGTGGGCCGCAGACAAGGTGACGCGCAAACGCGCGCTGCCCGCAGGCACGGTGGGCGGGCGGATCGCGGTAACCATCAGGCCGCGCTCGCGCAACATTTGTGAAAGGCGCAAAGCGCGGTCACTGCTGCCGATGAGGATCGGCTGGATCGGCGTGAAGCTGTCCATCAGCTCAAGGCCCATCGCTTGGGCACCGTCGCGAAATTGCTTGATCAACGCACGCAAATGCTCGCGACGCCAATGTTCGGTGCGCAGCAGTTCGAGGCTTTTCAGCGTGGCGCAGGCCAGGGCGGGTGGCTGGCTGGTGGTGTAGATGTAGGGGCGAGCGAACTGGATCAGCGTCTCGATCAGCTCCTCGCTACCGGCGACGAACGCGCCTGCGGTACCGAAGGATTTGCCAAGGGTGCCGATCAGCACCGGCACGTCATCCATGCTCAAACCGAAGTGCTCGACGATGCCCGCTCCGTTTGCCCCCAGCGGGCCGAAACCGTGGGCATCGTCGACCATCAGCCAGGCATTCTTGGCCTTGGCGACCTTGGCCAGGGCAGGCAGGTCAGCGATGTCGCCGTCCATGCTGAACACACCGTCGGTGACCACCAGCGTATCGCCCACGGCCTTCTCCAGCCGCGTGTTCAGGCTGTCAGGGTCGTTGTGCAGATAACGGGAAAAACGCGCGCCGCTGAGCAAGCCGGCATCGAGCAACGAGGCATGGTTGAGGCGGTCTTCCAGCACGGTATCGCCCTGCCCCACCAGCGCAGTCACGGCACCAAGGTTGGCCATGTAGCCGTTGGAAAACAGCAAGGCGCGAGGGCGGCCCGTGAGATCGGCCAAGGCTTCTTCAAGTTCATGGTGCGGCGTACTGTGGCCGATCACCAGATGCGACGCGCCGCCGCCCACACCCCAGCGCTCGGCGCCGGTTTTCCAGGCCTTGATGATCTCGGGATGATTGGCCAGGCCCAGGTAGTCGTTGTTGCAGAAAGCCAGCAACGGCGTGCCATCGACTACCACTTCAGGGCCTTGGGGGCTCTGCAGCAGCGGGCGTTGGCGATAGAGATGTTCGGCACGACGGGCAGCGAGACGTGCGCTCAGATCGAAAGACATGCAGGCCTCGAGTGTCGCGGGATGAAGGGCACGCCATTCATTCCCTGTGATGCATAGAACCCTGTGGGAGCGAATTCATTCGCGAGAGATCGGTACATTCGATACACATTAATCGGATGTAAAACCGCCTCGCGAATGAATTCGCTCCCACAGAGGGTGATGCGTCAGTCTCAAACCGCCGCGTCGTAAAACATCTCGCTGCTCTTCTGCTCGATCAGCGCCTGCTCGATCGCCGCCTGATGCACTTCGTCCGAGTGCTCTTCGCGCGCTTCAGGCTGGATGCCCAGACGCGAGAACAGCAGCATGTCCTTGTCGGCCTGCGGGTTGGCAGTGGTCAGCAGCTTGTCGCCGTAGAAGATCGAGTTGGCACCAGCGAAGAACGCCAGGGCCTGCATCTGATCATTCATCGCCTCGCGACCTGCCGACAGACGCACGTGGGACTGCGGCATCAGGATGCGCGCAACCGCCAGCATGCGGATGAAGTCGAACGGGTCGACGTCTTCGGCGTTGGCCAGGGGCGTACCGGCGACTTTCACCAGCATGTTGATCGGCACCGATTCCGGGTGTTCTGGCAGGTTGGCCAGCTGGATCAGCAGGTTGGCGCGGTCGTCCAGCGACTCGCCCATGCCCAGAATGCCGCCCGAGCAGATCTTCATGCCCGCATCGCGCACGTAAGCCAGGGTCTGCAGACGCTCGCTGTAGGTGCGGGTGGTGATGATGCTGGTGTAGAAATCCGGTGAGGTGTCGAGGTTGTGGTTGTAGTAATCAAGGCCGGCATCCGCCAGCGCCTTGGTCTGATCCTGATCGAGCTTGCCCAGGGTCATGCAGGTTTCCAGGCCCATGGCCTTCACGCCTTTGACCATTTCCAGCACGTACGGCATGTCTTTGGCCGACGGATGTTTCCAGGCGGCGCCCATGCAGAAACGGGTCGAACCAATGGCCTTGGCGCGAGCAGCTTCTTCCAGCACCTGCTGGACCTGCATCAGTTTTTCTTTCTCAAGGCCGGTGTTGTAGTGGCCGGATTGCGGGCAGTACTTGCAGTCTTCAGGGCAGGCACCGGTCTTGATGGACAACAGGGTGGAGACTTGCACGCGGTTAGCGTCGAAATGAGCGCGATGCACGGTTTGCGCCTGAAACAGCAGGTCATTGAAGGGCTGTGTAAACAGAGCCCTGACCTCGGCTAAGGTCCAGTCGTGACGCAAAGTGGCATTGATGCTGGCGCTCATGGGCGGCTCCTTCATGTATTTGGCGATTGCCCGGGCGGTTCGCTCAATCGGCGAAACCAGAAAGACCACAGGTGCAACACGGATGTTCGGCATAGTTAAGGAAGAGCCATGCACTGTCAACCACATGACAACTATCAGGTTTACATCTGGTTAAAAAGTGAGCAGATCTGTTTATTGTGCGATGAACGGACAGACTCCTCTTACGCCATCTGTACGGCCTGCGAGAGCGACCTGCCATGGCTGATCGACTCATGCGAGCGCTGCGCCTTGCCCATGCCGATGTCAGGCCTGACTTGCGCGCAATGCACCCGCCACTCGCCCGCGTTCAACGACGTGATCGTGCCGTGGCTTTACGACTTCCCCATCGACGCGCTGGTCACACGCTTCAAGCATCAGGGCAAGTGGCCGCTTGGCCGATTGCTGGCTGAATTGCTCGCCCAGACCCTGCAACACCGCTTCGACGAAGGCCTGAGCCAACCCGACGTGATGATCCCCGTGCCTCTGGCCAGCAAGAGACTGCGCCAGCGCGGTTATAACCAGGCTGCCATGCTGGCGAACTGGCTGGGCTCTCTTTTGGAGCTGCCCGTCGATGAACGGCTGATCAAACGCGTGAAAGACACCCCGGCCCAGCAGGGGCTCGGAGCAAAGGCGCGCAAACGAAATCTGCGCGAGGCATTTGTGTTGGTGAAGCCTGAGGGTGTCATGGGCAAGCACGTCGCCTTGATCGACGACGTGCTGACCACAGGCTCCACGGCTGACACGATTGCCCGGCTGTTGATGAAGGCGGGGGCGAGGGCTGTGGATGTGTATTGTCTGGCGAGGACGCCGAAGCCTGGTGACTGAATGTTTCAAGACGGGGTCTGGAGGTTTTGCAGCGCTACAATGCGCGCCTTTCGGCTCTCGGACACCAACCGCCTCAATGCAATGGAATGATCTGGTCATCAATGGAGCCACAACAAGCATGGCTCACCTGCAACCGTTCGAAATGATTTTCGACGTTGCAAGCCAACCGCTCACGGTCCGCTTCGAGTTCGGGTTCCACTGTTTTTCCGACGACAAGGGCAACGGTGAGGCGCTGGTCCATAAAGGCGAACGTCGTTATTTTTGCTCCACGCGATACTTCTGTAGCCGCCAGCTGCGGGACTATATCGACAGACGTTTCATCGACGGCGTAGCGGTGCCTTACAACAGCCGCAAAGGCGGCCAGCGGTACTTTTGCCTGGACCTGCATGAGTACGCGATCTTCTTCTCGATCAGCAAGCCCGCCCAGACAACGAACTACCTTCGGCTTCATGTGATTTCCGCCTACGTCGTTGAAAACTGGGGCCGCCATTCCTTGCCTAGGGGCAAGCCTTATAACGTGCGCTATATCCTGAAACAGCGTAACGAGGGGAAGTCGGTGTAACGGGAAGCAAAAAGCCCCGGAGCTTTCGCACCCGGGGCTTTTGCTGAATCTGAAATCGGCCTGTCCTTTCGGTGTCGCCACCTTATCCTGCTCACGGGCTAGGAGAGCTTTCGCTCCGAAATCGATACCCCTTCAACGAAGGTTCCGGTCTGTATCGACGGCAGCGACTATATCAAACAATCGTGTTCAGGGCTAATCCGCCGCGGCAGACGCAAACAACAGCCTCCAGCTTTTATGGCTTACACTCCGCCCTCATCTCCCAAAGACAAACATCGCCCGACATGTCCCTACCCCCCTCCCTCACGCAACACATGGTCCGCCGCCCTCATCGCATCGCCTTGTTGCAGCATATTGCCGAGCAGGGTTCGATCACGCGGGCGGCGAAGAGCGCGGGGTTGAGTTACAAGGCGGCGTGGGATGCCATCGATGAGCTGAACAATCTGGCGCACAAACCCCTGGTCGAGCGCAGCGTTGGCGGGCGTGGTGGCGGTGGCGCGAAGTTGTCGGAAGAAGGCGAGCGGGTGTTGCGGCTGTATCAGCGTTTGCAGGCATTGCAGACGCAGCTGCTGGAAACGCCGGAAGAATCCAGCGATCTGGCGCTGCTTGGCCGTTTGATGTTGCGCACCAGCGCGCGCAATCAGCTGCACGGCGAGGTGTCGAGCATCACGCCGTTCGGGCGCAACGACATGATCAAACTGGCGCTGGCAGGCGGTCAGTCGATCGATGTGCAGATCACGCACGACAGCACGCTGCGTCTGGAACTGGCACAAGGCACCCATGTGTTCGCACTGATCAAGGCGAGTTGGCTGGAATTGCTGCCGTCCGACCAGCCAGCAACACCTGGATACAATTGCCTGACCGGTGAAATTGAGGAAATTCTCGACGGCGAAGACGGCCCCAGCGAGGTCAGAATCGGCCTGGCCAGCAGTCAAACGCTGTGCGCCGTGGCTGAACCGGATCATCTCAAGGCTTTGAAAATAAAGGCCGGCAGCGAGACTAAGGTGCAGTTCGCGCCGTCCAACGTGCTGATTGGTACGCCGCTTTAATCTCCTTCCACAGGTCGCCTCAAAGGGCCTGCGTCGTCATCGGACGGACACAATAGCGTCATCCGGGCTGAATAAGGTTTGCGCCAAAACCGCAGGAAGCCCGTGATGAAACTGTTAGAAGAAAATCAGTCCACCGACCTCGAAAACCTCGTGCAGCACAGCAAGGTGGGCCTGACCCGCCGTGGTTTCATCAGCGCAGGCGCCCTGTGTGGTGCGGCGATGTTTTTGGGCGGCAACCTGCTCAGCCGCAGTGTGATGGCGGCCAGCGTCAGTGCCGGCAACAGCACCTTGCTCGGCTTCGACAGCATCCCCTCTTCCACCGCCGACAGCATCACGCTGCCTGCTGGTTACAAATCTTCCGTGCTGATCAGCTGGGGCCAGCCCCTTCACGCAGGCGGCCCGGCCTTCGACCCAAGCGGCCGGGGCACGGCCAAGGCGCAGGAGATGCAGTTTGGCGACAACAACGACGGCATGAGCCTGTTCACCTTTCCCGGCGACGACGCCAACAATGCCACCCGCGCGCTGATGGCGATCAACAACGAATACACCAACTATCGCTATCTGTTCGATCACGGCAAAGACCCCCAGTCCGCCGAAGACGTGCACAAGGCCCTGGCCAGCGAAGGGGTGTCGGTGATTGAGGTGAAGCACGAAGGCAGTCAGTGGACGTTCGTGCAAGGCTCGAAATACAACCGCCGCGTGCACGGCAACACGCCAATTCATCTGAGCGGCCCGGCGGCCGGGCATGAATGGCTGAAGACCGCTGCCGACCCAACCGGTAGGACCGTTCTCGGCACCTTCCAGAACTGCGCCAACGGCAAGACGCCTTGGGGCACGTATCTGACATGCGAGGAGAACTTCACTGACTGCTTCGGCAGCAGCGATCCTGCGCAGAAATTCGACGCCGCGGCCAAGCGCTACGGTGTGGTCGCGACCAGCAAGGAAGTGAACTGGCACCCGCACGACGAGCGCTTCGACGTGGCCAAGACCCCCAACGAATTCAATCGCCACGGCTGGGTCGTGGAAATCGACCCGTTCGACCCGAATTCCACCTCGGTCAAACGCACCGCGCTGGGTCGCTTCAAGCATGAAAACGCGGCGATCACCGAAACCAAAGATGGTCGCGTGGTGGTGTACATGGGCGACGACGAGCGCGGCGAGTTCATCTACAAGTTCATCAGCCGCGACAAGATCGATCACAGGAACCCGAAAGCCAATCGCGACCTCCTCGATCACGGCACCCTGTATGTCGCGCAGTTCGATGATGGCGACAGCAACGCCGATCACCCGAAAGGTCAGGGCAGATGGGTCGAGCTGAGCCACGGCAAGAACGGCATCGATGCCTCGAACGGCTTTGCCAATCAGGCTGAGGTGTTGATTCACGCACGGCTGGCGGCGAGCGTGGTAAAGGCCACGCGCATGGACCGCCCGGAATGGATCGTGGTCAGCCCCAAGGACGGGCAGGTCTATTGCACGCTGACCAACAACGTCAAACGCGGCGAAGAAGGCCAGCCGGTGGGCGGGCCGAACCCTCGCGAGAAGAACCAGTACGGGCAGATTCTGCGTTGGCAGGAGACTGGATCGGATGCGGCGTCGATGGATTTCGCGTGGGACTTGTTCGTGGTCGCGGGTAACCCCGGCGTGCATGCCGGCAAACCGCAAGCTGGCTCCAGCAACATCACCCCGCAGAACATGTTCAACAGCCCTGACGGCCTGGGATTCGACAACGCCGGGCGGTTGTGGATTCTGACCGACGGCGATTACTCCAACGCTGGAGACTTTACCGGGATGGGCAATAACCAGATGCTGTGCGCGGACCCGGCGAGCGGCGAGATTCGTCGGTTCATGGTGGGACCTGTGGGTTGCGAGGTCACGGGCATCAGTTTTGCGCCCGACTACAAAGCGCTGTTCGTCGGCATCCAGCACCCCGGCGAGAAGGGTGGCTCGACCTTTCCAGAGCATCTGCCGAACGGCAAACCGCGGTCATCGGTGATGGTGATCACGCGTGAGGATGGTGGGGTCATCGGGGCCTGAGTTACCATGGCTGGCCCGACGCGGCAGCCTGCTGCGCGCAGGAGTCAGCATGGCCCACCCCTTCGAAACACTTACACCCGACCTGGTACTGGATGCCGTTGAAAGCATCGGCTTTGTCAGCGATGCACGCATTCTCGCGCTCAACAGCTACGAGAACCGCGTCTATCAGGTCGGCATCGACGACGGCCAGCCACTGATCGCCAAGTTCTACCGCCCCGGCCGCTGGACCAACGAGGCGATTCTCGAAGAGCACAGCTTCACCGCCGAGCTCGCCGAGGTGGAAATCCCGGTGGTCGCGCCGCTTGTCCACAACGACCAGACCCTGTTCGAACACGCAGGGTTTCGCTTCACCCTCTTTCCCCGCCGCGGCGGGCGTGCGCCGGAGCCGGGCAACCTCGACCAGCTCTATCGTCTGGGTCAGCTGCTGGGTCGCATTCACGCGGTCGGCGCCACGCGGCCTTTTGAGCATCGCGAGGCACTGGCCGTGAAGAACTTCGGTCAGGACTCGTTGAATTACTTGCTGGAAAACGACGTGATTCCGCGCAGCCTGCTGCCTGCCTACTCGTCAGTGGCCAAGGATCTGCTCAAGCGTGTGGAAGATGCCTACGCCGCCACGCCGCACCAGAACATCCGTATGCACGGCGATTGCCACCCCGGCAACATGATGACCCGCGACGAGATCTTCCACATCGTCGACCTGGACGACTGCCGCATGGGCCCCGCTGTGCAGGACATCTGGATGATGCTTGCCGGTGATCGTCAGGATTGTCTGAGCCAGTTGTCGGAATTAATGGACGGCTATAACGAATTTCACGATTTCGACCCGCGCGAACTGGCGCTGGTCGAACCTTTGCGTGCCTTGCGCCTGTTGCATTACAGCGCCTGGCTGGCCCGCCGCTGGGACGATCCGGCTTTCCCGCGCAGCTTTTCCTGGTTCGGCACCGAACGCTATTGGGGCGACCAGGTGCTGGCATTGCGCGAACAGCTGGCGGCGTTGAACGAGGAACCACTCAAGCTGTTTTAAGAAGATCGAACACCCTGTAGCGCCGCTTTGTCGGCGGATGCGAATCATGACGCCGCCGGCACCCCACGCTGCTACAGGCAATCGATTCGTATTGGCCCGTTTCACACGATAAAAAAACTTGCCGAAGGACCACCCATGCAAGCTGCCAACCCGCGTCGCGGGTACATCCTGGGCCTCAGCGCCTACATCATCTGGGGACTGTTCCCGATCTACTTCAAGCTGCTCGCCTCAGTCCCGTCGCTGGAAATCATCGTCAACCGGGCCATCTGGTCGGCGATTTCCGGCTCGCTGCTGTTGCTGGTCTGGAAACACCCCGGCTGGTGGCGTGAGCTGCGCGACAACCCCCGCCGCCTTGCCATCCTCACCTGCAGCGGTGCGCTGATTGCCGCCAACTGGCTGATCTACGTCTGGGCGGTGAACAACAACCACATGGTCGAGGCCAGCCTGGGTTATTTCATCAACCCGCTGATCAACGTGATGCTGGGCATGGTGCTGCTGCGCGAACGGCTGCGGCCTCTGCAATGGGTGGCGGTAATCCTCGCGCTGATCGGCGTGCTGCAGCAGGTCTGGCAAGTCGGCAGCTTGCCGTGGATCTCACTGGCCTTGGCGTTCAGCTTCGGCTTCTACGGGTTGATTCGTAAAAAAGCCCCCGTGGCCGCGCTGCCGGGGCTGGTGGTGGAAACCTGGATTCTCGTGCCACTGGCCGTTGGCTGGCTGCTGTTCAATCCGATGGCCCACAGTGCGCAGCCTGAGTTCTGGACGACTTCCGAAGCGATCTGGCTGGCCGCCGCGGGGCCTGTGACGCTGATTCCCCTGGTGTGCTTCAACGCAGCTGCGCGCGATCTGCCGTACGCAACGCTAGGCTTTCTGCAGTACATCGCGCCCACGCTGGTACTTTCACTGGCGGTACTGATGTTTGATGAACACATGCCATCGGCGACCGTGGTGACCTTTTGCTTCATTTGGGCTGGCCTGATTATCTACAGTGCCGATGCCTGGATGTCCATCCGCCGCAAGGCCCAACACTGATCAGTAAATAACCAGCACGCTGCAGGCCGCGTTTTGTAAGGCCTGCAGCGTGTTTTACGCAGGTTATCCACACCCTCATTCAAGCTATTTGTGCACAAGCCCTTGAATCTGCTGCTTTTTTAATCAAAAACCGCAAAGCCTTGAGAGTAAAGGGCTGCAGGGCAGTATTCGCAGGTTATCCACAGGCAGGCTCAAGGAAAAACGGGATAACTGATCGGCCAAATCTACAGATCCGGCTCTTTCACTGTGGGAGCGAATTCATTCGCGAGACGGCAGTACATTCGATAGATATGTTTTGGATGTACAGGCCAATCGCGAATGAATTCGCTCCTACACAGGGAGTGAGTCAGCCGGTCATTTACTCATCCGTTTTCACCTTCAACTCCACCATCAAATCATCCGCCAAGGTCTCCAGGCGCTTCTGCAACGCCTCCTGCAACAACGTCGGCGGCAATCCCAGCAATGCATTGGCGCGGAACAGCGTCTCGCCGCTCATCGGCGCTGGCTCCACGTTGGTGACCAATTGCTCGACGTTGACCCCCTGCTCGGTCAGCAGCCGCGTGACATCCCGCACGATGCCGGGCCGGTCGGTGCCTACCAGTTCCATGTTGATCGGCTTCCAGTTGCAGGCGGTCTCGATACCGATTTCAGCGAATTGCACGCGAATGCCGTGGGCCGACAAACCTTGTAGGGCATCTCTCAATTCGTGGTGGGCTTGTGCAGGAACATCCACGCGAAGAATTCCGGCGAACTGTCCGGCCATGTGAGTCATACGGCTTTCCAGCCAATTGCCACCGTGATTTGCAATGGTTGCTGCGATCTGTTCGACCAGGCCAGGTTTGTCCGGGGCAAAAACGGTGACGATGAGATGATCCACGGTCGACTCCTTTTGTTTTATAGGTCCGCAAGGCGGATTCAGGCGCCTGCGCGGCTGTGGGCAAGTATAGGCAAGACCTCGCCCTGCGCCCGGATGCTTCCTGAGGAAACAATTTGTGTACGGTTTTGATAATTCTCTGGAACAATTCACAGGTTTTTTGAGAACATCCGTAACCCCGACGTGACTGAACGTGAAAATCCAGTCGCTCGGTGACATATTTAGCCTGATTTTCACACCGCGACTCATCATGTAGTATTCCGCCGCGTCCACTACATAACGTTGGGAAGATGCCTGACCCAGCATCGCCGCTCATCGAAACCTGTTCTGCAAAGCGCACGACGTCTTTTCCTTCAGGTAATCCGGCCCCGGCCCAGCCGCCCGTAAGGGCATGTTCTGGCAAGGGTGAGCAGCGATGTCGATGGCTTAAACAAGAAAGCGCTACAAAGCGCAGATAGCTGAGCAGAGTGAGGCAAGCAATGACTGAACACGTTCAAGTCGGTGGCCTTCAGGTCGCCAAAGTCCTTCTGGATTTCGTAAACAACGAAGCCCTCCCAGGCACCGGCATCCAGGCCGACGCATTCTGGGGCGGTGCCGACAAGCTCATCCACGAGCTGGCGCCGAAGAACAAAGCCCTGCTCGCCAAACGTGACGACTTGCAGGCGCGCATCGATGCCTGGCACCAGTCCAATGCCGGCAAGGCCCACGACGCCACGGCATACAAGGCTTTCCTGCAGGAAATCGGTTATCTGCTGCCAGAAGCGGCGGACTTCCAGATCACGACGCAAAACGTCGATGAAGAAATCGCGTCCATGGCCGGCCCACAACTGGTGGTCCCGGTGATGAACGCCCGCTTCGCGCTGAACGCCTCGAACGCGCGCTGGGGTTCGCTGTACGACGCGCTGTACGGCACCGACGCCATCTCTGAAGCGGGCGGCGCTGAAAAAGGCAAAGGCTACAACAAGGTTCGCGGCGACAAGGTCATCGCTTTCGCCCGCGCCTTCCTGGACGAAGCGGCACCCCTGGCCGCTGGCTCCCACGTCGATTCCACCAGCTACAAGATCGTCGACGGCGTGCTGATCGTCGGCTTGAAGGGCGGCAGCAACACCGGTCTGCGTGACGACGCGCAGCTGATTGGCTTCCAGGGCGACGCCTCGGCACCGACCGCCATTCTGCTCAAGCACAATGGCCTGCACTTCGAAATCCAGATCGACGCCACCAGCCCCGTCGGCCAGACCGACGCTGCAGGCGTCAAAGACGTGCTGATGGAAGCCGCGCTGACCACCATCATGGATTGCGAAGACTCCATCGCCGCCGTAGACGCCGACGACAAAGTGGTGGTCTACCGCAACTGGCTGGGTCTGATGAAGGGCGACCTGTCCGAAGAGGTCTCAAAGGGCGGCACGAGCTTCACCCGCACCATGAACCCGGACCGCGTCTACACCTCGCCAAACGGCGATCCGGTGACGCTGCATGGCCGTTCGCTGCTGTTCGTGCGCAACGTCGGTCACTTGATGACCATCGACGCGATCCTCGACAACCAAGGCAATGAAGTGCCGGAGGGCATTCTTGACGGCCTGCTGACCAGCCTCGCGGCGATCCACAACCTCAAGGGCAACACCTCGCGGGCCAACAGCCGCAAAGGTTCGCTGTACATCGTCAAACCGAAGATGCACGGCCCGGAAGAAGCGGCGTTCACCAATGAGCTGTTCGGTCGCATCGAAGATGTGCTGAGCCTGCCGCGCAACACGCTGAAAGTCGGAATCATGGACGAGGAACGCCGCACCACGGTCAACCTCAAGGCCTGCATCAAGGCAGCCAGCGAGCGCGTGGTGTTCATCAACACCGGCTTCCTGGACCGCACCGGCGATGAAATCCACACCTCCATGGAGGCCGGCCCGGTCGTGCGCAAGGCGCAGATGAAAGCCGAGAAGTGGATCGGCGCGTACGAAAACTCCAACGTCGACATCGGCCTCAAGTGCGGCCTGCAAGGGCGTGCGCAGATCGGTAAAGGCATGTGGGCCATGCCGGACCTGATGGCCGCGATGCTGGAGCAGAAAATCGCTCATCCGCTGGCCGGTGCCAACACCGCTTGGGTGCCGTCGCCGACCGCAGCGGCGCTGCATGCGTTGCACTATCACAAGGTCGATGTGTTCGCGCGCCAAGCCGAACTGGCGCAGCGTGCGCCTGCAGCGGTCGATGACATCCTGACCATCCCGCTGGCACCGAATACTGACTGGACCCCTGAAGAGATTCAGAACGAACTGGACAACAACGCTCAAGGCATCCTCGGTTATGTGGTGCGCTGGATCGACCAGGGCGTGGGTTGCTCGAAGGTGCCGGACATCAACGATGTGGGCCTGATGGAAGACCGAGCGACTCTGCGCATCTCCAGCCAGCACATCGCCAACTGGCTGCGTCATGGCGTGGTCAATGAGCAGCAGGTGATGGAAAGCCTCAAGCGCATGGCGCCGGTGGTCGACCGTCAGAACGCCAACGACGCGCTGTATCGCCCGCTGGCGCCAGACTTCGACAGCAACATCGCTTTCCAGGCAGCGGTCGAACTGGTGATCGAAGGTACCCAACAGCCTAACGGCTACACGGAGCCGGTGCTGCATCGCCGTCGACGTGAGTTCAAGGCCAAGAACGGCCTGTAATCCGGCCATAAAAAAAGGCGGTGCGTCCAAGGACACACCGCCTTTTTTATTGCCATCGTCGCGCAGTCTCCCTGACTAACAATGGTCTACCTGTGGGAGCGAATTCATTCGCGAGGCGGTTTTATATCCGACAAATATGTATCGAATGTACCGACCTCTCGCGAATGAATTCGCTCCTACAGAATCCGGGAACACCTCAACACCTGAGTCGTTCGCCCCCTCGGAGGGAAATGCGTCACTCTACGACATCCCCAACTCCCGCTTCACCAACCTTAGCAACTGTTTGGTGTTGATCGGCTTGAGCAAAAAGTCCACGACACTCAGGTGCATTGCATCGATCGCGTCGCGCACATGGGCGTCGCCCGAGACGATGATGATCGGCAAGGCTGCCCGGTCCGAATCGCGCACCTGTCGGATCAGGTCCAGACCGTCGCACGGCGCCATCCGCAGATCGGTGATCAGCAGCGCAATGGACGGTCGAGTCTCAAGCAAGAGCATGGCACTGGTGCCGCCCGCAGCCGTAATACAGCTGATGTCGTTCAGACTGAGGATTTCGGCGAGTATTTCCCGTGCATCCTTGTCGTCGTCGACGATCAGCACCCGTTGTGGCGATTGTGATGGAGGCGCCAGCATGACCTCATTGAGGGCTTCGCGCTCTTCATCACTCAAAATGTCGTGATCGAACATACCCGTCTCATCTTCCCGTCGACTTCATTCTGACAGCGCAAACAGACTGAATACGCTGCACACCTTAGAGCTTCCTGCCAGGCCATTGCGGCCGCTGCTTCATGCGGTTTTACACCACGCCTCCCTGCACTCCAACGCCTTTTGCGTTGCCTAAGACTTACGTCCAATGGGCACTGCCCGATAAGCGGTCGACCATGGAGCCATAAAAACAAGCGGTATCGGTCATGAGCAAAGCGGACGCTTACACCCAGGCAGGCAAAACAGCCGTGTTGCAGAACATCCACGGCACCATGCAATTCCTGCAAAAATTCCCGCCATTCAATCAGATGGAGAACGCTCACCTCGCCTATCTGGTTGAACAGTGCCAGCTGCGTTTCTACGCTACGGATGAGAGCATCATCAAGCCTGGCGATGGGCCAGTAGAGCACTTTTACATCGTCAAACAGGGCCGCGTGGTCGGGGAACGCCCACACTCCGCGAAGGGTGGCACTGAAACCACGTTTGAAATCACCACCGGCGAATGTTTCCCGCTGGCGGCCTTATTGGGCGAACGCGCCACGCGCACCGAGCATCTGGCGGCCGAAGACACGTTCTGCCTGCAACTGAACAAACAAGCCTTCATCAAGCTGTTCGCACTCTCCAGCACCTTCCGCGACTTCGCCCTGCGCGGCGTCAGCAGCCTTCTCGAACAGGTGAATCAGCAAGTAAAGCAGAAGGCCGTGGAAACACTCGGCACACAATACTCACTGAACACCCGCTTGGGGGAGCTGGCGATGCGTCACCCGGTGACCTGTGCGCCGGAAACGCCACTGCGCGAAGCCGTGAAGCTGATGGATGAGCAGCAGGTTGGCAGCATCGTGATTGTCGACGAGGCCAAGGCGCCGCTGGGGATTTTCACCCTGCGCGACTTGCGCCAAGTGGTCGCAGACGTAAACGCCGACTTCGGTCAGGCGATCCAGCACAGCATGATTCAAGCGCCTTTCTATTTAAGCCCGGACGCCAGCGCCTTCGACGCGGCGATCGCCATGACCGAGCGGCACATCGCCCACGTCTGCCTGGTCAAGGATCAGCGGCTGTGCGGCGTGGTCTCCGAGCGCGACCTGTTTTCCTTGCAGCGCGTGGACTTGGTGCATCTGGCGCGGACCATCCGCAACGCCCCGCGCATCGACTCACTGAGCAACATGCGCGGCGACATCGTGCAGCTCGTCGACCGCATGCTCGCCCATGGCGCCTCGTCGACGCAGATCACCCAGATCATCACCCTGCTCAACGACCACATGGTCTGCCGGGTCATCGAGCTGACGCTGGAAGAAAAAGGCGACCCGGGCATCCCGTTCAGCTGGCTGTGCTTCGGCAGCGAAGGCCGTCGCGAGCAGACGCTGTACACCGATCAGGACAACGGCATTCTGTTCGAAGCCAGGGACGCCGCCGAAGCCGCCGAGATTCGCGGGCGACTGCTGCCGATTGCCGAGCGCATCAACCAAGGCCTCGCGCTGTGCGGCTTTGCGCTGTGCAAGGGCGGGATCATGGCCAGCAACCCCGAGCTGTGCCTGTCGCGGATCGAGTGGGCGCGGCGCTTCGGCGCGTTCATTCGCGAGGCGACCCCGGAAAACCTGCTGGCTTCGAGCATTTATTTCGATTTGCGGGTGGCCTGGGGCGATGAAAGCGGCGGCGAGCAACTGCGGCAAAGCATTCTGGCGCAGGTCGCCGACAACCGCCTGTTCCAGCGCATGATGGCCGACAACGCCTTGCGCCAGCGCCCGCCGGTCGGGCGCTTCAAGGATTTCGTCGTGGCGCGCAAAGGCAGTGAAAAAGACACGCTGGACCTCAAGACCCAAGGCCTGACGCCCTTCGTCGATGGCGCGCGCTTGCTGGCGCTGGCCAACGGTGTGGCCGCCAACAACACACTGGAGCGCCTGCGCCAACTGGTGGCCAAGGAAGTCATCGACCCGCTGGACGGCGCGGCCTATGAAGAGGCTTATCACTTCATTCAGCAGACCCGCATGCAGCAGCATCAGCAGCAGAGCCGACAGAATCTGCCGTACACCAACCGGATCGACCCCGACGTGCTCAATCATCTGGACCGCCGCATTTTGCGTGAATCATTCCGCCAGGCGCAGCGCCTGCAATCCAGCCTGACCCTGCGTTATCAACTGTAAAGCGACCGATCGATGAACCTGTTTCAGTGGCTCAAACCCACCAAACGCAGCAAAGCGCCGGATCTGACACCAGAGCAGCTGCAGCGCCTGAGCGACCTGCCCCGCGCCCCCGCGCTCAGCGAAAACCCGCTGCGTCAGCAGCGTTGGGTCGTGCTGGACCTGGAAACCAGCGGCCTGAACATGAACCGCGATGAAGTGCTGTCCATCGGCGCGGTGGTCATCGAGGACGGCGCCATCAATCTCGGTCAGCTGTTCGAACGCACTCTGCTGCGCACTGATCACAAACTCAGCCCCAGCGTGCTCATTCACGGCCTGGCGCCCAGCGCGATTGCAGCGGGCAGCGAGCCGGTGGAAGCGCTGCTGGATTTCATGGAGTTCGTCGGCGACAGCCCGCTGCTGGCGTTTCATGCGCCGTTCGATCAGCACATGATCTGCCGCGCCTTGAAGGAAAGCCTGGGTTACAAACTGCAGCACCCGTTTTTCGACGTGGCTGAGATCGCCCCGCTGCTGTGTCCACAGGCCTGCCTGCGCCAGGCGGGGCTGGACGACTGGACCGCCTTCTTTGGCCTGCAAGCGGAAGAGCGGCATCACGCGAGCGCCGATGCACTGGTGACGGCCGAGTTGGCGCTGATCCTGTTCAGCCATGCGCGACGGCAGGACATGGACAGCCCCGTGCGATTGGAGCAATGCCTGAGCAAGTGGCGTCGGCGGCAGCAGTCGCATTCTTTCTAAAGGACATACGCACCCTCTCGGCGATACCTGAATCCCTGTGGGAGTGCCAAGAACGTATTCCCACACGCTCCGCCCCCAATTCCTACAGCTACCGTTCAGCTCCTTTCGATAAGCGCCAATTGCCAGCATTCATGGGCTCTGCCACAATCGCGAATAGTTCTCGTTAGTTACTTTGTTCTCTTCGGTGCGCACGTGTCGTCATTCCAAAGTCCTCAACATCAGCTTGTCGGCACGCTCTATCGCGACCATCGCAGCTGGTTACTGGCCTGGCTGAAGCGCAACGTCGCCTGTCCGCACCGCGCCGAAGACCTGAGCCAGGACACCTTCATACGCCTGCTGGGCCGCGAGCAACTGGATGCGCCGCGCGAACCGCGGGCATTTCTCGTGCAGGTGGCCAAGGGGCTGCTGTTCGACTATTTCCGTCGAGCGGCGCTGGAGCAGGCTTATCTCAACGAACTGATGCTTGTTCCGGAGGGCGAACAGCCTTCGCTGGAAGAGCAACTACTGATCCTCGAAGACCTCAAAGCCATCGACCGGATGCTCGGCAAGCTGTCGAGCAAAGCGCGGGCTGCGTTCCTGTACAACCGTCTGGACGGCATGACCCACGCTGAAATCGCCGAAAAAATCGGCGTTTCCGTGCCTCGCGTCCGCCAGTATCTGGCCCAGGGCATGCGTCAGTGCTACATCGCGCTGTACGGCGAGCCGACATGAGCATCCCCACCCGCCCTGTTTCATCGAAAGTGCTCGACGCCGCCATTGCCTGGCAACTGTGCCTGGATTGCGGCCAGGGCAGCGACGCCGAGCGCGAGGAATTCGCCAAGTGGTACGCCGCCAGCGACGAACACGCCCGCGCGTGGATGCAGTTGGGCATGCTCGACCAACGCTTTGTCGGCACCACCGGGCCTGCGCGCTCGGCATTGATACGTTCGCACGAAGGTATCAGCCGACAGATGCGTAACGTGGGCCGCGGCGTCGCCGGGTTCGCTTTGGCGCTGGGGCTGACGCTGTTTATGGGCGACCGCTTCCTGCCGGTGAACTACTGGCTGGCGGATCAACGCACGGCGACTGGCGAGCAGCGCACCATTCGGCTTTCGGACAACACGCTGATTCGCCTGAACACCCACAGCGCGCTGGACGTGAAGTTCGACGGCAAACAGCGTCGTGTCGTGCTGCAGGAAGGCGAAATCTTCGTCGAGACCGGCAGCCATGAAGACCCGAGGCCCTTCATCGTCGAAACCGCTGAAGGGCAAATGCGCGCCCTGGGTACGAAGTTTCTGGTCAAACGCCGCGACGACGGCACGTTGCTCAGTGTGCTGCAGTCGGCGGTCGCGGCACACCCGCAGGCTGCTGACAACGAACTCATCCTGCGTGAAGGCCAGCAGATGCTGATCCAGCGCCACAGCCTTGGTCCGATGGTCGCCATTGCCCCCGGCGCCGATGCCTGGCTGCGCGGCATGCTGGTGGTGGACAACGCGCCGCTCAAGGAGGTGATCGCCGAGTTGGGGCGTTATCGCTCAGGTTATCTGGGGGTTGCGTCGGACGTCGCCGATCTGCGCATCACCGGCAGCTTCCCGCTCAACAACACCGACCTGGCGCTCAAGGCGCTGATGCCTACGCTTCCCGTGGAAATCGAACAGCGCACGCATTGGTGGGTGACGGTGGTGGGCAGCGACGCCCGGCAAACCCGGAAGCTCTAGGTCACTGCAATCCCCTGTGGGAGCGAATTCATTCGCGAGACGTCGGTACATTCGGCAAATCTCCATTAGATGCACCACCGTTTCGCGAATGAATTCGCTCCCACAAAGGGTGGCCCGTTGTAAACCTTGCCGAACGGCCCGAATTGTAAATCTAAATTATTTTCGATTCGGCCCTATCACTTTTCTAATCTCGTTCGGCACATAGGCATTGAGAACCATTGCACTCAGGAGCCGACCATGTCCCGCACGCTTCAAACCCTTCTGCGACCACGCCTGCTGGCCGTTGCCGTCGCCCTCGCGACCCCGCTGGCCAGCACCCAACTGCTGGCGGCCTCCCAGGCGTCCAGCGTTCGCGCATACAACCTGCCCGCCGCGCCGCTGTCGACCACGCTGACCCAGATCGCCAGCCAGGCCGGCATCGCCCTGTCGCTGGACCCATCGCTGGCAGCCGGCCGTACCTCGGCGCCGGTTCAGGGCCAATTCGACGCACCGGGCGCAATGGCCCAGGCGCTGCGCGGCACCGGTTTGCAACTGAGCCAGACCACCGCAGGCACCTACAGCCTGGTGGCGGCTCCTGAAGGCGTGATGGCGCTGCCGGAGACCAGCATTCAGGGTCGTCAGGACAGTTTCGAAAGCGCGTGGGGGCCTGCAGAAGGCTACGCCGCCACTCGCACGGCCGCTGGTACCAAAACCGACACCGCAATCGCCGAAGCGCCTCGTTCGATCTCCGTCGCCACGCGCCAGCAGATGCAGGACCGCGCCGTCCAGAACCTCGACGACGCCGTTCGCTACATGCCAGGCGTGGTCGCCAGCAGCTACGGCAGCGACAGCCGCGCCGAGTGGCTGAAAATCCGGGGTTTCGAGCCGACCCAGTTCCTCGACGGCCTGCCGTTGCCCAAAGGCGCGTACGTGATGCCGAAGATGGAAACCTGGGACCTGGAGCGCGTGGCCGTGCTGCGTGGCCCGGCGTCTTCGGTGTATGGCCAGACCCCACCGGGTGGCCTGGTGGACATGGTCAGCCGCCGCCCACAGGCTGAAGAGAGCCACGAGATTCAGGCGCAGGTCGGCAGCTATAACCGCAAGCAGATCAGCTTTGACAGCACTGGCAAGATTGATGATGCGGACAACTTCGAGTATCGCGTGACGGGGGTGGTTCGCGACAGCGGCACGCAAGTCGATCACATGGACGACAAACGCTACAACATCGCGCCCAGCCTGACCTGGAACATCAACCCGGACACAAAGCTGACCTTACTCAGCATGTTCAACCGTGACGATACAGGGGCTACCAGTCAGTTTCTCCCGATCCAGGGCACTAAATATCCATCCGCCGTTGGCCGTGTCAAATACCACGAGAACTTGGGCGATCCGGACTGGGAATTCTACGACAAGACCTATTACGCACTGGGTTACGCCTTCGAAACCCGCCTGAACGACGTCTGGCAGTTCAAACAGAATCTGCGCTACACCAAGAGCGACCTGTCGTTCCAGACCATCACGTCCGGTGGCTACTTTGGTTCGGTATCGGATGACGGCACCGTTGCTCGCGGCGCGAACGTCGTCAACGAAGACATGAGCCAGTTCGCGCTGGACAACAACTTCCAGGCCGACTTCAGCACCGGTGCGCTCAAGCACACGGTGCTGTTGGGTGCGGACTACCAGCGCATCAACCACAACTACAAGTGGCTGTATGGCAGCGCGCCGTCCAGCAACATTGTCACGCCGATCTACGGTCAGGATTTCAGCAACGTCAGCTATACCGCGTTCCAGAACTACAACCAGAAGACCGACGATTTCGGCCTGTACGTTCAGGATCAGATGGCGCTGGATAACTGGCGTCTGACCCTGGGTGGCCGTCAAGACCTGCTCAAGACCGACACCAGGTTCTACAACAGCAATCAGTCCGATGACCGCACCGACAGCGCGTTCACTGGCAACGCTGCGCTGAGCTATGTCTTCGACTCAGGGTTCACGCCGTATATTTCCTATGCGGAGTCGTTCCAGGCCGAGCAAGGCGGTGCCAATGGCGTAGCCTTCAAGCCGGGCACGGGCAAGCAATACGAAGCAGGTATCAAGTACCAGCCTCCGGGCACCGACCTGTTGTTCACGGCTGCTGCTTATGACCTGACTCGCCGGGACATCGTGCTGAGCGACACCCTGGGTGTCTCGCGCCCGCTGGGTGAAGCCAAGGTGCGTGGTTTCGAACTGGAAGCAGTCGGCAACGTCACCGACAACCTGAAAGTGACCGCGTCCTACACCTACGCCAACAGCAAGATGACCAAAGTCACCGACCCGCTGGACAAGAACCGGCCGCTGCCGCTGACCCCGGAAAACGCAGCCTCGATCTGGGCTGACTACACCTGGCACACCGGCCTGCTGGACGGCTTCGGCCTGGGCTTCGGCGCCCGCTACATCGGCGAAACCGACAACATCGCCATTGGCAGCTACGGTTTCGTTGCCGATTCGAACTACGGCCACAGCAACGCCTATACCGTTTATGACGCTGCCGTTCATTACGATCTGGGTCGCATGACCAACTCGCTCAAGGGTGTGAGCGTGTCGCTGAACGCCAACAACGTCTTCGACAAGGAATACATTTCCACGTGTGACGGCTTCTATTGCTACTACGGTGATCGTCGTAGCGTGCTCGCCAGCGTGGACTACAAATGGTAATCGTTTAAACTTGCAGCACTGTAAACAAGGGCCGCTCGCAACAGCGGCCCTTTTGCTTTCGCTCAACCCGGTACCCGCAACCATGAAGAGCCAAACCATTCGTCGCTGGTCGTTCATCCACACGTGGAGCAGCCTGATCTGCACGCTGTTTCTGCTGATGCTGGCAATCACCGGCCTGCCGCTGGTCTTTCATCACGAGATCGATCATCTGCTGGGCGATGCCCCGCAAATCCGCGAGATGCCCGCCGATACGCCGCGCATGGACCTGCAGCAACTTGTCAAGGCCGCTGAAGCCCATCGTCCGGGCGAGGTGGTTCAGTACTTCGGTTGGGATGAAGACGAGCCCAATGGCATGTATGCCTTCATGGGTAAAACCGCAGGCGGCGACCCGAACGACACCCACACCTTTATGCTCGATGCACGCACGGGCGAAGCCGTTGAAACGCCTTCGGCCAACGGTGGGTTCATGATGGTGATGCTGCGTTTGCACGTCGACATGTACGCGGGTCTTCCCGGCAAGCTGCTGTTGGCCTTCATGGGGCTGCTTTTTGTATTAGCAATTGTTTCCGGCGTGGTGCTGTATGCACCTTTCATGCGTCGACTAGATTTCGCCACCGTACGCCCGAACAAATCCACGCGCGTGCGCTGGCTCGACCTGCATAACCTGATTGGCGTGGTCACCCTGACCTGGGCATTCGTCGTCGGCCTGACCGGCGTGCTCAATGCCTGCGCGGACCTTGTCATCGCGCAATGGCGCAACGATGCGCTGGCGGCCATGGTCGCGCCCTACCAGAACGCTCCGCCCCTGACCGACCGCGCCCCGGCCACGCGCCTGCTGGAAATCGCCAGACAGACCGTTCCCGGCACCGAGCCGTCGTTCATTGCGTTCCCCGGCACGCGTTTCTCCAGCGAGCATCACTACGCGGTGTTCATGAAGGGCAGCACCCACCTGACCTCGCACTTGCTGACACCCGTGCTGATCGACGCCAGCGACCTCAAGGTCACCGCCATCGTCAACAGCCCGTGGTATCTGGACGCCCTGCTGCTGTCGCAACCGCTGCACTTCGGCGATTACGGCGGCATGCCGATGAAAATCCTGTGGGGCATCCTCGACGTTCTGACCATCATCGTGCTCGGCAGCGGCCTGTACCTGTGGTGGGTGCGTCGGCGCGCGGCGGCGACCGTCAACATGCCTGAGGCGGTGCAAGCGACATGACTCGACACAAGAAGCACCCGGCATTCTGGAAAACCTTCGGCAAACCGACCTGGATCGCCCTGCTGACGGCGGCGGGCCTGTTCGCCGCGCTGTTGGGCGACGGCGCCTGGGATGTGCTGTCGTGGATCGGCATGGGCATTCCGGCGTGGCTGAGCATCAAGGGGCTGATGGTGCGACGCCGGGCGTGACATCCGATCAATCGTCTCTGACGTGACGTTCCAAGAGTCGCGCCCCCAACGATATATTGCGCCGCGAGAGGCCTCTGACTAGTCTTAGCGCCAGTCCGAACAGAGGAATGTCCATGTCTGCTCCCAGCATGACGCTGTACTACAACGCAGCTTCGCCCTTCGCGCGCAAGGTGCTGATTTTGCTTCACGAAACCGGACAGACCGCACGAGTCGGCCTCAAGCCCGTTACTGTCACCCCAGTCAGTCCCGATGCCGAAGTCTGCCGCGACAACCCGTGCGGCAAGATCCCGGCCTTGCGCCTGGCCGATGACAACGTGATCCACGACAGCCGGGTGATTCTCGATTACCTGGACCATCAACACGTCGGCAACCCGCTGATTCCCCGTGAGGGCTCGGCGCGCTGGCGGCGTCTGACCCTGGCCTCGCTGGCGGATGCTGTGCTCGATGCCGCCGTGCTGATCCGCTACGAAACCTTCCTTCGTCCCGAAGAGAAACGCTGGACCGACTGGGTCGACAATCAGGGCGAAAAGATCTCCCGCTCCCTGTCGTACTTCGAAACCGAAGCGGTCACCGAGCTGAGTTCCCATTTCGATATCGCCTCGATCAGCCTGGCTTGCGCGCTGGGTTACCTGGACTTCCGTCAGCCGAACCTGGGCTGGCGCAGCAGCCATCCCCGGCTGGCCAGCTGGTATTACGAAGTCAGTCAGCGGCCGTCGATGCTGGAGTCCCAGCCGCCTGCGTGATTGGCATTGAGGTCATCGCAAATCCTGTGAGAGCACCTGACTTCTGTGGGAGCGAATTGATTCGCGAATCGTTTTGCAAACGGTACATCTCTGTGAGATGTACCGCCCCCTCGCGAATCAATTCGCTCCCACAGTCATTCAACGTGAGCCAGTGAGTGATTTCGGCGGACAGATCACGCCCCATCCGCTGATCCTCGCGCAACCCCAACCAGTTACTCATGACCCACCTCGGGCGAGGCTTTGGCCGGCTTGGCCGAGCGCTGGGCGATTGCGTACCAGTCCAGCTCGCGAGTCAGCACCATGACCACCGCCAGAAGGCCGAACATCAGCAAAGCCCCCATCAGCAACGCATAATCCTCAGCGCCGAGCAGCCCATAGAGCAAGGCGTACAGCGCCCCCAAGCCTGCACCGAACCCAAGGCCATGGGTCACGCTGCGCAGCACATGACAGACGTAAAAAGTGATCAGCGAAACGCAAGCCGTGGCCGACAGCAAATACGCCAGATCGAAACCGATGTGCTCGGACAGTGACAACAACAGCAGGTAAAACAGCGCCAGCGACGCGCCGACCATCGCGTACTGGATCGGGTGCACAGCCAGGCCCTTCAACACTTCGAACAGCAGGAAACCGGCAAACGTCAGGGCAATGAACAGCAGCGCGTATTTGATCGAGCGGTCGGCCTTCAAGTAGTGGTCCACGGGTGAAATGAAGCTGACACCGAAGCTGCGCGCCTTGAACTCCTCGCACACCTGATTGGAGGCGCAAGCGTTAAGGATTTCCTGCAAATTCGTGGAGAAAAACGTCGTTTGCCAAGTAGCGCTGAACCCCGTTTCAGTAATCCCGCGGCTGGTCGGCAGGTAGTTGCCGATGAAGCTGGGGTGCGGCCAGT
Source organism: Pseudomonas sp. GW821-FHT02A11 (assembly GCF_059421985.1). Taxonomy (NCBI): domain Bacteria; kingdom Pseudomonadati; phylum Pseudomonadota; class Gammaproteobacteria; order Pseudomonadales; family Pseudomonadaceae; genus Pseudomonas; species Pseudomonas sp. GW821-FHT02A11. Next base: position 67,553 of record NZ_JBWKWB010000023.1, read on the forward strand.
TCGCGACCAGATTGACGACACTCGACTTGCCGACGGGCGTGACCTGAAACTGCCCCGTGCCTTGCAGGCGAATGTTGAAGGCGAAGTTCAGGCGTTTCTCGTCGACGCCAGTCTCCATGGGCAGAGTGGCGCTGACGCCTTCGCCGAGCAACGGCACATCCGTGCCGGGTACGAAGTCCTCTTCCTGATCATTGAGTGTCAGTTTCAGTGAATTTTCGATACCACGAACGTCCGAGATCCCGACGGCCAGAAAGGGTTGGTCGAACTGATAGTCGGCGAAGTCGTCACCGAGCCCGAAGTGCTGCGGTAGGACGAAATGGCCGCTGACCTTGTTGTCCGCGTGGTACAGCCGCGCTTCATAAATGCCGCGCGACCGCACTTCGGTCTGCACATCGCCATCGAGCTGGAACTGCTCGGGGAGAAAATACAGCCGGCCTCTTTCCTCAACCGTCTCTTGGTAACGCACCGGGCTTTCGGCGTTGGGTTTCCACACCTTGGTGAACTTGCGGTAAGGGACGATCAAGAGCGGCCCGCTCAGTTGCTGGCTGTAACTGGAGCTGCGGGCGATGTCGTGCAGCACCTCGTTTCGGCGGATCTGCCGATCCTGAATCAGCCCGTTGATCATCATCAGCGCAATCAACAACAGCAGGATGAGCAGCCCGATCATCCCCAGCTTGTACAGCGTCATGCCTTTGTTCATGGAACTCTCCCCGTGTTTGATGGGGCGAGTGTGGGAGGCGGGTGTGGAACGATGATGGGGCGAATGTGGAGATTGTGTGGAAATACGTTGTGCGCGACCAAACCTGTGGGAGCGAATTCGTTCGCGAGACGGTGCTGCATCTGATGGACATCTATCTAATGGAGCGGCCTCTCGCGAATGAATTCGCTCCCACAGAGGGATAAATCGGTGGAGATCAGGACAGCCAGAGGCTCACTAGAACGCCGCCTTCGACATTGCCAATCTGCAGCGCGCCGCCATGCAGCTGCATCACCTCCTCGACAAAATTCAGGCCCAGGCCGGTGCTCTTGCGGCCGCTGTCGGGCCTTGGCAGGGAATAGAAGCGCTCGCTCAAGCGGGGCAATGCGTAATCAGGGATGGGCTCGGCGTTGTTGAAGAGACACACCTTCAATTGCCCGGCGTCGCGCTCGGCCACCCAGCGCAACGTGCCGTGATCAGGGGTGAAATCCAGCGCGTTTTCCAGCAGGTTGGCCAATGCCTGACGCAACAGAAAACGCTCGCCAGTGACTTTCAGATCGGCGGGGATCAGTTGATCGACGCTGAGCTGCTTGCGCTCGATCCGCGCGCCTTGGGCGCTCAGCAGCTGATTGATCAAATCGGCGAGCGGCACGGCGACATGCTCTTCCAGTGCCTGGCGTTGCTCGACCATCGCCAGATTCAACAGCCGCTCGATCAACTGCTGGACGCGCGCGCTCTCGCTGTCGATGTTGCCGATGAAGCGTCGGCGCTGCTCGATGGGCATGTCTTCGTGGAGTAATTCCGCCGCCCCGCGAATGGCGGCCAAAGGGCTTTTCAGTTCGTGGGTCAGGGTGTGCACATAGCGCTCGACATAGGCCTTGCCTTCGAGCTGGGTGCGCATGTGTTCGACCGCCGCCGACAGCTGTCGCAGCTCGCCGCCGCGATAATGCGGCAGCTCGACCCGACGCCCTTCGCTCACGGCCTGCGCGTAACCCGTCAAGCGCCGCAGCGACTTGCTCAGCCACCACGACAACAGCCCGGCAAACAGAAGCCCCAGCACCACGAGCCCCGCGCCATACCACAGCAGGCGTCGCTCGGTGCGGTCGACATAGGGCTGCAACGAGCTGTTGGGCTTGGCGACCGTGACCACGCCGATGATCTGGCCGTTGTCCCGGATCGGCGCGCCGACATGCATGACCGATGTGTTGGGGTCGTTCGGATCGCTGCGGGTCGAGCGCGCGCCGTACTGGCCACGCAGGGTCAGCAACACGTCGTTCCAGCGCGAGTAGTCCTGGCCCACGGCCTCGCCGCTGGAATCGAGCAAGACGATGCCTTTGGCGTCGGTGACGTAGATGCGGTTATTGACCTGATTCTTCGGCATGCCCCAGATCGTCGCGCCGGGTTGGCGCAGGCCGTAGGCTTTGAGCACGTCGGGGAAGTGGCTCTGGCTCAGGGTGCCGTTGGCAACGTCTGCGCGCAGCACTTCGGCCAGCAGGTTCGCGGTGTCGACCAGGGTTTCTTCGGTTGACTGCCGCACGCCGGGGCGCACTTCCTTCATCACGGTGTTGAGGACGAAGTAGCCGGTCAGGCCAATAAACAGCGCATAGACCAGAAAGATCCGGATGCCCAGGCGCATCAGCTACGGTCCGGGCTGTAGCTGTATCCCAGGCCGCGATGGGTCTGGATCGGCTCGGCGTCAGCGGCAATCATGCGCAGCTTGGCGCGCACGCTTTTGATGTGGCTGTCGATGTTGCGCTCATAACCGACATCACTCGGCACCCCGACGGCATCGAGCAGTTGCTCGCGACTGAACACCCGTTGGGGTTGCTCCAGCAAGCAGTGCAGCAGGCGAAATTCGTGTCGCGTGAGGGTTAGCGGCTGACCGCGATAGCTGATCAAGACGCGATCAACATCGATCAAAAAATGACCATTACTGGCAGGTGAGGCTTCAGGTCGAGGCGCCATGCGTTTGAGGATCGCCCTGACCCGCGCGGTGACTTCCCGAGGGCTGAAGGGCTTGACCACGTAGTCGTCAGCCCCGATCTCAAGGCCCACCACGCGATCGATTTCGCCATCGCGGGCGCTCAGAAACATCACAGGAACTTCGCTGAAACGGCGCAGTTGCTTGCAGGTTTCGAAACCACTGATGTCCGGCAAACCGATGTCGAGGATGATCAGGTCGGCGGGGGTCGTGCGCTGATGCTCGACGGCGGCCTGCCCCAGGGTCAGCCATGTGGTGCTGAAACCCTCGCCCTGCAAGGCATAGACGAGGGTGTCGGCGATAGCGGCTTCGTCTTCGACAATCAGAATGTGGGGCATGGCATCCGAGCACTTGGCATAAAGCCGGAACGGTGCCGGATATCAGCCCTGCACGTCAATCAGCACGGTCTTTTTAACACTCGGGTTTGTCGGCGGTGTAACGACGCGCCGGGTTCACCGCCGCGCCGAACTCGCGCAATGCCTTGGCGCCGATCAACAGCGGGTAGTTGAAGTGGCTGCGGTCTACCAGATTGACCTCGACGGTACGCTTGACGTCGCCCAGGCACAGCTCAAGGTCCACCACCGGACGTTTGGTCGGATCGACCGGCTCGTCGTCATCATCACCATCGGAGCGACCCTTGATGCGGCTGATGCGCGAAACCTTGTGCTCATACACTTTGTTGTCGGCGTCCTTGGTGGCCAGACGGAAGCGCACCCAGTCATCGCCGTCACGCTTGAACAGTTCGATGTCCTTGGCCGACAGCGACGCGGTCAGGGCGCCGGTGTCCATTTTGGCCTTGAAGGTCTCGCCGAATTCGGAGACCTGAATGTACTCGTAGCGACCGTAAATCGTCGGGTCGGCAGCCATGACAGGCAACGCCAGCAGGGACAGAAGCGCCAGAAGGGATTTCACGTAACAGGTTCCTCGCAATGGATGGGCGTTGCACGAGCCCGATTTTAGACCGCAACTTTGCGCATCGTTCGCTTACAAAAGAAGAAGTCGCCGTAACGCGCGGCAAGTGAAACATTTGTCGGCGACGGTCGGATTTGGCTGATGCGACGGACCTGCTTATCATTGCCCGCCCTTCTCATGACCACGAGTGATTTATGCGTCACCTGTTCACCGGAATCGCCGTCACCCTGTTGCTGCTGCTCAACACCCTGGTGCTGTTCGGGCCTCTGATGGTCTTTGCGCTGCTCAAGCTGGTGTTCCAGAGCGAGATGCGCGACCGCTGCTCGTGGGCGGTGATGTGGATCGCCGAAACATGGAGCGAGATCAACAAGCTGATTTTCCGACTCTGCCTGCCGACGCAGTGGGAAGTCACAGGCGACGAAGGCCTGCGCAACGACACCTCGTACCTGGTGATCAGCAACCATCAATCGTGGGTCGACATCCCGGCGCTGGTGCAGTCCTTGAACCGTCGCACGCCCTTCTTCAAATTCTTCCTGAAGAAAGAGCTGATCTGGGTGCCATTCCTGGGCCTGGCCTGGTGGGCGTTGGATTACCCCTTCATGAAGCGCTACACCAAGGCGTTTCTGGCGAAGAATCCCGCGCTTAAAGGCAAGGATCTGGAGATCACCAAAGAGGCCTGCGAGCTGTACAAGCGCCAACCCGTGACGGTGGTGAATTACCTGGAAGGCACGCGCTTCACCCCTGCCAAGAGAGCCGAGCAGGCCTCGCCGTACCCTTATTTGCTCAAGCCCAAGGCGGGCGGCGTGGCTTTCGTGCTCGCGGCTATGGGCGAACAGCTCGACGCCGTGCTGGACGTCACCGTGGTCTACCCGAGCGCGCGCATTCCCGGCTTCTGGGACCTGATCTCAGGGCAGGTGCCACGCGTGATCATCGACATCCAGACCCGCGAACTCGACCCCGCATTGTGGCAGGGCGATTACGAAAACGACCCGGTGTTTCGCGAGTATGTGCAGGAATGGGTGAATCGGCTGTGGACTGAAAAGAGTGCGCGGATCGCCGAGCTGCGCGCAGAAGCACCCCGCAACTGACGCCCCATCCATAAATCTGTGGGAGCGAATTCATTCGCGATTGGCCGTTACATCCGCAAGCTATCTATCGGATGTACCACCGTCTCGTCGGAATGCCGTCCAGAATGAATTCGCTCCCACAGGTGCTCCTAAACCGGATGATCGTGCCTACAGGAACTCTGGGCCGGGTTGAATCACTTCGCCCCCCAAACCCCACTCAACGCCGACATTGCCGAGCCGCTCGCGCCCTGCTGCCCCAGGTATTGCAGGATGACGGGGACAAACTGGCCGACCATGCCGCTGTCCATGCCCAGTGCGCCGAACGCCTTGTTTACGTCGCCCATGCTTTGCACGTTGCCCAGCGCGTTATTGACGGCCGACTGGCTGCCGGAGTTGCCGAGCATGCCGCCCAGGCCACCCAGACTGCCCAATGCCGAGGTGCCGGACAGTTGGTCCAGGCCCGGGACTGACTGACTCAATTGCGAGAAGTCGTTGCTCGACAGCTTGTTCTTCGCCAGCCCCAGCAGCGCGCCGGTGCCGCCAACGGCTTGCTGAGGGGTGACATTCAATTGCGTGCCAAGGGTGTTGAGCAGGCCTGCGGTTGCGGGCGCGGCGGTTGCCTTCTGCTGGCCGCCGGTGGCGTTGGAAACGGCGTTCGCCGCGTCGTTCAGGTTGAACGCAAAGACCGGGCTTGCCGCAAGCGCCATCAACGTGACCAACGCTACGTTGCGTGCATTCTTCATTGATACCTTCATTGAACCCACCTCAGTTGCAAGAAACCCGGCGGTGGCCGGACTAGCACGTGTAAAACGTTAACTGCGCGTTGGACCGCTGCCCGATTGGAAGTTCAAACACGGTACCGATAAGGGGGACGATCCAAATCACCCGCGCCACGGCCATCGACCTCCTGCGCAAACACGCGAACTACCACCCCTGCGCTGAAAAACAAGCCGAACGCCAATGAGACGCCGCAGCGCTGTCTGGATACGCTGCACGCAAGGTCCAGCTTGGTATCCATCAGGGCGTCGCTACGTCAACCAGGCGTTGCGGCTCGAAGCTGCGTGTCAAGTGGCGGGTCCACAGCGGGGAGCCAGGTCTAACCCGCGGTCGCTTGCTGAACGCATTGGCAAACCATTCACCGTTGCGTAGTTTCTCGCGCAGCGTAGTCAGGTGAAAGCCGCCCTGATGATCACGCTCCCAGTAAAGCGGCTCGCTGAAATAGCGCACGTGAGTCGTAGGCTCAGGAGAGCGGCTCACTTCCTGCAAGTGCTGCGCCCAGGACTTGCTGATGATTGCCAGCGCCACCTGCCCCTCGTGTTGCGCATGCTCGGTAGCGGGCGGCAGCTGCGCATCGGTAATGAGCGAAAACCCCGAAAGCCATGGCGTCCAGAGACGCGACACACCACTGACGAAGCACTCCCCCGGAATGAAATCGGCTTCACAGTCGGCCTGCTCGCGATAGGATGGCGCGATTCGCACATGCTGCCGATACGCCGAACGGTGTCCCGACTCACAAAGGTGTGCGGGAACGCCTGCCCATTTACACGCATTGGCGTTTTCGAAGAACACCGTGGACGTGATCCAGCGCGGCGTTTCGGGCAGAGACTCGGCCTTTGCCAATACTGTCGGCACTGCGGCAAACCCGATGCCGATGCCGGTCAGAAATCCGGCTTTCAAGGCTTCAATAAACATGTACTACCCGCGCCCAAGAAAAAACCGGGCGGACAAATAGCACGCAAAGTCACGCTCAGAAACAAGCTGGAATGGAAATCAAATATTCCACCCCAACTCTCGGAAACGCCCTACACCAAACTGTGCAACCACCTACGCAAGACACCCAAAAGACAACGCAGCCAAGCATGCACGAGCGTACTGCACCAGTGGCCGGTTATCGCCAAACGTTTCTACAACTGTCATTTCTGACAGTAGACGGCTCTGCAGCCACTGCTCAGCATTAACACACCCCTGAGCCATCAAAGGTAATGGAGTACCCACATGCGAAATGGATTCGCTTGGACACTGCTGTTAATAGTCTTGATAGCGGGCAACGTGTATGCCGAGGGTGATATCTCTATCTGCCCGAAAGTCAGCGACATCAGAGCATCGAAATTCAAAACTGATGAGCCGCGTCTGGCTGCCCCCTACAACGAAGGGTATACATACAACGCGGGGGAGTGGCACGGTGAAACCCTTGGCGCCAAACACGACTACCTCGACACGACATACGAGTTGCGGGCCGATTCGGTTGAGGAGACGGACAACAAAACAGTCTGCATTTATAGGGGCACTACCCTCATCAAGCCAGACGATGCCGCATCCACGCCCTATTTGAAGTTGATCCGGGAGAAATGAAAAGGCGACCGAAGTCGCCTTTTCACTGACCGCCAGCAGGCTTATGCCGCACTGAAGAGCTTGTGCGGGTCGATCACGAATTTCTTCGGAACGCCTGCGTCGAACTCGCCGTAACCGCGCGGCGCATCGTCGAGGCTGATGACCTGAACGCCCACCACTTCGGCGATGTTGATGCGGTCCCACATGATGGCTTGCATCAATTGACGGTTGTACTTCATGACCGGGGTCTGGCCGGTGTGGAAGCTGTGGGATTTCGCCCAGCCCAAACCAAAGCGAATGCTCAAGCTGCCCATTTTTGCGGCAGCGTCGACTGCGCCTGGATCATCAGTGACGTACAGGCCAGGGATACCGATCTTGCCTGCAACGCGCACGACGCCCATCAGCGAGTTGAGCACGGTGGCCGGCGCTTCTTCCTTGACGCCTGCATGACCATGACCACGGGCTTCGAAGCCCACGGCATCGACAGCGCAGTCCACTTCAGGCTCGCCCAGCAATGCGGCGATCTGTTCGTGCAACGGGGTGTCCTTGGACAGGTCGGCGATTTCGAAGCCCTGCGCCTTGGCGTGCGCCAGACGGACAGGGTTCACGTCACCCACGATGACCACCGCCGCGCCCAACAGACGGGCCGAAGCCGCCGCCGCCAGACCGACTGGGCCGGCACCTGCGATGTACACCGAGCTGCCTGGGCCCACGCCGGCAGTGACTGCGCCGTGGTAACCGGTTGGCAGGATGTCGGAGAGGCAGGTCAGGTCACGGATTTTTTCCATGGCCTTGTCGCGGTTCGGCAGTTTGAGCAGGTTGAAGTCGGCGTACGGAACGAGGACGTATTCGGCCTGGCCGCCGGTCCAGTCGCCCATGTCGACATAACCGTAGGCGCCCCCCGGACGGGCCGGGTTAACGGTCAGACACACACCGGTGTGTTGCTCTTTGCAGGAACGGCACAGGCCGCACGCCACGTTGAAAGGCACGGAAACCAGATCGCCGATCTGCAGGTTTTCGACACCAGTGCCTTTTTCGATCACTTCACCGGTGATCTCGTGGCCCAGCACCAGACCGACCTGGGCAGTGGTACGGCCGCGAACCATGTGTTGGTCGGAGCCGCAGATGTTGGTGGACACCACGCGCAGGATGACACCGTGCTCGATCTTCTTCCCGCGCGGGTCCTGCATTTTGGGATAGTCGATTTTCTGTACTTCGACCTTGCCTGCGCCGAGATACACGACACCACGATTACCAGACATGCTTTCACCTCGCTGAATTGTTGTTATGGATGCAGCTGTGTAACGGAGAAATGCGTTGCTTGGTGTTGCTGCAACGCACTGGTTGCTCTGGGTTTGAACTCGTTCATCGCGCCCTATAGGAGCGCGCTTTCCCGCGAACCAGACGGCGCGGTGTATCAGACAGACCGCGCCAGCGTTCATCGCGGGCAAGCGCGCTCCTACAAGTCAAAGCACTACAGTCCTGTTGGCGTTCAGAAACACACGCCGTTCAATGTGATAACCCACCGCTCGCGCCAGGGTCAGGCCTTCGATGTCGCGGCCCTTGGCGATCAGGTCTTCAGGGTAGTGACTGTGGTCAACCACCTCGACGCCCTGGGCGATGATCGGACCTTCGTCCAGGTCGTTGTTGATGTAATGCGCCGTCGCCCCAACCAGCTTCACGCCTTTGTTGTAGGCCTGGTGATACGGCTTGGCGCCCTTGAAGCCCGGCAGCAGCGAGTGGTGAATGTTGATCGCCTTGCCATCGAGCTTGCGGCACAGTTCCGGCGACAGGACCTGCATGTAACGGGCAAGCACCACCAGCTCAGCGCCGGATTCCTCAATCACCTGCCAGACCTTTGCTTCCTGCGCGGGCTTGTCGTTGGGATCGAGTGGGAAATGGTAGTAGGGAATATCGTGCCAGCGTGCCAGCGGTTCGAGATCGGGGTGGTTGGACACCACGGCGACCACGTCCATCGACAGTTGGTTGATGCGCTGACGGTAAAGCAGGTCATTGAGGCAGTGATCGGCCTTGGAGACCATGATCACCACTTTTGGGCGAAAGTTGGGCGCCGTCAGCTCGAAGTTCATGCCAAAGGCTGCGGCACGTTCGGTCAGACCTGCACGAAAGGACGCCTCGTCAAAGCCGTCCGGCTGACGAAATTCGACGCGAATGAAAAAGCGGCTGGACAGCCGGTCATCGAACGAATGGTGCTCGGTGACGTAGCAGCCCTGCTCGAACAGAAAGCGCGTCACCGCATCCACCGTGCCCAGCACGCTGGGGCAGTCGGCGGTCAGAATCCAGGTATCGGGGGCGCGGCTCATGGGGGTGTTGCTCCTGTTGTCGAACGTTTGCACAAGCATTGTAGGAGCGCGCTTGGTCTGGGCCGCATTCGGACGACAGAGTCGTTCCATTCAACATAATGGGTGAATGACACAACGCAATCGCGGGCAAGCGCGCGCCTACTGGGTCAGGCTGCGATCCCGAGGCCGTACTCGGCGCTCGCATCCTGCAGCCACAACCACCAGTAATCGGCAAAACTGCGGCGGATCAGCAGCTCCCAGGTTTCTTCGCCAGTACGGCGGATCACCAGCTGCGACTTGGCGAATACAGTGCCGACGGCCTTGCCGACCGGGAAGTTGCCTGGGTGTACATCGTAGCTGGTGGATTTCATCAGCACGTCGCGCACGTTCGGGCCGGTCAGTTCCAGAATCGACTGGCCGCCGGACACGTTGACCACCTGAATGTGCAGGCCGGCCAGCGCTTCACGCAGCTTTTGCTCGACGGCGAATTCTTCGCCAGTCGGGACGATCAGCAGCCACTCGTCCGGGCCCGTCCACTGAATCGAGCTTTCGCCGCTGGAAACCAGCGTCAACGCGGCGGGCAGTTCCATGCCCAGTGCCTTGTGAACACCGGCAGCGAAAGCCGGATCATGGGCGTCGCCACGAAGGGTCAGGTGACCCAGCAGTTTTTTCTCGCGCAACACCACACCCGGGTTGGTGCGGCCTTTGCCGACCAGGCTTTTCAGGTCGGCATGAAACAGTGGCGACTCGGCTTTGACGTCGGTCGTTGGCCGCTGTTGGTAAACGTTGGCTGTGGTCATAGAGCACCTGTTTTGAATTCTGTTGTTACATCAGACGAGACATCTGCGGCGCGGCTATCGCGAATGAATTCGCTCCCACAGGACACCGCGTTCCTCTGTGGGAGCGGATTCATCCGCGAATCGGTTTACTCCACGTTCTGCCGGTCACCCTTCGGATCGAAGAACACCGAAGAAACGATTTCCGCCTCGATCACGCTGCCGTCAGCCTGTGGCGAGAACACACGTTCGCCCATGCGCTTCAGGCCGCCCTTGACCACGCCCATGGCGAACGAGTAACCCAGCGAGTTCGCTGCGTAGCTCGACGTCACGTGACCGACCATGGTCATCGGGATCGACTGTTTAGGGTCGAACACCAACTGCGCACCTTCCGGCAGCCACTTGTTCGGATCGACAGGCTTGAGCCCTACCAGCTGCTTGCGGTCTTCACGCACGCAGTCTTCACGGCTCATGCCGCGCTGGCCGATCCAGGAGAACGGTTTGGTGCGACCGACACACCAGCCCATGTTCAGGTCGTCCGGGGTCATCGAGCCGTCGGTGTCTTGACCGACGATGATGAAGCCCTTCTCGGCCCGCAGTACGTGCATGGTTTCAGTGCCATACGGGGTCAGGTTGTACTGCTTGCCAGCCTCGGCGATTTTTTCCAGAACACCCATGGCGTAGTCGGCCTGGATGTTCACTTCGTAGGAAAGCTCACCGGTGAAGGAAATCCGGAAGACACGCGCCGGAACGCCACCGACCAGACCTTCTTTCCAGGTCATGAACGGAAAAGCTTCACGATCCAGGTCGATGTCGGTCACTTCGCTGAGCAGCTTGCGGCTGTTGGGGCCCGACAGGGTCAGGGTCGCGTAGTGGTCGGTCACGGAGGTGAAGTACACCTTCAGGTCCGGCCATTCGGTCTGCTGATAGATTTCCAGCCATTGCAGGACGCGTGCAGCACCGCCTGTCGTGGTGGTCATGATGAAGTGGTTGTCGGCGACGCAAGCAGTGACACCGTCGTCGAAGACCATGCCGTCTTCTTTACACATCAGGCCATAACGCGCCTTGCCCACATCGAGCTTGGTCCAGGCGTTGGTGTAGATGCGGTTGAGGAACTCGCGCGCATCAGGGCCTTGAATGTCGATCTTGCCCAGGGTCGAAGCGTCCAGCAGGCCGACGCTTTCGCGTACCGCTTTGCACTCGCGGCGCACCGCGGCATGGATGTCTTCGCCGGCTTTCGGGAAGTACCACGGACGTTTCCACTGACCGACGTCTTCGAATTCGGCGCCATTCTTGACGTGCCAGGCGTGCAGCGCAGTGAAGCGCACAGGCTCGAAGATGTGTCCACAGTGACGACCGGCGACGGCGCCGAAGGTCACCGGCGTGTAGTTCGGGCGGAACATGGTGGTGCCCATCTCAGGGATGGTGACGTTCAGCGAGCGGGCCGCTATGGCCAGACCGTTGACGTTGCCCAGTTTGCCCTGATCGGTACCGAAGCCCAGCGCGGTGTAGCGTTTGACGTGTTCGACCGACTCGAAGCCTTCGCGGGTCGCCAGTTCGATGGCGGCTGCGGTGACGTCGTTTTGCAGGTCGACGAATTGTTTCGGCGCGCGGGACGTGCCCTTCTCATGCGGGACCTGGAACATCGCCAGTGTTGGCTCTTCAACGCGGCTCAGCGCCTTCGGAATCACGCCTTCAACCGGTTGGAAACCCGCTTCGGAGGCTGCGCGCACGCCGCCTTCGAACCCGTCAGCCAGTGCATCGCCCAGTGCGTAGACGCCGTTGACGCCGCCCACGCAGACGCGTTTCTGAGGCGCTTCGCCCGGCACGAAACCGAGAATATCCTCACGCCAGACCGGCTTGCCGCCCAAGTGGGAGGCCAGGTGAACGATCGGGCTGTAACCGCCGGAACTCGCAATCAGATCGCAGTCGAGCCATTCGCCAGGGCTGGTGACTTTGTGCGCCTTGACATCAATCGCTGCCACGCGAGCACCGCTGACACGTTTGCTGCCGCGAGCTTCGATCACGGCGCTGCCGGTCAGGATGCGGATGCCTTTGGCGCGGGCTTCTTCGACCAGCGCGCCACGCGGGTTGTGACGAGCGTCGGCCACGGCGATCACTTGCAGGCCGGCGTCGAGCCAGTCCAGCGCAACGCGGTAGGCATAATCGTTGTTGGTCGACAGCACCAGTTTCTTGCCAGGAGCCACGCCATAGCGACGAACGTAAGTGGAAACGGCACCCGCCAGCATGTTGCCCGGCACGTCGTTGTTGCCGTAGACCAGCGGACGCTCGTGAGTACCGGTCGCCAGCACCACACGCTTGGCGCGGACGCGGTGCATGCGCTGACGCACCTGGCCGATGGGCGCGCGGTCGCCGAGATGGTCGGTCAGACGCTCATGAATGGTCAGGAAATTGTGGTCGTGATAGCCGTTCACGGTCGCGCGTGGCAGCAGAACCACGTTGGCGAGGCCTTTCAACTCGGCGACGACGGTGCCAACCCACTCGACCGCAGGCTTGCCGTCCAGGCTTTCGCGGGAGTCCAGCAGGCTGCCGCCGAACTCTTCCTGCTCATCGGCCACGATGACGCGAGCGCCGCTGCGCGCCGCCGCCAGTGCCGCCGCCAGACCCGCAGGGCCTGCGCCGACCACCAGCACATCGGCGTGATGGTTCATGTTGTCGTAGGTATCCGGATCGACCTCGGTCGGCGAACGGCCAAGACCGGCGGCCTTACGGATGTATTTCTCGTAAGTCATCCAGAACGATTGCGGGTACATGAAGGTTTTGTAGTAGAAGCCCGGTGGCATCAGCTTGCCGCCGACCTTGCCGAGAATCCCCATCATGTCGGTATTCACGCTCGGCCAGCCGTTGGTGCTGGTGGCGACCAGGCCCGAGTACAGCGCTTGTTGGGTGGCGCGCACGTTCGGGATCTGGGTGGCCTCGGTCGCGCCGATCTGCAGGACCGCGTTCGGCTCTTCGGAACCGGCTGCGAAAATGCCGCGAGGACGCGAGTATTTGAAGCTGCGACCGATGATGTCGACGCCATTGGCCAGCAGGGCTGCAGCCAGAGTGTCGCCTTCAAAGCCTTGATAGGTCTGGCCGTTGAAGCTGAAGTTCAGGACCTTGCTGCGGTCGATGCGGCCGCCATTGGGCAGACGATTGGACTGGCTCATACCTGATCTCCCTGCGTGTTCTTGATTGCAGACGCCGGCGTTTCACTGAACTGAGGCTTGGTGCCAATCGGATAGGTTTCGAGAATCTCGTACGTCATGGTGTTGCGCGTGGCGTTGAAGTACTGACGGCAACCGGCGGCATGAATCCACAGCTCATGGTGCAGGCCGCGCGAGTTGTCGCGGAAGAACATGTAGTCACCCCACTCGGCGTCGGTGCAGGCAGCCGGGTCCAGCGGACGCGGGATGTGAGCCTGGCCAGACGAGTGAAATTCCTCTTCGGAGCGCAGTTCGCCACAGTGAGGACAGAAGATGTGCAACATGGGATTTCTCCTGTTAGTGGTTAGTGAGCTACGGCCGCAGCGCCGTGTTCATCAATGAGTGCGCCGTTGTGGAAACGCTCGATGGAAAACGGTTTGGCCAAGGGGTGCATTTCGCCTTTTGCAAGGCTGGCAGCGAAGACGTTGCCCGAACCCGGAGTGGCCTTGAAGCCACCCGTACCCCAACCGCAGTTGAAGAACATGTTCGGCACCGGCGTCTTGGAAATGATCGGGCATGCGTCCGGCGTTGTGTCCACGATGCCGCCCCACTGACGGTTCATGCGCACGCGGGACAAGACTGGGAACATTTCGACGATGGCTTGAATGGTGTGCTCGATCACCGGGTACGAACCGCGCTGACCGTAGCCAACCCAGCCGTCGATGCCGGCGCCGATCACCAGGTCGCCTTTGTCGGACTGGCTGATGTAGCCGTGAACGGCGTTGGACATGATCACGCTGTCGATGATCGGTTTGATCGGCTCGGACACCAGCGCTTGCAGCGGGTGAGATTCGACCGGCAGACGGAAGCCCGCCAGTTTGGCCATGTGACCGGAGTTACCGGCAGTCACCACTCCGACGCGTTTCGCGCCGATGAAACCTTTGTTTGTTTCAACGCCGATGCACACGCCGTTCTCTTTACGAAAACCGGTGACTTCGGTTTGCTGGATCAGGTCCACGCCCAAGGCGTCGGCGGCACGGGCAAAGCCCCAGGCCACGGCGTCGTGACGCGCTACACCGCCGCGACGTTGAACGGTCGCGCCGATGATCGGGTAACGGGTGTTTTTCGAGCAGTCCAGGTACGGAATTTCTTCCGCCACCTGCTTGCCGTTGAGCAGTTCGCCATCAACGCCGTTCAAGCGGTTGGCGCTCACACGACGCTCGGAATCACGCATGTCCTGCAGGGTGTGGCACAGGTTGTACACGCCGCGCTGGGAGAACATCACGTTGTAGTTCAGATCCTGAGACAGGCCTTCCCACAGTTTCATCGCGTGTTCGTACAGGTGAGCGGATTCATCCCACAGGTAGTTGGAGCGCACGATGGTGGTGTTGCGGGCAGTGTTACCGCCGCCCAGCCAGCCTTTTTCGACCACGGCCACATTGGTGATGCCGTGCTCTTTGGCCAGGTAGTACGCGGTCGCCAGACCGTGACCGCCACCGCCAACGATGACCACGTCGTAGACCTTTTTAGGGGTCGGCGTGCGCCACATGCGCTGCCAGTTTTCGTGGTGGCTGAGGGAGTGTTTGAAGAGGCCGAAGCCCGAGTAATGCTGCATGGTGCGACTCCTGACTCAGCGGTAAACCGGGAAATCGGCGCACAGCGCGGCGACTTGGCTGGCAACATTGGCCTCGACATCGGCATCACCGAGGTTGTCGAGAATGTCGCAGATCCAGCCGGCCAGCGTGACGCATTGGGTGACTTTGAAACCGCGGGTGGTGACGGCCGGGGTGCCGATACGCAGGCCCGAAGTCACGAACGGCGACTGCGGATCGTTCGGAACGGCGTTCTTGTTCACGGTGATGTGAGAACGGCCCAGCGCGGCGTCGGCATCTTTACCGGTCAGGCCCTGACGGATCAGGCTGACGAGGAACAGGTGGTTATCGGTGCCGCCGGAGACAACGTCGTAACCGCGATCGATGAACACCTGAGCCATGGCCTGGGCGTTGTCGATCACTTGCTGTTGATAAGCCTTGAAACCTGGCTCCATGGCTTCCTTGAAGCACACGGCCTTGCCGGCGATGACGTGCATCAGCGGGCCGCCCTGAGCGCCCGGGAACACAGCGGCGTTCAGTTTCTTTTCAATTTCTTCGTTGGACTTGGCCAGGATCAGGCCGCCACGGGGACCGCGCAGGGTCTTATGCGTGGTGGTAGTGACCACATCGGCATACGGCAGCGGGTTCGGGTACAGACCAGCAGCGACCAGACCGGCCACGTGGGCCATGTCGACGAACAGCAGCGCACCGACTTTGTCAGCGATGGCGCGAAAGCGTGGGAAGTCCAGGGTCTTGGAGTAAGCCGAGAAGCCAGCAACAATCATCTTTGGCTTGTGCTCGACGGCCAGACGCTCGACTTCGTCGTAATCGATCAGGCCGGTGGTGGTGTCGATGCCATATTGAACGGCGTTGTAGAGCTTGCCCGAGGACGACACTTTGGCGCCGTGGGTCAGGTGACCGCCGTGGGCCAGGCTCATGCCCAGAATGGTGTCGCCGGCTTGCAGCAGAGCCAGGTAAACGGCGCTGTTGGCGGACGAACCGGAGTGCGGCTGCACGTTGGCGTAATCAGCGCCGAACAGTTGCTTGGCGCGGTCGATGGCCAGTTGCTCGACCTTGTCGACGTGTTCGCAGCCACCGTAATAACGCTTGCCCGGATAGCCTTCGGCATATTTGTTGGTCAGGCCGCTGCCCTGAGCCTGCATGACGCGCTTGCTGGTGTAGTTCTCCGAGGCGATCAGCTCGATGTGATCTTCCTGACGCTGATCTTCGGCATTCATCGCCGCCAAGAGTGCATCGTCATAACCCTGGATTTGGTCTTGCTTGCTGAACATCGCGGTTCTCCCAGCGGCGGCGCGGCGCCTGAATTGTCGTGTTGGGGCTTTTGGATCACCCCTTGGCAGCGATGGTAGGGCTGACGCAGACAGGCCAGATGCCTACGCACGCCACACAAAGGCGCGTTTACGACATGGCCGTGAATGGGTGCTGCATGCTGGAGGAGACCAATGTGGTCAGGCGTTTGATTCTGGCCGGAGGGCGTAGGGGGCCGGTGTGCCGACGATCTGCCGGGCACCGGCAGCAAAGCCCTGCCAATGCCTCTAATCCTGCGGGCTACACATATCTCTGTGGGAGCGAATTCATTCGCGAAGATGGGTAGGCGATGCAGATGTATCGGCCGCACCGGCCTCTCGCGAATGAATTCGCTCCCACAGTTTTAGCGCGTATTCCAAACAAAAATCCCCGGTCGAGGCCGGGGAATTTGAGGGAGCGCATGTCGCAATCAGACCGATTTGGCAGGCAACAACCCGTCGGCCCTGAACATCCCACGAATACCGCGCACCGCCTGACGTATCCGATCCTGGTTTTCGATCAGGGCGAAACGCACGTGATCGTCGCCGTACTCACCAAAACCGACACCCGGCGAAACGCAGACCTTGGCTTCGAGCAGCAGCTTTTTGGCGAATTCCAGCGAGCCGAGATGCGCATAGGCTTCGGGAATTTTGGCCCAGACGTACATCGACGCTTTCGGGTTTTCCACCATCCAGCCCAGTTCATGCAGGCCTTTGACCAGCACGTTGCGGCGTTGGCGGTACTGCTCGGCGATGTCGAGCACGCACTGTTGGTCGCCTTCCAGCGCCGCGATGGCGGCCACTTGCAGCGGGGTGAAGGTGCCGTAGTCGTGGTAGCTCTTGATCCGCGCCAGGGCGTTGACCAGCTCGGGGTTGCCGACCATGAAGCCAATGCGCCAGCCGGCCATGTTGTAGCTCTTGGACAAGGTGAAGAACTCCACCGCGATGTCCTTGGCGCCCGGCACCTGCATGATCGACGGGGCTTTCCAGCCGTCGTAGACGATGTCGGCGTAGGCCAGGTCGTGCACCACCAATACGTCGTATTGCTTGGCCAGCGCGACGACGCGCTCGAAAAAATCCAGCTCCACGCACTGGGCAGTCGGGTTGGACGGGAAGCCCAGGATCATCATTTTCGGCTTGGGGATCGAACCGCGAATGGCCTTTTCCAGTTCGGCAAAGAAGTCCACGCCCGGAATCAGCGGCACTGAACGCACCTGAGCGCCAGCGATCACGGCGCCGTAGATGTGAATCGGGTAACTCGGGTTGGGCACCAGCACCGTATCGCCCTGATCGAGTGTGGCGAGCATCAGGTGCGCCAGGCCCTCTTTCGAGCCAATGGTGACGATGGCTTCGTTTTCGGGGTCGATGTCGACCTCATAGCGGGTTTTGTACCAACTGGAAATCGCCCGACGCAGACGCGGGATGCCACGCGAAGTCGAGTAGCCGTGAGTGTCTTCACGTTGGGCGACGGTGACCAGTTTTTCGACGATATGCGGCGGTGTTGCCCCATCGGGGTTGCCCATGCTCAGGTCGATGATGTCCTCACCACGACGACGAGCGGCCATTTTCAGCTCGGCAGTGATGTTGAACACGTAAGGGGGGAGTCGATCGATGCGCGCAAAGCGGCGCGGCGAACCTTGGTCTGCCATGGAGGCCTCTAGAAGACGTAAGCGCCCGGAACCGTCCGAGCGACGCTGGCCACTGCGGTGGCCTGGTGCGCAAGATAAGGGCGGTGGTGGCGGTTTGTCTATACCCGCTTCAGCCTTGTCGCATTTCTCTCTGCGGGAGCGAATTCATTGGCTATGTCTGCGTTAATTGTTGCGCAGGTTCATAGCCAAGCGCTTCCTTCAGCAAAATCAA